>NZ_JBZYAO010000072.1:0-12910 GCF_059820445.1 Paenibacillus sp. sgz302190
ACCGAAACATGGCAGTTGGTTGAATATCGCGGAAATTGAACTTAGCGCGATGTCCAGCCAATGTTTGGGACGACGCATCCCTTCGATCACCGAATTGGCTCACGAACTATCGGCATGGGGACATGCCCGAAACCAAAACCAAAAGGGCGTGGACTGGCAGTTCACTACCGACGAAGCAAGGATTAAGCTAAAACGACTTTATCCACAATTTAAGAATTGATAGGGTACTAGTAACGCGAAGAAAACCAGCAAAAGCGTAGTTTTGTAGAGCAGCTCGCACGCTGGAGCCCAGGGCGCAGCTGCTTGGGAGCGTGAAGAAAACCAGCAAAAGTGCAGTTTTTTGCCGCATGAAATGCTTGCGGCGAGATATTCCTGCACAATCCAGGCTGTTGAGAACCCCCCTTTTTTCCTGGATGCTCATAAAAAGCACCAGAAGTATGAGCTAAATACCCCTCTCAGATCGTTTTAAATCAATTTTTTCTCTTCGAGATGAGTGCCCCCCCATATAAAAATTGATCTGAGAGGAAACCCGTTAGACTTTCTCAACAGCCTGACAATCGCAGGCTTTTCGCCAAAATGAGCCACTTTCGCGTAAAAAGCCTGCACAATCGCAGGCTTTTTCGAAAAACGGGGTGCTTCCTTTGCCTATATCACACAAGCAGGAGCGTATCCAGGATTCATAAAATCATATACTTGTACGGGACCAACAGCCGTCAAATAATGTCCAACAAAAACAGCTACACCAAATGGACAGTTTAGGTATAAATCAATTTTTTCAATACCCTGTTGTTTTAATCCATCCACAGCGGCTTTAACTTCAACTGCATATGAGACTGCCTGCTCCGCACCGCTTATACTCCGCTGACCCGCCCCAGATAGAGGAGTCAAATTGATTAGAAGCTCATATTGAACATCCGTTTGTATCAAATGAGCAATAACTGTCTTTTCAATATCGTTACTGACACTGAGCACCACAATAGCACGTTGGCTGCTGGAATTGTTTCCCATCTTTCGTTTTGTATTCACTTCATACGAAGGATCACGTCTCAATGAGGACCATATTTGCCCCCCTTGCGCTATTTCGATCACCGCACCTCTTGCCTGAGAAAATCTACTGCCGATGAGAATTCCTCCAGGCAAGCAAAGACTAGCATACACCCGTACGCATCCTTTCGTAGCAGCTCGATTCTGAGACCAATAATCAGCGGCTTCTCCTAACGCCTTTCCCATAATACTCCATTCGGATGTTGAAGGCAGTTTCCTTGGAGATGCATATACATCGAAATATTCAGTCCAATTCAACTCAATCTGTGGCTGGACTTCATATTGTTGTTTGTCATATCCATGTATATGAAAAATCATTGCTTTAGAACTTGTAGTTCGATATTCTAGATGCTTCTGCAAGAAATCACGGATTGTCTTATAAACTGTGCTGCTGCTATCAACCTTGCATATGCTCGAATGTCCCTCATCGACAGCAACTACTTCTGCGCCTAAATATAACGGAGTAGAGGATGCATTCGCTACTACCCGATCACGCTCCCCGCGCAACGCAATCTGTGAGATTTTGTGCCTTAAATTTTCTGGGAGAGCCTCCGTCCCGCCTCTATAAGCATATTTGTTCCAGTTCCCTTCAAGCAGGGCAAGTTGTGGATTTTTCCGACGCAATGATTTTATTTGCCTATTAGCCAACCATTTTGGAAATAACTCAGCCAATCCAGACCCATGAAAAGGAACCGATAAGTAAACAGCGCCTTTTACAGTTTTTAGATTGATATCATCAAATGTCTCGTATCGGTTCACAATATACTGCTGTACCACTAACCCGCCCATACTGTGTGCTACAAATACAATATCCTTCCCAGGCAAATCGACCTGAATATCCGAGTGCAATAGTTCTGCCACTGTCTTGAAATCATATTGCCAAGGCTTCAAGCCGGTACGATAGCCATAACTGTAAAATTCCGCTTCTCTTAATGCTGGATCTTGTTCCAGTAATTCAATTAGTGTTTGAGATTGGGAATCTTTTCGCCAAGTATCGTAAGGGCTGCCCCCTATGCCATGTACAAAGATAACCGCGAATCGGCTATCTGTACGTCCGGTCCCTACTTTTATGAGTTGTGCTTTCTCTGTACCCATTGCTTCTCCTCAAATTATTCATCTTCTGGCAGCTGTTGATTAATACCATACTGCTCTAAAGCAGCAGCTACTTCAGGGTTTTCTTCGGCCAGTTTAATCCCGTATTCCTCTAACAACTTTTTGAGACCTTCGCTATCATGCTTATCATTCTTCTTTTCCGAATAAGTGGCGAGGGCATGTAAAAATAAGGAGACGTTCTTTTTGATAAGTTTCTCTATCGACTTGAGAGTTTCTTCCTCTGATAATTCCATTTCGGAACTTATGTAGTCATCAAGAGCTTCGTGTAAATTCCCCATATCTTCGTGTAGATACCCACGATTTCGATAGAGTATATATTTATTACCCCTTCTAATTTCTATTGCTTTTGTATAGTCAAGTAAAGCGTTGTTGAAATTAACCGTCTTCATCTTTTTGTCAGATAGTCTCCCAATTCCATGTAAGGCAATGGCACGTTGATTATAATCGTTAAAATAAATCTCAGAATCGTCTGCCATTTTCAATATTATCCCAATTTGTTCCACAATATCTCTGAAAGCTTGCAGTTTACTGTCTGCAGAAATTCCATCACTCTGGCCGTGTCTAAGAAAAGAAGTTGCAAGAGCGCGATTATATTCCAAAATAAAACGACCACACGTCTTCAAGCCTTTGTCATAATAATATGCTGCTTTGAGAAAATGATTTTTCTTGAAAAATGTTTCTGCTATTTTAAAATAATGGTGATGGTCTATAGTGGTTTCGCTTTCAACTTTTTGTAGGCGGCTATCGTAGTCTTGAAGGGTTTCTTCACTAAGTTCATCATTACCTTTAATATCGCTTATCATTGCTCTCACCAACTGACGTACAACAGCTTCGTTTACCTGCTCTGGAATCAGATTGACCATGCCGTCCTCTGAAATGATGGCGATGACGCACCCTTTTTTATCTGATTTCAACTTTTCAAGATAACGGTGTGCCGAATGAAACCTAGCTCCTCGACTTGCGTCTCCCAGATGCGCTTGCGCCAGTCCATCCAAAATCACACCAATAGCGTGACAAGCGCCCGTTGTGTCAAAATAAATCGCACCGTCAATGGAGGTGAGATGTTTAATGAATGCCGGGCTAATTTCAGTAGGAAGGATCGGGGTAGACTGTTTTCGCAGCTTTTGCAATTCACTTTCCGCAGTTATGTCATCCGTAATTACAACCATAGTTCCGCTTTGTTGCTCAGTTGCCTTCTGAATGATAAGCCGGAGCTTTTCAATCTCCTTTTCAGTGATAGGGCGAATAGCTTCCTTAAATTGAGCTTTCATAGTGCGTTCAAAAAGCTCAGGCGTAAAGCCCCCGGAACCAATTCCCGGATGTTTAAAAGAAATACTGATTAATTTGCGAGATACAATTTCTAAGTTCATGGTCATTTTGAATATTTTTGCTTCTTCTTCTGCCACAACACGAGCGTCCGTATCTTCCTTCTTCTCCGTTGTGACAAGAAGAAGATCATATCTGGATATTCCCTTAAACTCCACTTTGAACAATAGATTATTCCCAAGCTGGCCCCAATCTATTTCACCCACACCATAGATGGCTGTATCATCGGCAATCAAGTACAAATCTCTCTCATTGTTCGTAAGCTCAAGTAATTTTCTAATTCGCCGGGCATCTTCTAAATGAATAGGTTGATGATTTTGAAACCTGATTGAATATTTAACAAGCTTGCTATCTTCCAGCATGCTAGTATTGAGGAGCAGCATACATCCAAACGGATTCTCGCCTTCATACGTCCTTGTAGAAATTCCATCAATTTTTTCAAGCAAGTTGTTAATATAATACTGATTTCTTTCCGTTTCTGTTAATTCACTATCTGTACTGGAAACATTGTCTAGATTAACTCTATTTATGATAAAGTCTTGTATTTTGCCGAAAAATAAGCGGGCCATCCGCTGGAGGAACTGACTACTGTTCTCTTTGTACTTGATTTCAATTTCAATATCCTCGGTATCCTTATTAATAAATAACAATTCCTGATCGCTCAAAACTTTATAATAGTCCTTGAAATAATAATCCAGGATCATTCTAAGGAAAGATAACTGTGGTCTTTCAAGATAAATATATCGTGTTACCGAATCTGTATACTCGATTGACAGGATGTATTTAATAGTAGAATGTTTATCATCTATTTCAAGCTCAAAACTGTTGGAGTAGTAAATATTCCATTCATTTGTTTCTTGTATAAGTTGGTACTCCTCATTGATTTCTATTGCGGCTCGATCCTCACTGACATTGGACTCAGATAAATGACCTATCGGACGCAAACTGGATTTAAAACTTGTCGTGTCAAGTTGAATAAGGAATTGCTTTAAATCTGTATCTGGATCCTCATGGACTAAACCCAGTTTTTTTAAAACCTCCGCTGGGCCGTTTAGTTCTTCTTGAATGATTTCGATTTCTTGACCATCACTTAAAACACTTTTAACTCGAACTGTTTTATTACAATCCCGATTCTCGTCTAAAACGATAGCATATAGCTTTAAATCTAGCCTATCATCAAGTTTCTGCAAGATCCGTTCCAAATTTTCGTATACTTTCTTATTTATGTATTCAAATACCTCCAAGGAAAACAAGGCCCCTTTCTAAGAGCATCATATCAAATCCCGAAAGAACCATCTCTTTTATTCAAATTGGATTGTAATATTTACCAAACAATAATACCATAATATGCCGCTTTATTCCTGTTTTTTTATATGAAAGTAGGTGAAAGGTAACAACCATCATAATCTTGTTCTACCGGCTAGTGGGATGAATAATTTAAGTAGAATTTAAAATAAGAAGAGCTTCACCACTATTTACAGTAGCAAAGCTCTTCTTATTGTGGATTTACCATATGGAGACGAGCGGCCCCGAACCCCTACCCGAAAAATCACCACACCTAACGGTACCGTCAAGCCTTCCTCGCCCCGGCAATGGAGGGGGCTTCCGAAGGGCCGTAGCGCTTGCCCAGCAAGTAGCCGAACAGCGAGGCAAGCAACTGCTGGAATAGCATGCCCAGCACGACCGGGATCGCAACGGGAGCGGGAAAATAAGTGACGGCCAGCACCGCGCCGGCGCTGATGTTTCTCATGCCGCTGTTAAAAGTCAGCGCAACGACGGTGTCGCGCTTCCAGCGCATCCAACTGGCGATCAGCCAGCCGAGCACATACCCGAGGGTCGCCAGTGCGAGAACGAATAACGCCATGCCGACCAATTTTACGTTGAAATTCCGCAGGTAAGGCGCGACTACAGCTCCGTTAATGGCGACGACGATGCCCATGCCGATTTTGGAAAAGGGACCTAATTTCGGTCCGAGTTGTTCTTTTATTTTTCCCCGCGTCCATTGATTCAGCAGCATGCCTACTACGGAGGGCAGCACAATCATGAAGAACAGCCCGCGCATCATCGCCCCGATATCCGTTTCCACTTTGGCCCCGATCAGGGCGGAAAGCGTATAAGGCACAACGAACGGCGAAAGGATGGTGTCGACGAGAATGATCGACAAGGTTAGAACGGTATTGCCGCGGTAGATGGCGACCCAGACGAAGCTGGTGATGCCGGTAGGTATCGCAGCCGCCAGCAGCAGGCCGGTAATCGTCAGCGTATCCTCGGAGTAGACGACATGACCGAGTCCGAAAACGGCCAAGGGCATAATGACGTGAAGCACGAGCAGCGTTGTCACCAGAGGAAGCGGGTGAACAACGACTTTTACAAATTCCTTGAAGCTGGAGCTGATGCTGCCGGAAAACGTCATAAACGCAAAAATCCACGGTGATAAATATGCATACCCTGACAAATGACCGCCCAAAAGCACGCCGATCAGCAAGCTCGCAGGGGTAATCAGGGGTAAAATTTTCTCCAGTTGTCTATTCAACTGCACTAGCATGAAGCAGGACTTCCTTTCTCAATAGGTCGATTCGTTACAAAAGCTGGGAGTCTGAGCCGGCATGCTTTTCCGCATTCTCCTCCACATATTCAACCCCCCAATCCCCCAGCATCTGAATGACCGGAATCAGTTTTTGGCCGATGGGAGTGAGCGAATATTCGACTTTCGGAGGAACCTGACGGTAAATCTCACGATGGAGCAGCCCGTCGCTTTCGAGATCTCTAAGCGTGTTGGTGAGCATGGACTGGGTAACGTCTGGTATCGCTTTATGAATCTCGCTGAACCGTTTCGGACCATCGTGCAGCAGCCACAGAATAATTACCTTCCATTTTCCGCCGATCAGGCTTTGCGCAGTAAACATCGGGCATTTCAGAAAATTTTCGCCGTACTTCGCCAATTCATATTCCTCCAATACTACGGTTTTTGATAGTATCTATTAAAAATAACAGTACTTGTGATTATATTAAGTATCAATTATTCTACTATTGTAGCAAATATTTAACGAGTATACATTCGTTTTTTAGCACGGGGGAGATCCCGGACAAAGGAGTGAGTGGCGCAAAATAAATAATGCCTATTTTTTTGCATTAACATGTAACTGATTTGATTACATAACGAATCGAGGCGGATCCAAAATAATGAAAAAGCATATTGCTTCCAGCCTGTTAGCCGGATTATTTCTTGTATCTTCTTCCATGCCAGCTTTTGCGGCTAATGCCGCCGGGGATATCAGCATCGTGATCGACGGGCAAAAGGATACATTTGCGGATGCTCCGCTTTTGCAAAACGATCAAGTTTTGCTGCCGTTGCGGGCTGTCGCGACGAAACTGGGAGTCCGGGACGATAACGAGCATATTGTCTGGAATGCGGATGATCGAAGCGTCACGCTAAGCAAAGACAAGACGAAAATTCATATCCGCGTGGGCAGTAAGGAAGCGGCTGTAGATGACAAAACGGTCCAACTGCCGGCGGCGCCGATTTTGTCCGAAAGCGGCAAAACGTACGTTCCTGCCGATTTCGTCAAACAAATCCTGGGCAAACAGGTGAAATGGGACGCTTCGGCCCGATCCGTCATCATCGCAACGAGCAATAAGGACAAAGCGGCCGCGGTGCTGAAAAGCTTCGAAACCGGAGATCCGGCGGCCATGGAGAAATGGATCAGCCCGGACAAATACATTCAGCATAACCTCGCTTTTCCGAGCGGCAGAGAGACTGTGATCGAGGCCATCAAGCAAATGAAAGGCGCCGGTGTGACGTATGATATCAAAAGGGTGATCGAAGACGGCGATTATGTGGCCGTTCATTCCGAGGTTAACCTTTTCGGTTCGCGGAAAGCGGTGTTCGACATCTTCAGATTCGAAAACGGCAGGATCGTCGAGCACTGGGACAACCTGCAAGATATTGGCGCACCTAATCCAAGCGGCCATACGTTGGTTGACGGAAACGCCGAGGTCGCCGATCTCGACAAGACCGAGGCGAACAAAGCTTTGATCAGCCGGTTTTACGAGGATGTGTTCATGGGCAAAAATCCGGCGGCATTCCCGACCTACTACAACGGCGACAATTACATCCAGCATAACCCGATGTTTGGGGACGGGGTGTCGACAGTGATGAAGGCGTTCCAGGAAATGGCCAAGCAGGGGGGCGCTTCCGGTTCTTTTAAAGTGCGGAAGCTTATCGGAGAGGGCAATTTTGTTTTGGTTGTAAGCGAAGCAAGCTTTAGCGGATCGGATACTGCGGTCTATGACCTTTTCCGGTTGGATAACGGTAAAATCGCCGAGCATTGGGACATCATCGAGGCGATTCCGCCGAAGGATCAGTGGAAAAATACGAACGGAAAGTTTTAACGAACGGCTGACTATTTTCTAAATTTGAAGCGAAAGGAACGATGAGTTCATGTCTATTGTAATTACGGGTGCTACAGGTCAATTGGGAGGTCTTGTTGTTCGTCATCTTTTGGATAAAAAAGTGCCGGCGAATCAGATCGTTGCGGTCGTCCGCAATGTGGAGAAAGCTTCTGCGCTTGCCGAACTCGGCGTTGAATTGCGTCAAGGAGACTATAACGACCGGGCTTCGCTCGAACAAGCTTTTGCCGGCGCCTCCAAGCTGCTCTTCATTCCGAGCCCCGACGCTCACGATGAAACGCTGCGCATGGCTCAGCACACGAATGTAGTCGAAGCGGCTAAAACAGCCAAGGTAGGACATATTTTGTACTACGGCTTTGCCTTTGGCGAGCAAGCCAAATTGGCTCTTGCTCCGACGCATGTGTCAACGGAAAAACTCATTCTCGCGGCAAATATCCCGTACACGTTCCTGCGCAATTCACTCTATACGGACGTGTTCATTACCCCTCAATCGGTAGGCGCGGCGGTACAGTTCGGAGCATTGGTCACGAATGCGGGCGACGGAAGAGTCAATACGGCGACTCGGAACGATCTTGCCTTGGCCGGTGCCGTGGTTCTTTCGCAGGAAGGTCATGAGAACAAGTCCTATAACCTGACTGCAAGTGAAACGTGGAGCTTTGGCGAGCTTGCGCAGGTGATTTCAGAGGTATCCGGCAAACAGGTTGTCTATCAATCGGTTTCATACGACGAGCAAAAGGCGATTCTGCTGCAAGGCGGGCTTCCAGAGCCTGTAGCCGCCTTGTTCGCGGGGATTTTCCAGGCGGTTGCCGAAGGCGAGACATCCAAAACTTCGGATGACCTGAAGAACCTGATCGGCACGTTGACTCCTCTTAAAGCAATTGTCGAGGAAATTTTGCAGGGCTAAAAGCAAGTATCGCAATGGGCCGAGATTTTCCATAAAATCGACCGGATCCGAATGATCTATTTTCAATCCGCGTTCTTCGTGTTATGATGGATAGCGACTGAACAACTGAATCATTGAAAGCAAATCCCTAGGGGCGCCGTAAGGCTGAGACAGAGCGATCTGAACCCTTTGAACCTGAACTGGGTCATACCAGCGGAGGAAAGCGGACTTTCGAATAGATGCGGCATTTGATGTTTTTTTGGAGTGCGGCGCCAGCGATAACCACTTTTCTTCGGAAAAGTGGTTTTTTTGTTTGTATCGGAAAGGAGCCTATCAGCGGATGCCGGGTAACGAGCTTCATGTCATATCGACGGGAAAACAGGATTGGGCCGAGCTGGCTTCCATCGCGTCGCGGATTTGGCCGTACGTGACGGCCATTCACATCAGGGAGAAAGACAAGACGGCTGAAGAAATTTTGCAGGGAATTCGCCAAATCATGGCGGCTGGGGTGCCTTGCTCGCGGATGTACATGAACGGACATCCTTCCTTGTCGGCGGAAGCCCTGCTTGGCGGCATTCATCTGCCGGGCGATTCGCCGCCGCTTCCGTCGGTTCGGGCGGCGAGCCCCGCGAGCGTCGGCCGGGCCGGTTTTTCGGTGCACAGCGTCGAAGAAGCGCTGCGAAGAGAGCGGGAAGGGGCGGACTACGTCATGTACGGGCACATTTTCGCGACGAATTCCAAGCCGGGAGCCGCCCCGAGAGGGCTGGAACAGCTGCATGAAGTCGCGGCGCGCACGGCGGTCCCGGTCATCGCGATCGGCGGCATAACGCCGCAGCGGGTGGAGCCGGCGCTGGCCGCAGGAGCGGCCGGGGTGGCCGTGATGAGCGGTATTTTGGAAGCGGCCGATCCGCTGCGGGCTGTGCAGGCATACGCAAGCAAACTGAAGCGCGAGGAGGAGAGATAAGTGAACATCACTGACAAGTCTGATGTGATTATTGTCGGCGGCGGCGTGATCGGCTGTTCGATTGCCTACGAGCTGGCGAAGCGGGGGCAGCGGGTGACGCTGCTGGAGAGAGGCAGGCTGGGGGCGGAAGCTTCCTCCGCCGCAGCGGGGATGCTCGGAGCGCAGTCCGAGATGGAAGACACCGGCCCGCTGTTTCAATGGTCCCGGCAGAGCCGCGGCATGTTCCCGCAGCTGGCGGAAGAACTGAAATCGATAACGGGCATCGATATCGGCCTGATCCGCGAGGGGCTGCTGCACGTCGCGCTGACGGAGGAGCAGCGCAGCGGGCTGCGGGCGCGGGCGCAGCTGCAAAAGGCCGCCGGCGAACGGGCCGAGTGGCTCAGCGCCGCCGATGCCGTCCGGCTGGAGCCGGAACTGAGCCCGGACACGCTCGGGGCGCTATATTTGCCGGACGACGGGCAGGTGGACGCGCCGCATCTCGCGCAAGCGTTGGCGCAAGCGGCTGCGGCGCTCGGCACGAGGCTGCGGGAGTACGTCCAGACGCTCGGGCTGCTCGTCCACAAGGGCCGGGCGGCCGGCGTCATGACGAGCGACGGGCCGCTGCACGCCGATCTGGTCGTCGTCGCTGCGGGAACTTGGAGCGGACAGCTGCTCTCCGGCGTTGGCGTCCGGCTGCCAATGCATCCGGTAAAAGGCGAATGCTTTTCCGTCCTGACGCACAAGCCGCAGCTGGTCAAAACGCTGTTCTCGCACGGCTGCTACATCGTGCCCAAAGCGGGCGGCCGCTTGGTCGTCGGGGCGACCGTACTCCCAGGCAGCTACGACCGCAAAGTATCGCTCCACGGACTGAGCCTGCTGCTGGAGCGGGCGCAGCGCTTGATGCCCGGCATTGGCGAAGCCGAATGGGAGAAGGCGTGGGCGGGGCTGCGGCCGCAGACGGCGGATGGCCTGCCTTATATCGGCAAGGTGCCGGAATATGAGGGGCTTTTTATCGCAGCGGGACATTACCGGAACGGCATTTTGTTAAGTCCGTTAACCGGCAGGATCATGGCGGGTATCGTTTTGGACGAGGAATCCGGGGACGTGGCCGGATGCCGCGAGTGGCGGGACGCCTTCGATCCGCGGGCCGCGCATCGGGAAAATAGAAAGGAGCTGAGCGCTATTGAAGCTGCACATTAACGGCCAGGCCGTGGAGGTGCCGGATACGGTAACGACGGTGAGCGGGCTGCTGGAGCATTTTGAATTAACCGGTAAAATGCTCGTCGTGGAGCTGAATCATGCGATCCTTCAAAAGCAGGATCACGACGGAGCCGAAATCGCCGAAGGCAGCAAAATCGAAATCGTTCATTTTGTCGGAGGGGGATAATGACAATGTTAAAAATAGGATCTTATGAATTCACATCGCGATTGCTGCTCGGAACGGGGAAATTTCCCGATTTTCATATTCAAAAACAGGCCGTTGACGTTAGCGGATCGCAGATTTTAACGTTTGCGGTGAGAAGGATGAACATTTTTGAGGCGAGTCAGCCGAACTTTTTGTCGATGCTCGATGTAGAGCAGTTCACGCTGCTGCCGAATACGGCCGGCGCCAAAACCGCGGAGGAAGCGGTTCGCATCGCCAGGCTGGCGAAAGCTTCCGGCCTTTGCGACATGATCAAGGTCGAAGTGATCGGAGACGAGCGGACGCTGCTGCCTGATCCGGTCGAAACGCTGAAAGCGTCGGAAATGCTGCTGGAAGAAGGCTTTATCGTGCTGCCGTACACTTCGGACGACGTGCTGCTGGCCAAACGGCTGCAGGAGTTAGGCGTGCATGCGATTATGCCGGGAGCCTCGCCGATCGGCACAGGGCTGGGCATCGTCAATCCGCTCAACCTGAGCTTCATTATTGAACAAGCGAAAGTGCCGGTCATCGTCGATGCGGGAATCGGCGCGCCTTCGGATGCGGCATTGGCGATGGAGATGGGAGCTGACGGAGTGCTGCTGAATACGGCGGTATCCGGCGCCAAAGACCCGGTAAAGATGGCGCTGGCGATGAAGCTTGCGATAGAAGCGGGACGCGCCGGTTTTGAAGCGGGGCGCATTCCCAAAAAACGTTACGCTTCGGCGAGCAGTCCGATCGAAGGGTTCAGCCGGGTGTGAAATAAAAAGGAGGGAATTAACTATGTCCACCATTTATAAGGCGCTTACCATTGCAGGTTCCGACAGCGGAGGCGGGGCGGGCATCCAGGCCGACCTCAAGACGTTTCAGGAGCTGGGCGTATTCGGGATGTCGGCGATTACGGCCATAACCGCGCAAAACACGCTCGGTGTGCAGGGCGTATACCCGCTGCCCGTAGAAGCCGTGGAACGGCAGCTGTCGTCAATCGGCGATGATTTGCCGCCGGATGCGGTCAAGACGGGCATGCTGTTCAGCAGCGACATTATTCGTGCGGCCGCAGCCGCGATACGGCGGTACGGCTGGAGCCGGGTCGTCGTGGACCCGGTCATGATCGCCAAGGGAGGAGCTTCGCTGCTGCAGCAGGAAGCGATCGACACCATGATCGACAGCCTGCTGCCGCTGGCGGCGGTCGTAACGCCCAACATCCCCGAAGCGGAGGCGCTGAGCGGGGTGAGCATCACCGATACGGCTTCGCGCAGAGAAGCCGCAAAGCGCATTCATCAGTACGGCTGCAGGAACGTGATGATCAAAGGCGGCCACGACGCGGAGGATGCGGATTACGCGACGGATCTGCTGTATGACGGCGAGACGTTCACCGAGTTCACGGCGCCGCGCATCGCAACCCGGCACACGCACGGGACGGGCTGTACGTTCGCTTCCGCCGTTGCGGCCGGGTTGGCGCAGGGCTTTGAAGTGCCGGAAGCGGTCCGGCTGGCGAAGCAGTTCATTCAGGCGGCGATCGCCGAGCCGCTTCATATCGGAGGCGGGCACGGCCCGACGAACCATTGGGCTTACGGACGCCGGAAACGGGGTGGCGTATGAAATTAAGCGAAGACCGGCTGCGCGATGCGCTGCGGCTTTATTTGGTTATGGGCAGCGCGAACTGTGCGGGGGCTGACCCGCTTGAAGTGCTGGAAGCCGCCATTGACGGCGGCGTGACGATGTTCCAATACCGCGAGAAAGGCCCCGGCGCCCTGGAGGGCGCGGCCATGCTCGCGCTGGGCGCACAGCT
>NZ_JBZYAO010000073.1:0-12463 GCF_059820445.1 Paenibacillus sp. sgz302190
CGTTTCCAGTTCTTACGCTTTTCAAGCTTGAAACTGGAGCTGTAGACCTGAATTATTTTCATTCTGTGGGGTGACGTCCACGACGTCATGGGGTTTTTGCAGGTTTTGCACGCTACCACCCCCGCTTCACGAACGACTGGGCCTTTTGCGTACGCAAGCTTTTCGTCCTATAAGCATTGCTTTTATCGACCGGGCTGCGTTATGATAATAGGCACGCGAGCATTGCCGCACGTTCAAGTTTAACCGCTTCCATTTAACAAAGGGATGACGACCTCGGGTTGGTTTTCCCTTTGTTTGTTTTGTGAAGCAGCGCTTTTGCAACCAAGAAAGGAGATGCATCCTTTTTATGTCTGTCCCGAGTACCCGAACTTCTTATCGCATTCCTTTATTCTGCGCAGTCACGCTCCTGTTCTGGATGTCCATGTATACGAGCGTGCCGATTATTGCGCCGTATGTTGAATATTTAGGCGGCTCGCATCAGCTTGCAGGCTGGATCGTCGGGATGTACGGCATTTCCCAAATGCTGCTGCGCATCCCGGTAGGCGTCATGTCGGACCGGTTTCACAAGCGGAAGCTGTTCATTACGTTCGGGCTGCTTTTTACCGCGTTAAGCGGGCTCGGTCTTTGGATCACCCGCGATTTCACCTGGATGATTGTGCTCCGCGCTCTGGCCGGCGCCGCTGCGGCGACGTGGGTTGATTTTACGGTCCTGTTTACCAGCTACTATAAACATGAAGAATCCACCAAAGCGATCGGGACGATCAGCTTTTACAACTCGCTAGGCCAAATGCTGGGCATTCTGATGGCCGGCTGGGCGACGGATTCGCTCGGCTGGGAATCGGCCTTTATGATGGGAACCGCGCTCGGCGCCGTCGGATTGCTCGGCTCTTTCTTTCTCGTAGAACGTATCGAGGAAGATGCGCCGAAGATTACGATGCGCGGCATTGCCGGCGTCGCGGCGGACCGCACGCTGCTCTTTGTTTCGCTGCTGGCCATTTTATCCCAAGTGCTGACGTTTGCGACTGTGTTCGGCTTTACTCCCGTCTATGCGACCAGCCTGGGAGCGGGGAAATTCGAAATGGCGCTGCTCACTTTCTTTTCGACACTGCCTGTAGCCATTGCCTCATTGTTCGGAGGGCGGCGCTGGGCGGCCAAATTCGGGGAGAAACGGGTCGTAGTCTGGGGCTTTGTGCTGATGGGGCTGTTTACGCTCACCATCCCGTTCTCCCAGCAGCTGTGGGTGCTCATCGTGACGCAAGCTTTGGCCGGCTTCGGCAGAGGGCTTTCTTTTACCGTGTTGATGGCGCTTAGCATTAAGCATATGCCGTCCGACAAGCGGGCGACAGCGATGGGCTTTTTCCAGGCGATCTACGGGCTGGGCATGTTCGTAGGCCCCGTGCTGATGGGGATCATCGGCGATTGGTTCCACTTGGGCCAGGGGTTCCTCTTTCTGGGTGTGCTCGGCATTATAAGCGCCTGCCTGTCGCAGTTGTTCATTCGAGCGGGTCAACAGGACCGCCCCTCTATATCCGGCGGCAAAAGCACCGCTAACTCTTGAAAGAGCGAGTCATTCGGATTCGCTCTTTTTTTATTTGGGAGTGCAGGGTTCCGGAGCGCCGTCTTCGTCTATGTAAGCGGAGAGGAGGAGGAGAATATTCAGGATGACACATTAGTTAAGCGTACATTGGACGGCGATGAGTCCGCTTTTCGCGAGCTTGTGACGACTTACCGCCGCTATCTGTTTCAAACGATCTATGCGATCGTCCGCCATCCGAAGGACACCGAGGATTTGACGCAAGATGTGTGGACCCGGATTTATTTCTCCCTCCCCACTTACCAAATGAAGGGCTTTAAAACCTGGATCACGCGCATCGCCGTCAATCGGGCCATAGATTTCAAGCGTTCCGCCCAGCGCAAAAGAGAAGAAATGACGGCGGAGATCGAAGAAGCGGCGCCGCTTTCGCCATACGACCCGAACCGTTCCTTGGAGCAGGAAGTCATGACGAAAGAAACCGTTCAACTGATCCGGTCCAAAATGGATCAAATCCCGGTCAATTATCAGGATGTGCTTATGGCCTATTATTTACACAATCAATCTTATCAGGATATTGCCGCCGCACAGGGTATAACGATTAAAACGGTAGAATCCAAGCTGTACCGGGCTAAGCAGTGGCTCCGCAAAAACTGGAAGGAGGAGGATTTCAGTTGAAGCATTACGATAAGCAGGAATGGGAACTGTATGTGGCGCAGCGCACGTCTCCGTCCGAAACTTCCACGATGGAGCTTCATTTATATCAATGCGACCAATGTTTGTCCGTTTATGTGAAGTGCTTGGAGGATGACCCGCAAAGCCTGCCCTTGCCGCAAACGAATACGGAAGATTACGTTGACGCCGTTCTTAACCGTACAGTGCGCCTCATGCGCTCTCAACGCTCCTGGTACCGCTCCACATGGTTTCACTACGGCCTTGCCGCGGCGGCTACGCTCATCCTGGTCGCTACAGGATTTTTCCAGGGATTGTTTCAAGAGGTGGGTTCCCTTAGCAAAAATGACTACAAGACGCAGAAATCCTCTTTTCAAAAGGATGCGCCTATCTCCGACCGGCTTGTCCATCGGACGCTTACCTGGCTGGATCATATTCAAACCCCTCAAGACAAAGGAGGTCGATGACCGATGAACACGAATCCCCGAAGCGGCGTTTTGGCTTTCATCCTGTCATTTTGTTTGCCTGGCGTCGGTCACTTGTATATGCAGCGCCCTATCCGCGGATCGCTTTACACAGGCGGCTTTTTCGGTCTGGCCCTGCTGATCTTTATCTTCGCTGCCGTCCACGGTAGAGGTGTTGAATCATTCGTACTGTTTATCGCCGCATTGATCTGGATCGCCAATGTAATCGATATGGTCGTGTTCCTGGTTGGAAAACCGGCTCCCCCTTATCCGTACCACCCGGGTATGATGCCCGGACAAGAGCAAACTTACTGGAACGATGATCCTTATGTAAGGGCCTGGCAGCAGCGTGAAAAAAGCAAAATCATTATGATGTCCTTCATCCCCGGGCTGGGCCACTATCAGTTGGGGCTGATGCAGCGGGGTTTGACCGCGATGCTTTCCTTTTTCGGAGGCGCGATGCTTGTCGTTTTTCTCGCAGTCATTACGAATAACCCCGGGTTTATGGCGTTCATTTTCATTCTGCCGGTTATTTTCTTCTACTCCATGTTCGATGCTTTAAAACAGCTGGAACGCAAGCACGCGGGGTTGGATCCAATCGATCAAAGCCTGTTTGAGGACATGTACCATAACGACGTCTACAGCCGTAAAAACAGAACGCTTGCCTCGATTATCGCAGTCTTTCCGGGTGCCGCGCATTTATATTTAGCGATGCCCAAAAGAGGCTTGCAGCTCATGGCCATCTTCCTGTTCTCGATCTATGTGTTCGATGTTTTGAGGTTGTCTTTGTTCTTCTTTTTGATCCCGCTTCTGTGGTTCTACAGCTTCTTTGACGCTTTGCAGCAGATGACCAGATACGAGAACGGCACGCTAACCGATAAGCCGATTATCGAAAACTGGACTTTGTATCAGCGTCCAATCGGGGTCGTCCTTTTGCTGATCGGCTGCTATTACATGATCAACGAAGGCGCCGCTCCGTTCTTTGACCGCTTATTCCCTAATTCCGATTACAATTACTGGTTCACCCAGTTCGCGCAAACCGCAATCGTAGCCGTTATTCTGATAGGAGCCGGAGTTCACTTGCTGATGAATCAAAAATCAAAAAATAACGAAGACAAAAAGAACCCCTAGGGGTTCTTTTCTGTCGGTGTTAGTTGATTTCTTTCTAAACCGTGTTACTTGTAAAACCTTTGGAAAATCTGCTTATAAAACACCTTAAGTGTCTTTGGCACATCCCCTCCAGCCTGCTTATAACAGGTATGAAAGTCCTCCAGGCAACGGTCGTTCGCTGAAATCCTCCAACGGAACCACACCTCTCTGTTCACCGACATTTATAGTTTGTCCGCCTTCCGCTTTTTTAAACATTTTGTAAAGAAAAAAAATTAACCGCGGTGCCCCGAGCCCTCAGAATGCTGTTTAGCCCCGGAATGATTGCGGTTTTTCACCTTTTTGGAGCCCGAAAGCGGCTCAGGAGCTTCGTTATTGTCATTTCTGGCTTGTGGGCTTCCGTCGGTGTAGCTTTCTCCCGCAGGATAGTTTCTAGGTATGGACATCGCCTGGCACCCCTCTATTCATCATGATTTAAAGCATCTTGGTGTCGATGATCGTTCGTTTGCTGCTGTACCTGCTGCGCATGGTGGCTGTTCACGGTTGTACGATTTAAGTCCTTTACCACGTTTTGCAAATTTTTGTCACGGCTCTTTTGCTTGGTCATGTATGTTCCCTCCGCTGTTCAGGCATGCGTGACTTGCTGTAACGCCTGTGCACATTCATGTATGTGGCGCATGTAATCGTCAATCAGCGTCTGTACGACGCCATGGCGTTCATCGATATGCTTTTGATCCTGCTCCACATCGACAAGCTCTGCCTTAATCTCTCTGGAATCGACGTAAGTCACCTTAAAATCAAACGTGTACATGGAATGGCCTGCGGATGTAATATGCACCCATAAGGCGTTGGAATCGGCCTCGTCGGCCCATACGCGCACCTGATCCGAGTTGTTCAGCACCTCGGGCAGCCGGGTTGTCCATTCCTCGACCAACCTCTTCTGATCGACGGCCGGCATATCTGCTTTGCTCATCGGTAACACCTCCACATGTTTAAAATATGAAGGCGCAAGCCCTTTTATCCAAGCCCGCGGATAGCAAAATATGCCCCTGCAACTCGCGCAGGAGAATGAAAAAAAGCCACACGATTCTTCAGAATCGCATGACTTTTTGTAAAGGTATACGGAGAGGGTGGGATTCGAACCCACGGAGACCTCACGACCTCGGCGGTTTTCAAGACCGCTGCCTTAAACCACTCGACCACCTCTCCACGAAGTTGCCTCCTCGCAAGGAAACAACCTTATGCAGTGACAAAAAGCATTGTAGCACATTTAATAGCCGGTTATCAAGCTCTAATTTTTGCTGATCGCCTTGACGTTATTCATGTACGGCACGAGTACGTCCGGGATGACAACCGATCCGTCCGCCTGCTGATAGTTCTCCAAAATAGCGGCTACTGTTCGTCCGAGCGCCAAGCCAGAGCCGTTCAGCGTATGTACAAACTCAGGCTTGGCTTTAGCATCCCTGCGGAAGCGGATATTCGCCCGGCGCGCCTGGAAATCCTCGAAATTGCTGCAGGAGGAAATTTCGCGGTAAACGCCGCTGTTAGGCAGCCACACTTCGAGATCGTACGTTTTGGCCGACGAGAAGCCGATATCGCCCGTGCAAAGCGTCAGCACCCGGTAAGGCAGCTTCAGCAGCTGAAGAACGCGCTCAGCGTGTCCTGTGAGCTTCTCAAGCTCGTCGTAAGAGTCCTCCGGCTTCACGATCTTCACCAGCTCAACTTTGTTGAATTGATGCTGACGGATCAAGCCGCGGGTATCTCTGCCGGCCGAGCCCGCTTCGGAGCGGAAACATGCGCTGAAGGCCACGAAATTGGCCGGCACCTGCTCGGCGGTCAAAAGATCATCGCGGTGATAGTTCGTAACCGGCACTTCGGCCGTCGGAATGAGGAAATACTCCGAATTCTCGATTTTGAATACATCTTCCTCGAATTTGGGCAATTGACCGGTTCCCATCAAGCTGTCCCGATTGACGATATAAGGCGGCAGCATCTCCTGATAACCATGCTCATCGCTGTGCAGGTCCATCATGAAGTTGATCAGCGCGCGCTCCAGCCGGGCGCCGAGCCCTTTGTAAAATACAAAGCGCGAGCCCGTCACCTTAGCCGCAGCCTCAAAATCGAGAATGCCCAGCTCTTGGGCGATTTCCCAATGCGGCTTGGCTTCAAATTCAAACTGTGGAATTTCGCCGACGCGGCGAGTCTCTACGTTATCTTCTTCCGAAGAGCCTACCGGCACACTTTCGTGCGGCATATTCGGGATCGACAGCAGCACCTGCTGCAAGGACTCGTCCAGCACGCGGATTTCGTCATCCAACTCTTTAATCCGGTCGCCGACGACCTTCATTTCCTGGATCAATTCGTCCGCATTTTCGCCGGACCTTTTGCGGGCAGCCACTTCTTGAGAAACGGTGTTGCGGCGGTTTTTGAGCTGCTCCGTTTCCTGCAGAAGCTCTCTGCGCTTCACATCCAATGCCGTGAAACCATTCAGCTCCTCGATCTGCTTGCCCCGGTTGTGCATGGCAGTTTGTACGGCTGCCAAATCGTTACGAAGTAATTTTACATCAAACAAGGAGGTTCCTCCGTTAGCGCAAAATGGTTGAATATATGGAAGCAAGCACCCTTTCCGGAGATCCGGTCATTTCAGAGGTGCTTGGTTCCCTTTATTTAGCTTGGCTTTGCTTGACCATGTCGACAAAATAGCTGTGCAGACGATAGTCGTCGGTCAGCTCGGGATGGAAAGATGCCGCGAGCAGATGCCCTTGCCGCGCCGCTACGATCTGCTCCTGATACGTCGCCAGCACATCCACACCCGGACCCACTTTCTCGATGAGCGGGGCGCGAATGAAAACAGCGCGGACATTTTCGTCGATCCCTTTGATCGGCAAGTCCGTTTCAAAGCTTTCCCGCTGGCGTCCGAACGCATTGCGGGCTACGGTAATATCCATCAGCTCCAGGTGAGCTTCCGGCTGACCGGTTATTTCCCTGGCAATAACGATGAGGCCTGCGCATGTCCCGAAGACCGGCTTGCCCTCGGCGGAAAATTGACGCAGCGCTTCTATAAAACCGAACGTGCGCATCAATTTGCCGATCGTCGTACTTTCGCCGCCCGGAATAATAATACCTTGAATATCCTGGAGCTGTTCCGTTCTTTTTATAACGACGCCTTCCGCACCGGCCTGTTCGATCGCCCGGATGTGCTCGGCTACCGCTCCTTGCAAAGCAAGAACACCGATCTTCAACATTACCAGCCGCGCTCCTGCATGCGCTGGGAAGCTTCCAGCTTGGAAATTTCGATTCCCTTCATAGGGGTTCCGAGGTTTTTGGAAATTTCTGCGATCATTTTGTAATCCGTATAGTGGGTTACAGCTTCAACAATCGCTTTCGCGAATTTCTCAGGGCTGTCGGATTTGAAAATACCGGAGCCGACGAACACGCCGTCAGAGCCCAGGTGCATCATCAAAGCGGCGTCAGCCGGCGTAGCTACGCCCCCTGCAGCAAAGTTAACGACAGGCAGCTTGCCTGTTTCATGAACTTGCAGCAGCAGCTCGAAAGGAGCTCCGAGGTTTTTCGCTTCAGCCATCAGCTCGTCTGTGGACATAGCTTGTACTTTGCGAATTTGGCCGACCATCATCCGCATATGGCGTACGGCTTCTACGATATTGCCCGTTCCAGGCTCGCCTTTGGTACGAATCATGGAAGCGCCCTCGCCGATACGGCGCAGCGCTTCGCCCAGATCCCGCGCTCCGCATACGAAAGGCACTGTGAACTCGCGTTTGTTGATATGGTAAACTTCATCCGCCGGAGTCAAAACTTCGCTCTCATCAATGTAGTCAACGCCCAGGGATTCAAGAACTTTTGCTTCGACATAGTGGCCGATTCTTGCTTTCGCCATAACCGGGATGGAAACGACCTTCATAACTTCTTCGACAATAGTCGGATCGGCCATGCGGGCAACGCCGCCTGCTGCGCGGATATCCGCCGGCACTCGCTCCAAAGCCATAACGGCAGAGGCGCCCGCAGCTTCAGCGATTTTTGCTTGTTCAGCGTTCATAACGTCCATAATGACGCCGCCTTTTTGCATTTCGGCCATACCTTTTTTAACGCGGGATGTTCCAGTTTCCATACTTCCATTCCTCCTATGCCTTTATGACAGATTCATGCAGGTCATTGCACGATTCGATAGTAAACTTCTAAACAATCATTTTACATGATGGTGATCCATTATACAACCCATTTTCTGGCCTAGACAATGTTCTTCATCCCTTTAAACATGTCGCCGAAGAAGTTTTTTATCGACCGGAACAGCAGGCGGATCCAGCTTCCTTTTTCGACATCGTCATTGGCGACCAAATCGACCGTTTTTTCCTGGCCGTTGTAGCTGACTTTCACTTTTCCCAGCACATCGCCTTTTTTAATGGGAGCAACCAGCTTGCTTTCTTCGATCGGCTCGGCAGCCAGTTTGAATTCTTCGTCTTTGGCGCCTTTTTTGATTACAAAAGACATGCCGGTCTTCGTTACTACCGGAACTTCCGTTTGAACGCCTTTCTTAATGTTTACGGTTTTCAGCGAATCTATTTCAGCTCTTGCGTTCAAATACGGCTTAATTTCAAAATTTTGAAATCCGTAGTCCATGAGCTTCCGGGTTTCATTAAAACGCTCCGGCTCCGTTTTGGCACCCATAACAACAGTGATCAGCCGCATGCCGTTGCGCTCGGCCGTTCCCGTAAAGCAATAGCCCGCGTCGCTCGTAGAACCTGTTTTCAAGCCATCCAGCCCCGTATACGCAAACTTTTTAAAATTCGGATTGCTTTGGTTCCCTTCCAGCATCCAGTTCCAGTTAATCATGGGCGTTTTGTCTTTGGGCCGCAATTTTAAAGAAGGAATTTTCGTGAATTCGAGAACTTCCTTATGATCTTTCAAAATATTGTACGCAAGTATAGCCGCATCCCGCGCCGACATTAAAGTTTCACCCTCGATAGACGCCGGAGGATTTTTAAGGTCGGACCGGGAGAGCCCCGTCGCGCTGATAAAATGCGCCTTATCCGACATACCGAGCTGCTTCGCCTTTTCGTTCATCATTTTGGCGAAATCCTCTTCCGTTCCCCCGAGTTTCTCAGCTAGAGCCACAGAAGCATCGTTGGCCGAATAAATCGACATCGCGTTGAACATGTCCTTGACGGTCAGCTTCTCCCCTTCGGCAATCAATTGTCCGGAGCCGATGACAGAGGCGGCATTTTTGGAAGCGACAACTTCGTCTTCCCATTTGATTTTCCCGTCTTTGATGGCTTCCATTACAAGATATTCCGTCATCATCTTGGTCATACTCGCCGGAGGAAGTGGTTCGTCGGCATTCATTTCATACAGCACCGTTCCCGTGCTCGCCTCCATAATGATCGCCGATTTCGTGGCCGGCTTTGGCTCGCCTGTCGCTGCCGACCCTGCGGGGGCCGTTGTGGCAGCCGGTGTCTGCGCAGCTAACGCACTAGAAGGTTGTATATGTAAAAGAGCGGATTGAATCAATAAACTGACACCTAGCACCAAAGCTATCTTTTTCTTCTTAAAAGCAAATAAATTCACAATTTCACTCTCCCCGGGAAATATAAGACACAATATATTGTAACACACCCCATTAGACAAAAAAAAGAAGACGAAGGTTCAATCCCTTCGCCTCCAATTTTATACATTTTGCTGCTATTATAAGGAATAGTTAGGCGCTTCTTTCGTAATTTGAATATCATGCGGATGACTTTCGCGAAGACCTGCGCCCGTAATGCGAATGAACTGGGTATCGTGGATCAATTCGTGAATGTTGCGAGCTCCGCAATATCCCATCCCCGATCGCAGACCGCCGACCAACTGATAAACGGTATCCGCCAAAGGCCCTTTGTAAGGAACGCGGCCCTCAATTCCTTCCGGAACGAGCTTGCTCTCGTTTTCCTGGAAGTAACGGTCCTTGCTTCCCTCTTTCATTGCCCCCAGAGAACCCATGCCGCGGTAAACTTTAAATCTGCGGCCTTGGAAAATCTCGGACTCACCCGGACTCTCTTCGGTGCCGGCAAACAAGCTGCCGATCATAACGGCGCTGGCGCCTGCGGCTATCGCTTTAACTACATCGCCGGAATATTTGATCCCGCCGTCGGCAATGACCGGCACATTAAACTCAGCCGCCGCTTGAGCGCAATCGAAAATCGCAGTAACTTGCGGCACGCCGATTCCGGCAATGACCCTGGTCGTACAAATGGAACCCGGTCCGATCCCGACTTTTACCATCGAAGCGCCGGCTTTGATCAAATCGCGAGTACCATCTCCCGTAGCTACGTTTCCTGCGATAATAGGCAGATCCGGATATTGATTTCGTATCTTCTTAACCGTCTCGGCAATATTGATGTGGTGGCCGTGCGCAGAATCGACGACAATTACATCGATGCCCGCTTTTACGAGTGCCGCGGTTCTTTCCATAACATCTTTCGAAACGCCGACCGCTGCGCCTACCAATAGGCGTCCCAACTGATCCTTGGCGGCATTAGGGAACTGGATCGCTTTTTCAATATCTTTTATCGTAATTAAGCCCTTAAGCTCGTTGTTCTCATCGACCAGAGGCAGCTTTTCAATTTTGTGCTGTTGAAGGATGACTTCCGCTTGCTGCAGAGTAGTTCCGACAGGTGCGGTAACCAGGTTCTCTTTCGTCATTACTTCCTTGATTTTGATGGAATAATCATGAACGAAGCGCAGGTCGCGATTCGTTAAAATACCGACCAGTTTATTGCCCTCGTTCACAATCGGGACACCGGAGATCCGATACTTGGCCATCAGCGCTTCAGCGTCATAAACATGATGCTCAGGCGTAAGCGAAAAAGGATTCGTAATAACTCCGCTCTCCGATCTTTTTACCCGATCCACTTCTTCCGCTTGCTGGTCAATCGTCATATTTTTATGAATAATACCGATGCCGCCCTCTCTTGCCATAGAAATAGCGAGCTTAGATTCCGTTACAGTATCCATCGCCGAGCTGATGAATGGAATGTTTAACTTCACATGAGGCGCCAAAACAGTCGTGATGTTAATTTCCTTTCCGAACACTTCGGATTTACGCGGCACCAACAGCACATCGTCAAAAGTTAAACCTTCCTTGCCAAACTTATCTTCCCTCACAACACAAATTCCTCCTCTTTCAGGTCTATAATATTGCAATATTAACAAATGCCTATTTTTCGTGTCAAGGAAAAGGAGGCGCCAAACGCACCGGAACAGCCGAATGTGGAGATTGCGTTAACGATACGTATAGGTGCCGGTCGAATTCCATAGCAAAAATTGGTCGATTCCCTGCTCCGTCGCCGCTTTTATTTGTTCTTTGACATCTACGGCATTGTAAGTTTTATGCTGCTTGACCCATGTTGCGGTAAAATCCTGATACCACGGCCTGATCTCAGCGACCTCAGCATAGTTTTGCTTCAACTGCCCGTTCTTCGCCTGCGCATCGCCAATTGCTTTGCGAATGATCGCATAAGGCTGCAAATCGGGCTCCTTGACCCCGTATATGCCGCTGGCATAATGAGATGGGTACAGCATGGGAGAAATATAGTCCACTTGACTGCTAATAAGGGCCCACTCCTGACCTATGCCCATGTCATCATTGGAAGAAGTCGTAAGGCCGAAAACATCAGCGGAAAGGTATGCGGAATTGCCGATCTGTTCTTTTGCCTTTTTCAAAAAAGCTTCTATCGCTTGTGCTTTCGTCCAACCTTTGGGATTATTGAAGCTTATCTCCAGATCCGATTTTTTTCTGATGTCGGGGAACCGCACGTAGTCAAATTGTATCTCGTCAAAACCCAAACTCGCCGCTTCTTTGGCAATTTGAATATTGTAATCCCATACCCCTTCTTGAAAAGGATCCGTCCATGCCGTTCCTTTACTATCTCTCCACACTTCTCCGGACGGACTCTTCAGTGCATACGCATTTATTTTGTCGCTTAAATACGGATCTTTAAAAACAGCAACCCTTGCGATCGAATAAATGTTCTTATCCTTCAACTGCTGCAGTTTCGCTTTCATATCCTTAATAATCGTGTTGCTGTTTGCCCCTATTTCTGTAGCCAAAGGAACCTTTGAAGGATATACGACTTGTCCCGAGTCATTTTTTATGTCAATGACCATTGCATTCAAATCGGTTCGCTCCACCAAGTCGAGAAGCCGGTCAAATCTGCTCCCTACCGCCGACCATGCGGATACATAGATTCCTTTTACTTTTTGGCGTTTGGGCCGTTTGGACAGCGTTGTCTCAGTTCTCAGCCCAACATCCGCCGCTGCCATTGAATCGTTTGAAGGGGTCATTGCAGACGCAAGTGACCGTGCGGTTATAGGGGCTGGCGATGCTGCATGCCGGGCCTTGTCCGGCTGCGCGGAACAGCCTGATAAACTGAATAAGGCCGGCTGACAAAATAAAATGAAACAAATCCATCTCATCAATTTCACAAAACCCATACGTATCCCTCCTCTTAGGGCTAGTATGGGTTAATGCTTCATTTTGTAATGATATAAAAAAATGAGTCTTTCTGGAAAAATTCCCAAAAAGACTCATATTTACTGTGCTTGGCAACGTTCTACTCTCCCAGAACCCTTCGGTTCAAGTACCATCGACGCTGGAGGGCTTAACGGTCGTGTTCGAGATGGGAACGCGTGGATCCCC
>NZ_JBZYAO010000074.1:0-11393 GCF_059820445.1 Paenibacillus sp. sgz302190
CGCTCCAGCTCTGCGGCGAGCTGCTCCTTCTGCTGCGGCGTCATCGCCGCCACCTGCTCGCCGAGCTTGCCGGCCGCTTCCTTGACGCCTGCGGCAGCGCCCTTTTGCAGCTCCTCGCCCAGCTTGCGAAGCGCCTCCGTGCGCTGCAGCGACTCGGCCAACTGCTCGGTCTGCTGCCGCTGCTTTTCCAATTGCGCCAGCCCCGACTCGATTTGTTTCATCGCCTGCTCCATCGCTTGCAGAGCTTCCGGGGGAACTTGCTTTTGACCCAGCTTGTTCTCCAAATCTTTCAACGCTTCGAGCATGTCCTTGGCGGCCGGAAGCCGGGACGGTTTTGCTTCCCATTGTTTGACCAGTTCCTGCACGTTTTGCTTTTGTTCGTCGAGCCAAGCCTGCTGCTTCTGTCTGTCCCTGAGAACGTCGTCTGCACCGTTAGGAACGGCGAACAGCACGGCTAACGCAAGAGCACATGCGGATGTGGCGGCCGCTAATTTGCGGTCCACGCGAAGGCGTACGGTTTTATCCAGCTCATCCCGCACAAAAATGCCGCCCCGTTCGATCGCATCCTCGCGCTGCAGCACAGCGAATACCGTCGTCTGGCCGCTGTACCTGAGCGTTGTCGACATCCGGTCCTCCATGCCGTTGCGATCCATCCAGCGGGCGGCCGAATCGTCATCCGGACGGCGGACGTACAGCAGAGCGGCGCCGACGGCAAGCGCTGCCGCGAGCGCCAGCGGCACGCCCCAGCGATACCCGGGGATGGGGAAGAAACGCGCGATCATCATCCACGCCACGGCTGCGGCCAGTCCCGCAAGCAAGCTAAGCATCAGGCAGCGGAGCCCCTGCGCTTTCCACAAGCGCTGCCGCACAGGCCGGAGCACCTCCTGCAAGGTCGAATCTTTCACAACTGCGCCTCCTTCCCGCTCATAAAGTTTGCCTATTTATTTTTTCGTCTTCATGATCGGCCGTAAATAACGGATGCTGAGCCAGAGCGCAAGAACGGAAATGCATGTGTAAACGGCGACGAAAATATGCCACATTTGCAGCCAGGTATGACCGCCGAACACCGACTTCGCGACATCCGGAATCATCAGGCTGAGCAGCACCGGCATCGGATTCAAGCTTAAAAAGTAGCCCAGCACCTCCTCGTTCATCCCCCGCCCGGACAGCTGCCCGAAAAAGATGCCGGCAAGCGCGGTAAAGCCGAAAATAAACAGCACAAAGCCGTACGCGGCAATGACTGCGATGACCGTCTTCTTGAACATGGTGGAGAAAAACACGCCTACCGCGCCTAGAGCGATCATGACGAACACATAAAAGACGAACACCCAAAGCAGCTGCCAGGGCGAAACGCCCCCGTATAAAAACACGATGCTGTACAGCGGCATCGAAGCCAGCACAGTCAACAGCATAAAGCTGATCGAAGAAAACAGCTTGCTCAAAATGATCGTCGCCGAGCTCTGCTGCGTCGTAAGCAGCATATTCAGCGTCTGCTTCTCCCTCTCGCCGCTTATGATTCCGGCAGTCAAACCGGGTGTCATAAAGGATATCAGCACCAGCTGCGCGCCGCTCAGAAAATAAAACAGCTGGCTGCTTTTCGTCGTGCTGAGCACCCCGTCCGACATGCCGACCGTGTTAATATACGCGAACCCCAACGCGAGCGCGCCGATCGCCAGCAAATAAATAAAAATGGAGAGCGGAGAGCGGAATGTGCGCATGCGCAGCCGAAATTCTTTTTCCATGACCGGATTGATCCAGTTGATCCTACTCATCGTGAGCTCCGCCTCCTTTCGTAATTTCGAGGAACACGTCTTCCAGATTCGTCATCGCTTCGCTAAAAGACAGCACCTGGTATCCCTGTCCCACCAATTGAACGAGCATTTCCGCCTGATCGGCATCCGTGCCGCCAAAATGAACGTGAATTCCTTTTTCATCGCTGAAAACCATCGTAACATGCGGCTGCCGCTCCAAAAAAACCGCCGCCTCTTCGGCCCTGTTCAGAACGCGCACGTGAAGGACGCGATTGGCTTTCATCCGGTTTTGAATGTCCGCGACTTTTCCTTTGGCGATCAGCTTGCCGTATTCGATAACGCCGATTTCATCGACCATCTCGGCCAGCTCGGGCAAAATATGCGAGGAGATAATGATCGTTTTGCCCATAACCTTCAGCTCTTTCAAAATTTCCCGCATTTCGATGCGCGCTCGCGGATCGAGGCCGGAAGCGGGCTCGTCGAGAATGAGCACTTCCGGCTGGTGCACGAGACATCTCGCCAAACAAAGCCGCTGCTTCATGCCGCGGGATAAGGAATCTACGTAAAAATCGGCCTTATCCGTTAAATTGACGAGATCCAGCAGCTGCGGAATAAGCTTCAAGCGCTCGGCTCTGGGAATTCCGTAGCTGGCGCCGTAAAAGTCCAAATATTCGGTAGTTTTGAAGTTATCGTACACACCGAAAAAATCCGGCATATAGCCGATCAGCTTGCGCACTTCTTTCGGCTTTTCCGTTACATCGAAGCCGCCTACTTTGGCAGTGCCGGAAGTCGGACTGAGCAAGGTAGCCAAAATCGACATCGTCGTCGATTTGCCCGCTCCGTTCGGCCCGACGAAACCGAATACCGTCCCTTTGCCGATCTCCATCGAGAGCGATTCCAATGCGGTAAAGCTGCCGTATTTTTTCGTCAAATTCGTAATCTCGATCATGGTTTCACCTTCCCTTCAAGCGATATGGAGGGAATGCGGAACGTCGTATGATTTTGCGTTGAGGTAACTTTCATGCGGATCGATTTCCCTTCCAAAATATATGGCGCAAGCTTCTCCGCATCCCAATTCAAGGACTTCTGCGCGTCGAGAGTTTCCCACTTTTGAGATGCTGCATTCCACAACTCCAGGGTTGCCCCGCTGTTCGGTTCGAGCTGCATGCTCATGAGCGTGTAAGAGGCCCTCTCGATTTGCGGCAGCTTGTAGTCCAATGTAAAGTCTCCGGTGCCCAGTTGGATATAAGGACCGCTTTGGAAATTGAAAAGGCCCGTTTGCATATTGTTGTCGATGATATCCGGCACTAACGCCGTGCTTGGGATCACGATTTGCCCTTCCGGCGTCACGAAGCTCATCTTGATATGTTGGACGATCAGCGACAGCTGTTCGGACGGCAAGCTTTTTCCGCCTCCCAAAGCGATCGGCTGCTGTTCCGTCACCCATCCGGCAATCATCGGCTCAAAGCCGCCGGATACGTTTTGCCGGTTATGCAAATAGCCGTTCAGCAGTGAGCGCTGCCGGAAGCCGGTATCCGCTCCTCCCGCCGCCGGGGACGTAAAAATAACGTTTGCGACGTCCGGTCCGAACGAAATTCCGGTACCGCCGGCCGTATCGAAGCTTGCCGTGGCGCTGGCTTTCAACTCGCCGATTTTTACCACAGATTGGTTCATCAATAAGACCACGTCCGTCAGGTCCTTTTTAGTGTGATTCGTGATTTTGCCTTTAGCCGAACCCGCCGACAGGTCGGTAAATGAATATTCGAACTTGCCGGCCGCAATAGGCGCTTCGTCGTAGATTTTCATTTTGCTTACCGATGAGTAAGGAATGTCCTGTATTCGGACGCGGGCGGCATCATTGTCCTGACGAATGACCAGCTCGCTGCTGCCGATTACTTGCGAGCCGGTGCTGAAATTTTCCTGCATAATAGGCGCAACTTGCGCCCCTCCCGGAAATTGCATGTCCAGACTGCCGCCTTTCGGCAAAAAGACCGAGACGTTCGATGCCTTGATGCCCGATCCGTTCCCGTCAAGCTCCACGATATTTAAAGCTTGCGCCAGCATGCTGCCGCGGTTCGCCGCCCCGAACTGGAAAATGCCTATGCTCGTCACGATCGCAAGGGCAGGGATCGCGACCCAGGCCCATTCCCGCCGGTCCACCCGTCGCAAGAGCCAATAAAGCAGCGGTCCGACGACAACCGCATACAACAGAAGCGTCCATGTCAATGCCGTCAATTTCGGCGGCTTCAGGGCCGGAAAATATTCCAACGCCCGGTTCAGATCCCAATAAGGATCAGGTCCGTACCGGTTTTGATTCGTTCTGTATTTGTTCATTTCATCGAACGGCTCTTTCAGCAAAAGTCTCCACAAGCCGGGATTCCCGTTCCACGAAGCAAGCGGGTTCAGAGACAAGTCGTATGCTGCGTACACGATTTTGCCGCTGCCCAACGCCTTGCTTGCATACACCGGCACGTCTCCTTCGGCGGCGATCGTTTCCGCGCCCTGAACAAGCTGGGCCTTGGATAGGGTAAAAGGCTGCGGCAGCGCGAGCTCTTTCTCCGCCAGCTTGGCCAACTGCGGGAGTTCCTGAACGCTCGCCGTTCCCTGATAAGCCACAGGAGCGGCATCGGCAAACGGAGCGGCCGTTTTGGGATAGCCTGCGCCGCCGGCCAGAATGAGCCTGCCCCCGCGCTGCACCCATGTCTTGATCGCCTGAATTTGCTCTGCGGATAACGTATCGGAAGCAAAATCGTTCAAAACGAGAACGTCGATTCCGTCCAATCCGAGCGCTGAAGCAGGAATATCCGTCTCTTTCAGATGCAGCACGTTGACTTTGTTGCCGGATTGGTTCAAAACGGCCAGGAAGTTCATCGTATCCGCATCCCGGGCTAGCACCCCGACTTGAACCGTGTCCGCCGGAATGCTGAACGTCTCCAGGTAAGCTGTTCCTTCCAACGAAACCGCTTTGCCTTTTTGGATCGAATCGCGGTAAAACGCAACGCTATTGTTACCTTTTGCATATTCACTGCCAGGCAGCAGCAGTGTAACTGTCTTTGTGCTTCCTTTCGGAAGCTCTACATGGCTGACAAAAGTGTTGTCCTTGCCTTCGCCCGGATTGACGACCTGCACGGCAAGATCGCCGGATACGTCCGCCCCCGGATTATGCAGCGTAAATTTGACCGGCGTCCACTTCCTCAGCTTCACATTGGAAGCCCCGAAGCCGGGTTCCGCCTGAATCCCGATTCGGGCTTCCTCCGCTCCGGCCGCACCCGCAAAACCTGGCAGCGTTTGCCCGAGCAAGCCCAGCAAGACGAACCACGCCGTACACATTTTTAGAAAAAACGATAATTTCCCGATCCTTGATTTCACCCTGTGAACTCCCTTCTTTTGCACGCATATACCATTAGAGACGAGATCATTACCAAAAAGTTTCAAAAAGGCCAGGGAAAATGTAATATTTATGTGACAGACTTGGCTATGAAGGTTAAAAAGAACCGCCCTGCTTCCATAGAATGGGTCAGCCGGGCGGTTGAGATTGTTATTTGCTTGCCGTTTGCAGCGAACGGGTCCATTTGACGACGAGCCCCGCCCCAATGACGACGATCGTGGTGGCGATCGGAATCACGGTGTGCAAGTATTCATAGTGATACAGCACCAGATCGATCATTTTGGGGTCCTTGACGAACATTTCCCCGGCTGTATAACCGAGAACCCCCGCCCCGATATAAACGAGAATCGGGTATTTGTGCAGCAAATTCATAACCAGGCTGCTCCCCCAAATGATGATCGGAATGCTCAGGCCGATGCCGAGTATAATGACGGTCATGTTGCCTTGTCCCTTGGCGGCTATCGCCAGTACATTGTCAAGACTCATGACAAAATCGGCGACGATGATCGTCCAGACCGCTTTGCCAAGTGTGGAAGCTTCCTTGATATTGGCGTGGCTGTCATCGTCCGTGAGCAGTTTGATGGCGATCCACAGCAGCAAAATCGAACCGCCCGCTTGAATGTACGGGATGTTCAAAACGCTGACGGCAATCAGCGTCAGGATCAGCCGCAGCCCGATCGCGCCGAACGCTCCCCACCAGATCGCCTGCTTGCGCTGCCTGAGCGGAAGATTTTTGCTCGCTAACGCGATGACGACTGCATTGTCCCCGCTCAACACGATATTGATGAGCATAATTTGCAAAAACAACCAAAGCTGATCCCACACGATTCATTACCTCCGCCCCTTATCTTTTGGCAAGCCCCCGGCTGGCAGCGATCCGTTCGGGCTAGAACAAATGGTGCCCGGAATCGGTTTTTCGATCGTGAACGATGTTGACCGTTTCCGTTTCCCGAACAGCTTGTTCGATCAATGCCGGCAAAAATTCCATGGCGCCCTCGATCTTTTCCACGATCCGAACGTTCGGATTCGTGCTCGGCGAAGGCGGCAAAAACAAACTGCAGCAATCCTCGTATGGCAGTATCGAGATGGGAAACGTGCCGATCGCTTCGGCGATTCGGATAATTTCCTTCTTGTCCATCATCATGACAGGCTGCAAAATCGGCAGCGTTACTACGCGCCCGATGGCATTCAGGCTCGGCAGCGTCTGGCTGGCGACCTGGCCAAGGCTCTCGCCCGTCACCAGCGCGGCGATTCCTTCCCTTTCCGCAATTTGCTCGGCAATCCGGTACATCGCGCGGCGGATCAAGGTGACCAGCAAATTGTCGCGGTATGCGCCGTGAATGGAAGTTTGAACTTCGGTGAACGGCACGAGATGAAGCTTGATGGAATTTGTGTAGCCGGACAACTGCCGCGCAAGCTCAATAACTTTCTCTTTAGCCCGTTCACTTGTGTACGGATAGCTGTGAAAATGGATCGCTTCGATGTCCAGTCCTTTGCGCATCGCTAGCCAGCCTGCTACGGGGCTGTCGATGCCGCCGGACAGAAGAAGCAGTGCCCTGCCGCTCGTGCCTAACGGAAATCCGCCGGCGCCTTCCGTAACTTCTGCATACAGCAGCGCCTGTTCCTCGCGCAGCTCGATCCGCAGCTCCGTTTCCGGATGATGCACGTCGACTTTTAACCCGGGACAAGCTTGAAGCACATAGCCGCCTACCAAATAGTTCATCCGCTGCGAATCGTAAGGGAACGCTTTGTTCACTCTGCGCACGCTGACTTTAAAAGTAGCCGGCTGCACGGGCAGCGCCTTCATCATTTTCAGCGCCAGCTCCTGAATCGCCTCCAGCTCCAGCGGAGCGTGATAAGCCGGACTGAACGAGGCTAGTCCGAAAACACGTTGAAGCCGGACGGCCGCCTCTTGATAGGATGCTTCTCCTAGCTCCACATATACGCGCCCATACTCGGGAATATACCTCAAATTGGAAAAATCGGCCAAAACTTTGCGTATTTGCTGTAAAACACTTTTTTCGAATTTTTTACGGTTGCGTCCTTTGAGCGTAAGTTCTCCGAGCCGTAAAATCATGCAATCCGGTTTCACTATCGTCTCCCCCTTCCGGAAACCCGCCGCTTGATCGTCGGCGTCAACTGCTTGACGACAGCCTGCAGCTCGGCAATAAAGCGGTCGGCCTCAGCTGCCGTCAATTCCGCGCCGTAGCTAATTCTGAGCCCGCTGAGCGCCTTCTCTCTGCCGCAGCCGGTCGCCAGCATCACCTGGCTCGGTTCCTCCTGCCCTGAAGCGCACGCCGATTTCGTCGATATGTAAATGCGCCTTTGTTCCAAAGCATGCACCACGACCTCCGCTTTCATGCCTGGAAAAGCAAAATGAACGATGTGCGGAGCCATCGCTTCGGGATCGGCGGAGCCGCTGAGCGCGAGCTCGGGAATCGCTGCGATTGCGCCGGCGATGCGGCTTCTCAGCTCATAGCAATGCGCTGTTTTTTGCTCCAGGCGTTCCATCGATAGCCTGAGCGCTTTCGCCATGCCGACGATCAGCGGAACGTTCTCGGTGCCGGAGCGGAAGCCGCGCTCCTGGCCTCCGCCGGCAAGCAAGGGCTGCAGTTTCAGCCCTTCCCTGCAGTAAAGAAAGCCCGCGCCTTTGGGGCCTCTGAATTTGTGCGCGGATGCGCTGCAAAGGTCCACGCCCAGTTCGCGCGGCTTGAACGGGAGCTTGGCGATGCCCTGCACGGCATCGACATGGAATACGATTTTCGGGAAGCCGGCAAGGTATTTCCCGATTTCCGCAATAGGCTGAATCGTGCCGATTTCGTTATTCACATGCATGACGCTGACCAAAATCGTCTCGTCGCACACGGCTTCCCGCAGCGCCTCCAGACTGACCGTGCCTGCGGCGTCGACAGGCAAATAGGTGACGCGGAAGCCGCTTTCCTCCAGTTGGCGAAATGCTTCCCTGACCGACGGATGCTCGATTTGCGTCGTAATGAGATGGTTTCCTCGCTGCCGATACTGGTAGGCGGTCCCTTTTATAGCCAGATTGTTGCTTTCCGTGCCGCACGATGTGCAAATGATTTCACCGGATGAAACGCCGATCGCGGCGGCGATGACTTCTTTCGCCTCTTGCAAAAGTTTGTCCGCCTGAAAGCCGAGCCCGTGGATCGACGAAGGATTCCCGTAGTACCGGCTCATCACTTCGGTTACGGCGGCGATGACTTCTTCATATGGCGGCGTTGTGGCCGCATAATCGAGATAAAGCATAGATGATAATTCCCTTTCCTGCTGAGCATTGACATTCCTTTATCATTAAAGCTTAAATCGCTTTATAACTCAAGTGCGCTTCGCGTTCAGCCGTCTCCTCAAACGGAAACGGCAAAAAGGCCGACCCCCGCGCCAGAAGCGGGCATCGGCCTTTTCGACCATATGTATTTACTGCGAATAGCTTTTCTTGTAACCGAGCACTTTGCCCACGTAAGCCTGCGTTTCCATAGGCAGCAAATGCAGCTTGTCCGCCAGATCCAGATCCGAACGGATCCCGACCCGGTCTACCCGGCCAGGCCCGGCATTGTAGGCGGCCAAAGCAACGCCTTCGTTGCCTTTGTATTTGTTCAACAAATCGCGCAGGAAACGGGTGCCTGCATCGACGTTTTGCCTTGGATCGAATGCATTCGTCACACCGTACTCGCTTCCGGTTCCGTCCATCAGCTGCATCAGTCCCTTAGCCCCTGCCGAAGATACGGCCCGGTGGTTGAAGGCGGATTCCTGCTGGATAACGCCTTTTACAAGCGCCGGATCTACGCCGTAGCGGCTGCTTGCTTCCTGAATGAGCTCGTCGAACTGGGATTGGGATACATGCCCGGATTCCGATATACGCGGCGGATAATACGATTTCGCCAAAGCGCTTAACGAAGCGGGGACACCGTTCATCGCCCCTGCCTGATTGCCTGCCCATGCCGATAACGGCTGCATGGCTTGCGCGCCCGGGGCTTGTCCCATAATCGTTTCCAGCAATGCGCCAAAATCGGAGGAATCGTCGGCGGCGGATGTACTGGAATCGCCTGAAATCAGCGCCATTTTGTTCAGCATTTGCAGCTGAAGCAGTTCCTTCATTACTCTGGGATCAATGCTGTTCATCATAACCCTCATTTCCATACATTGCTATTCCCATTGTACACGTTTTGTGCCCTAACGACTATCCTTTTTTTCGGATGCAAAAAAAAGAACAGCCCGCGGGCTATTCCTTATTTCCTTATTTCTATCATGAAATGTTTTGCTGCAGCAGTTCATCCTGCATCGTTATTTTTCGCACCGTCACTCTGGAAATGCGCAAATGATCGATTTCCTCGACAATGAAAAGCAACTCGTCGTTGTAAACAACCTGCTGATTTTTGCTCGGCGGAATTTCGATCTGCGAATAAATCCAGCCGCCGATCGTATCGTAGTCGTCGGATTCGATTTCAACGCCGAAATAGTCGTTCACTTCATCAATCAGCAAAAGCCCGTCGATGGAGAACGTCTGCTCATCCTTGACTTCGATCGACGCGCGTTCCTCATCGAACTCGTCTTGGATTTCGCCGACGATTTCCTCCATAATATCCTCAAGCGTCACAAGCCCGGATGTACCGCCGTATTCGTCGATCAGCAGCGCCATTTGACTTTTCCGCTTTTGCATCATTTTAAGCAGATCGCTGATTTGGATGGAATCCGGCACGGTTGTGATCGGACGAATAATTTTTTTAATTCCTTTCAAATTCGCGTCAGGCTTCAGCAAATCCTTGATGTGCACGAAGCCGATAATGTTGTCTTTGTCGGGATCGCATACCGGATAACGGGTCCGCATCTCTTTGATGGCTACCGCCAAATTTTCCGAAAATGACAAGCCTGCGTACAAGCACTCCATTTCCGTTCGCGGAATCATAATTTCTTTGGCCGTAGTTTCAGCGAATTCAAATATATTGTCAACAAGCGTAAGCTCTGTATTATCGATGAGTCCGTTTTTGTGGCTCTCTTTCATCAATACGCGGATTTCTTCCTCAGTGTGCGCCGATTCGTGTTCGGTCGTCGGTTCAATGCCGGCGCGGCGCAGCATCCAGTTGGAAATTCCGTTCAGCATCCAAATGAAAGGATACATCAATTTGTAAAACACGATCATCGGCCCGGAGGCCAGCAAAGTCACGTCTTCCGCTTTCCGGATGGCATACGTTTTCGGGAATTGCTCGCCAAGCGTAATATGCAGCGTAGTCATGAGCGAGAAAGCTATGACAAATGTAATCGTGTGGAAAACCGAATCCGGCAAATTAAGCGGGCTCAGCAGCGGCTCCAATATTTTGGCAAATGTCGGTTCACCGACATAACCGAGTCCGAGCGAAGTCAATGTAATTCCGAGCTGACAAGCCGACAAGTACGCGTCAAGATTATTAATAATTCCTCTGGCAAATTTGGCATTCCGGTTCCCGTCTTCAGCGAGCGATTCGATCCGGCTGCCCCTTACTTTAACCATTGCAAACTCCGCCGCTACAAAAAAACCATTCAATAAAACCAAAAAAATCATTAATGCAAAACTAAGTAACGTTGCCGGTAAAGGATCTTCCAATACCTTACCTATCTCCTCTTGATGCAGTCGAGAAGAATAGGTGCACCTCCCTTTTGAAGTCAATTTGAAATATTACTTTTCATTATATAATAATACTCTAATCAATCAAAGGTTCGTTTATGACTCCTGATGCCAAAAAGTACGAGCATTCGGGAGCATACCTATTAATTTGATCGTCAGGAAGTAGCTGATCCCCCGATAAACGTTTTTTCAGTCGGAAATACACGTTTTTTTCGAAAAAAAATAAACAACAAGCCGAATTCGGCTTGTCATCATCGAAAACCTGCGCTCGCGGCAGGGCTTAAGCGAATCGTTGGCAGCATGCAAAAAATTCATGTGGTTGACCAACCGCCATCATGCAGAGCAACATCGCGCGCTGGGAACTGGGTACGGTGCGAAAAAGAGTAAAATGGGCCCGAGCTCGTGCAGCAGCTTTTTCCTCGTTGATGCGTTTGCAACGAATCATTCCTGCAAATATCACGCTGCCCGGAAACCCACATGCCAGGGCAGGTTGCACAATCTACCTGGTTGCGTGAAGAAAACCTGCAAAAATCAGGCTGTTGAGAAACCCCTGTTTGTTTACGAAAGCATAACGAATCATTTGGGAAAAAAAGTATTTCAGGGAGGGGAAATGAGGGTTTGAATGAGGTCTGTA
>NZ_JBZYAO010000075.1:0-10446 GCF_059820445.1 Paenibacillus sp. sgz302190
TTGACCAGCTTGTAGCGGCGCTCCACCGTCCGCTTCAGCTTGTCTCCTCCGGTCAGCAGCACGCGCAGCGAGCGGTTGTCGAGCTCCATGTACTGCTCGCACAACTGCGTCGGCAGGAACGCAATCGTGATCCCGTGCTGCTCGAAATACGCGTTCAGCCGCACGATGTCCATCCGGATCGCTTCATCGATCACATGGATGTTCGCCCCGGCTATCCAGTACGGGAACAGCTCCCACACGGAAGCGTCAAACCCGAACCCGGCGTATTTGGCGCTGCGGTCCTCGGCGGTAACTTCGAAAGCCTTGTTATGCCAGTAACACAAATTCACCAAAGAATAGTGCTCGACCATAACGCCTTTCGGCTGGCCGGTCGTTCCCGACGTATAGATCATATAGGCCAGATGATGCGCTCCTGCCACCGTGAGCGGATTGAGTTCGTCGGACAGACCGACTTCTCCGGCCAGCATGGACGCTGCTCCCTCGCCGTCCAGCCGCAGTACCTCGCCGCCGTATTCCGCCGGTACGGGCAAGCCGCTTTGCGTCAGCAGCACCGGCGCGCCGCTATCGGCGAGCACATAAGCGATGCGCTGCTCGGGATAATCCGGATCGATCGGCACGTACGCCGCTCCGGCTTTGAGGATGCCGAGTACACCCGCGGCCATCTCCAGCGACGGCTTGACCATGATGCCAACCCTGCTTTCCGTGCCGATGCCTTTGGCGATCAGCAGGCGGGCCAGCCGGTTCGCCCGCGCATTCAGCTCCCGGTACGTCCACGACCGCCCGCGATAAGTTACCGCCGGACGGTCCGGCGTCCGCAGCGCCTGCTCCTCGAACAGCCGATGGATCGTCGCATCCTCCGGCACGTCCAGCTCCGTCTCGTTCCAATCGAGCCTCCGCAGCTTTTCGGACGCCGGCACCATATCGACCGTCGACAAAGCCAGATCGGGGCAGGCTGTAACGGCCTTCAGCAGCTCCTGCAAATACCCGCTCCAACGCAGGATCGTGCTCTTTTTAAACAAATCGCTGGCATAGTCCAGTTGAAGCCCGATGTCCTCGCCCCGTTCAAACGCGCCGAACGTCAGATCAAACTTGGCGACGCCGCTCGAAACCTCATAGGGGCTAATGCTCAGCCGATCCAGCCGGAACGTTTCCTTGTCCGGATTTTCCACCGTCAGCATGACGTTAAACAGCGGATTGCGGCTCAAATCCCGCGGCAAATCCAGCTTGCCGACCAATTCCTCAAACGGGTAATCCTGATGCTCCAAGCCCTCCAGAGCGGTTTCCTTCACTTCCAGCACAAGCTGGCGGAACGTTTTCCACGCTGCCGGGCGGCTGCGCAGCGCCAGCGTGTTGACGAACATGCCGGGCATATCTCTGACCTCCGGGCTTGTTCGTCCGGCCGCCACGGACCCGACCACGATATCTTCCTGGCCCGTCAGCTTGCTGAGAAACACGTTGAATGCGGCCAGCATCACCATATGGAATGTTGTTCCGGTTTCCATGATGAACCTGCGCACCTGCTGCGCCGTCTCCCGGCTTGCGGCAAAGCGCACCGCATCGCCGTCAAAGCTTTGCACCGCCGGGCGCGGGTAATCCGTCGGCAAATTCAGCGCGGGAACGTCCTCCGCAAACTGCTCCAGCCAATACCGCTCCTGTCCGGAAATGTGCTTCCGCTGAGCGGGCTCGTTTTGCCACATCGTGTAATCCTTGTAGCTGAGCCGCAGCGCCGGAAGCGCCTCCCCGCGATACAGCAGGGCGATTTCCTTGACGAAAATCTCCCGGGAGATGCCGTCCGCAATAATATGGTGCATGTCGATCAGCAGCAGATGGCGCCGGCCGGAAATCCGGAGCAGCCCGGTGCGCAGCAGCGGGGCGGCGCTTAAATCGAACGGCTGGATAAACGCGCCGATGTTCAGCTGCGCCTCCTCCTCATCCACTTCCATTCGGATTAACTCTACCGGGGCTTGTTCATGAACGATTTGAACCGGATCCCCGTCGACTTCCGCAAACGAGGTACGCAGCGTCTCATGCCGCTGCACCAGCAAATTCAGCGCCTGCTCCAGCCGCAGCACATCCAGCTCGCCTTCGAGCAGCAGCACGGATGGCATGTTGTAGCTGACGCCCGGATTGAATTGATGCAGGACGTACATCCGTCTTTGCGCGGAGGAAACCGGATAATAATCTTGTTTGGCCGCCGGAACGATTCCGCTTTCCGTGAACCGCAGCTGCCCTTCCCGCTCCGCCGCCTCCATATAGTGCGCCAACTGGCGCACCGTCGGCCGGTCAAAAATCACCTTGAGCGGAATGTCTTTTTTCCACTTCGCGTGGATGCGGCTGATCAGTTGCATCGCTTTCAGGGAATGGCCGCCCAAATCGAAAAAGTTATCCTGTACGCCGACGGATTCCGCGCCAAGCGTCTCCTGCCAAATCCGGCAAAGCTCGGCTTCGGTTTCGGTCTGCGGCGGAACGCAGCCGCTCCCGTCCGGTCTTGCGAACGTTGGCGCCGGAAGCGCTTTGCGGTTGATTTTGCCGTTGGCCGTCAGCGGGATGGAGTCCATTTGCACGAAATGGGTCGGCACCATATACGTCGGCAGCTGCCCGGACAACCATTCCCGCAGCTCTGAGGCGGCGAGCGGCATGCCTGCCGCAAAATAAACGCATAGCTCCGGCGGCAGCGAGCCTTCCGCAATTGTGGTCGCGTACGCCGCGCCGACCTGCTCATGCTGCAGCAGCGCCGCTTCGATTTCGCCAAGCTCGACGCGATAGCCGCGGATTTTCACCTGGTCATCCATTCGGCCCAAAAACTCGATTTGCCCGTCCGGCAGCAAGCGGGCGAGGTCTCCGCTTCGGTACATCAAGGTTCCCGGTGAAAACGGATTTTCCACAAACTTCCCGCTCGTTAAATCGGGACGGTTCAAGTAGCCTTCCGCCAGTCCGGGACCGGCCAGGTACAGCTCTCCGGCCGCGCCTGCGGGGACTAGCTTGCGGCCGCCGTTCAAAATATAAGCTTCGGCGTTATGAATCGGCCGGCCGACGGTCGGACGCGCCGCAAATTCCGCCAGCCGCTGCGTGTCGATGCGCTGCGCAATGATACCGATCGTCGATTCCGTCGGACCGTAGTGATTCATCAGCGCCGTCCCCGGGTATTTCCGATGGTACAGCTTGAGATCGGCAGGATTGATTTTCTCCCCGCCCATCACGATCAGCCGCAGCGATTGCAGCTGCCGCGAAGCTTCAAAGCTTGAGGAATGCACGATCATATGGAATAAAGACGGCGTCAGCTTTATATAAGTCATGCCCTGCCGGGCCAGATAAGCCGTTAGCCGCTCCGGATCGGTGTACGTTTCCTTGGCAGCGATATGCAGCTCGCCGCCGGCCAGCAGGATCGGGAACAGACTCGTATAGCCCAAATCGAAGGCAAACGAAGACAACAGCGCCGTTTTGTCCGCGGGGGACAGCTCCGCCTGCTTCATGAACCAGGAGACGTAATTGACCAGTCCCCGGTGCTTCAGCTTGACGCCCTTCGGATTTCCCGTCGTTCCGGACGTATAAATGACATAAGCCAAATCGTCCGGACCGCTTGCCGCATCCGGCGTACCGGTCTGATCGCTTAACCAGCCTCCGTCCCGGATGTCCAGCATGTCCGCTTCCACCCCGCCGGACAACAAGCCGGCATACTTCCGCTCGCTGATAATCAGGCGCGCTCCGCTATCGGCCAGGCAGTAGCGGATTCGCTGTTCCGGAAATTCCGGATCGAGCGGCAGGAAAGCGCCGCCCGCCTTCATCACCGCCAGAATCGATACGATCATGTCAGTGGAACGATCCACTAGCAGCCCGACGATGTGCCCGGCCTTCACCCCGCGCTGCCGGAGCGCCCATGCCGCCCGGTTGGCTTTTTCATTCAGCTCGCGGTATGTAAGGCTGAGAGCCTCATCAACTACGGCCACGGAATTTTCCGTCTCAAACGCACGCTGTTCAAACAAGCCATGGAACGTTTGCTTCGCTGGATAGTCCGTCCGGTTATCACGGAGCCCTGCCAGCAAATGCTCGCGTTCGGCGGCCGTCATCAGCTCGATCTCCTCCAGACGGATCGCCGGCCGATCGACGACGGATTTGATAATTTGCAGCAAATGTCCGCTCCAGCGCCGGATCGTCTCCGGCCGGAACAACGCGGCGGCGTAATCAAAGCTAAGTCCGATTCCGCCTTCACCGTCCGGCTTCTGAACAGCTTCCAGCGTCAGATCGAATTTCGCCGTCCGGTGCATCACCGAATACGAGGAAATTTGCAGCTCTCCCAGCTTCAGGGCGGGCACATCCATGTTCAGCATATTCAACGACACGCTAAACAGAGGGTTGCGGCTCAAATCCCGCTCAAGAGGCAGTCTTTCGATTAATTCTTCCAGCGGGTAATTTTGATGCTCGAACGCCTGCAAGCAAGTTTCCTTCACTTCGAACAAAAACTGTTCGAACGTCTTGCCGCCTTCCGGCGCGTTCCGCAGAGGCAGCGTATTGACGAACATGCCCGGTACGTCCTGAATTTCGGCCATCGTCCGGCCGGCGGCCGGGGAGCCGACCACGATATCTTCCTGGGCAGCATACTTGGACAGCAAAACGTTAAACGCCGCCAGCAAAAACATGTACAAGGTCGTATCCGTCTTGGCCGTCAACCGGTTAATCCGCCGCTCCAGCTCCCCGTCAACGCCGAAAACAAATCGTTCGCCGGCATGGCTCTGCACGGCAGGCCGGGCAAAGTCGGTCGGCAGATCGAGCACCGGAAGGTCTCCGGCGAACGTATCCAACCAATATCGCTCCAGGCGCTTCATATACTCACGCTGAGCCGGCGCATGCTGCCAAACGGCAAAATCTTTATAGTGCAGATTCGGCTCAGGCAGGTCCTCACCCGCGTAAAGCTGCGCCAAATCACGGATCAGGATGCCCGTCGAACTGCCGTCCGAAATGATATGGTGCATATCGATCAGCAGCAGATGGCGCTGCTCTCCGAGCTGCAGCAGCTCCGCGCGGACGAGCGGCGTCTCGCCCAAATCAAACGGCCGGATAAATTCGCGAATCCGCGTTTCGCCCTCTTCTTCGGCTGCAGCCGTGCATGTCAGGCGGAACGGGACATGCTCATGGATGTTTTGCACGAGCTCGCCGTCCGCCATCTCAAACGAAGTCCGCAGTATCTCATGGCGGTTCATCATCGCCTGAAAAGCGGCTTCCAGACGGGGCTGTTCCAGCGCCCCCTCGAGCAGCAGGACGGCGGGAATGTTATAGCCGGTTCCGCCATCCCCCAGCTGGTTCAAGATGTACATCCGCCGCTGGGCCGAGGAAACCGGATAATGCGCTCCTGCGAGGGCGCGGACAAGCGGTTCAAGCGCTCCCGCCGTAGATGTATGCCCCGCTTTCCCGCCTGTACCTGCTTCCGCTTGATTGACCGTATCCGGCTCCGTGAAATACCGGGCCAAGCCGCGAATCGTCGGCCGGTCGAACAGCGCCTTGATCGGGATGTCCCACCCGAGCTGCTGTTTGATTTTCGCGGTCAGCATCATCGCCTTCAGCGAATGTCCGCCCAGTGCAAAGAAATCGTCGTTTGCGCCAATGCGCGAAACGCCCAGCACCTCCTGCCAAATCGCGGCAAGCTGCCGTTCCGTTTCGCTTTCGGGCTCCGCATAGGCAGCAGCCGCTTCCCGGCCGAGATCCCCCGGCTCCGGCAGATCCCGCCGGTTCACTTTGCCGTTGGCCGTGAGCGGCATTTGTTCCAACTGCGTAATGGAGGACGGGAGCATGTAATCCGGCAGCAGCTTCGTCAATGCCGAACGCAGCTCTCCGGCGGCGAATTCCCGCTCTGCGGTGACGTAGGCGCATAAGACGCTCTCGCCGGCCTGATCCTGCCGCACAACCGCCGCCGCTTCGCTTACGCCTTCGACCTGCAGCAGCCGCGACTCGATTTCTCCCAGTTCAATGCGGAAGCCCCGCACCTTGACCTGATTGTCGATCCGGCCCATAAACTCGATGTTTCCGTCCGGCAGCCAGCGGGCCAAGTCCCCCGTGCGGTACAGCTTCTCGCCGGGAACAAAAGGACTCGCGGCGAACTTCTCCTCCGTCAGCTCCAGGCGGTTCAAATAGCCGCGGGCCACGCCGTCCCCGCCCACGCATAATTCCCCCGGTACGCCGGCCGGCAGCAGCTGCCCGTTCGCGTCCACGATATAAGCCGTGGAATTGCCGATCGGTCTGCCGATTGGAATCCGCTCCGTATAAGCCTCCCCGATCAGAAGGACGGTGGAAAACGTCGTGTTTTCCGTAGGGCCGTAACCGTTCCAGAGGGAAAGCACCGGGCAAGCCTCCCGGACTTGATTGACGAATCCGGGAACGAGCGCGTCGCCGCCGATGATCAAATGCCGCAGGCCGGCGAACATCGCCGCATTTTGCCCGGCCAGCTGATTGAACAGCGGGGACGTTAGCCACATCGTGGTGATTTGCCGCTCGCTCAGGAAGCCCGCAAAACCGGCCGCGTCCAGCAAGGTTTCCTTGGACACCGGATGCAGCGAGGCGCCGTGCAGCAGCGCTCCGAACAGCTCGAAGGTACTGGCGTCAAAGCTGATCGCACCCGTTTGCGCCATGCGGTCCTGCTCGCCGAAAGGGATGTACCCGGCATTTTTGACCAGGCGCACGACGTTTCTGTGCTCCACCATGACGCCTTTGGGCTGGCCCGTGGAGCCGGAGGTATACATGACATAAGCCAGATCCTCGGGCTTATTCACCGGCGGGAGGTTGACCACTTCCGCATCCGCTTCCGCCTCACCCCGAGCCCCGGTTTCGCCGGCAACGGCATCCAGATCGATCGGCAAAATCTCAACATCCGCCGCAAGACCCGTGCCTTGCCCCAGCGATTCTTCCGGCCGGCCGCGCTGTACCAGCATCAGTTTCATGCCGCTGTCCTCAATCAGGTAGCGGACGCGGTCCTGCGGATAATCCGGATCGATCGGCAAATACGCGCCGCCTGCTTTTAATATCGCCAAAATGCCGACGACCGCCTCGATCGACCGCTCCGCCATGATGCCTGCCGCCTCGTTCGGCTTCAAGCCCCGCTCCCGCAGCGTTCGCGCCAGCCGCCCCGCCGCAGCGTTCAACTGGCGGTAGGTCATCCGCCGTCCGCCAAACACGACGGCGACATGCTCCGGCGCAAGCCGGACCTGTTCCTCGAACAGCTCGGGAATCGTCCGCTCGCGCGGGTAATCCCGCTTCGTATCGTTGAACGCGTTCAGCACCTCGGCTTTTTCCCGCTCCGTCAGCAGGCTGACCTTGCCCACCTCCAGCTCCGGATTGCGGGCGAGCTCTTCGGCGATGCGGGTCAAATGGCCGGCTATTTTGCCGATCCACTCCTCGTCGTAGAGGGCGGCGTTGTACATCATTTTGAGCGACCATTCCTCGCCGGGGTAAACGATCAGATTAAAATCGTAATTTGTCTGTTCAAAAGCGTCGGCCACCTGGATCGAGAAACCGAGTCTCTGCTCCATGCCGCCATTTTGCAGCTCGCGGTCCAGCGGATAGTTCTCGAAGGCCACAAGATGGCCCACGAGATGATTTTTGAGCACCGAACGTTTCTGGATGTCGTACAGCGGCACATAATCGTACTTCTCGGCTTCGAGCGCATGCTGCTGTACGGATCGGGCCAGATCGGCAAAGCCGGCCTCAGGCTCGGCTGTTACCCGCACCGGGATCGTATTGATAAACAGGCCGGCCATGTTTTCGATGCCGTGAATGGCCGAGGGGCGCCCGGACACAACGGTGCCAAATACGACGTCATCCGTGTAGTTGTACTTGCCGAGCAGTGCCCCCCACATCGCCTGAAACAAATTGGGCGGCGTCACATGATAGCGATTAGCGATCTCTTTAAGCGAATCAACGAGCCGTTTATCCCAGACGAACGTGAACATTTCGTTCCGGTACACTTCCTCGCGGTCCGCGGCCGTTTTCCAGTGCGGTACGGAGGTCGGCTTTTCAAAATCCGCCAGGCGCTTGTCCCAATACGCGAACGCTTCATCCTTGTCCAGTTTGTCCAGCCATTTGACGTAGTCGGCATACGGCTTGTCGTGCCCGCTCGGGAGCGGCCGGTTCAGGCGGAAGGCCTCATAATACCCGAACAGCTTCTTCATCAGCACGCCCATGCTCCAGCCGTCCAACAAAATATGATGGTTGCTCCAAATCAGATGGAACCGCTCCGAGTCAAGCTGGAACAGGGAGACGCGGAACAACTGGTCTTTGGCCAAATCAAAGCCCTGGGCCTGAAGCTCCCGTTTATGGCGGGCGATGGCCTGCTGGCGCTCTTCGGGCCGGAGGCCGGCGATATTTTCAAAATAAACCTCCGCCTTGCGCTCTGCGAGGACGACTTGACGCGGCCGCTGCAGCTGCTGATACACGAACACCGTGCGCAAAATATCGTAACTGCGGACAAGCTGATCCATGCTTTTTTGCAAAATCGCCCGGTCGAACGGCCCGGAAATGCACAGCTCCAATTGGGTGAAATAAGATGAAGACTCCGGATCCAGCATGGCGTGGTACAGCATGCCTTCCTGCATCGGCGTTAACGGGTACACCTTTTGTATTGTTTGTTTATCCATAAGTCCACCTCATCCAAGTTTTCCTCTGATTTAAAAAAGCTGAAGCAGTTGATCAAGCTCATCCAACGTTAACTCGTCGTCGCCCAGATCGCTTGGCGTAAGTGTGCCGCCCGTTTGGTTCAGGCAATGCTCGAGCAGCCGCAGCAAATGGGTTTTGAAGCTTTCGCTCAAAGACGACATCGTCCCGGCTTCGTATTCCAGTGAATGGTAGGCGATGCTCATGCGCAGGACGCCTTCTTCGATAAACCCGACCACGTCGAGCGAGGTCAATTTCTCCGAATTCGGACTGAGCGGGCTGCCCATCGGCAAAGCGGAGCGCACAAACAGCCCTGATTGCTCCATAGCCGCAAACTGTCCCAAATAGTTGAAGCTGATTTCCGGGCGCAGGGAGAAAGCCAGCCCTGCTTTATGTTCCTCCTGCGTCAAGTACCGCAAAATGCCGTAGCCGATGCCCTTGTTCGGAACATGGCGCAAATCTTCCTTAATCCGCTTGATTTGGTAAGCTACATCCGTGGACCGCCCCATTTCGAGCACCACCGGATATTGGCTCGTAAACCAGCCGACCGTGCGCGAGATGTTCACGTCTCCAACAACATCTTCACGTCCGTGCCCCTCCAGGTTGACCAGGATTTGCTCATTTCCGCTCCACTCCTTCACAGCGAGACCAAGCGCCGTCAGCAGCAAATCGTTCATTTCCGTGCGGTACGCCTCATGGGCCACTGTCGTCAACTGCTCCGTTTCCTTGGCGGTGAGCGCAAAATCAACCGTCCGGGCATGACACATCCGCTGATCGGCAGCTTCTTGACCTTTGGGCAGCGGAGCGATCGCGCGGCTCTCCAGCTCACGCCAGTAATCCGTTTCCTTCAGTAACGCCTTGGATCCGGCATAGTCGGCAAGCCCGGAAGCCCAGTCTTGGAAGGAATGCGTTTTTTGCGGAAAAATCATCGCTTCGCCCCTGGAGGCTTGAAGATAACCGGATGCCAAGTCCTCCAGCAAAATCCGCCAGGATACCCCGTCGACCACCAAATGGTGGATGACCAGCAGCAGGTGATCGCCGTGATCCGTTTGGAAAAGCACTGCTTTCATCAGTACGCCCCCGGTCAGGTCCAGGCTGTCCTGGAGCCGTTCCGCCTCGCGCTGTACCGCTTGTTCCAACTGAGCGGCCGCTCCGATCACCCGAATCACTTCCACATCCGGACGAACGTCCTCGGGTGCGCGGTAATGCTGAACGACCTGCACCGGCTCCCCATGTCCGCCTTGCTCAATCACATATTCCATCCGCAGCGCGTCGTGGTGCTCAAGAAGCTTGGCCAGCGTGAACCGGACAAGCGCCGGATCAAAGCCGGACGGGGCATGCAGCATAATCGACTGGTTCCAGTGATGGCGATCGGTAAAGTTCCGTTCGAAAAACCAATGCTGAATCGGGGTCAGCAGCACTTCGCCCTGTACCGGTCCCTGATCTGCCGGTTTCGTTTCGGCCCGCTGCAGGTATGAAATCACCTGCTCGATCGTTGGGTGCTGGAACAAGTCCTTCATCTCCAGCTTCCATCCGTGCTTGTGCAGGCGGCTGCCCATCTGGATCGCCTTGATCGAATCGCCGCCCAGCGCGAAGAAATTGTCCCGTGTGCCGACGATCATCAGGCCCAGCACGTCCTGCCAAATCTCCGCCAGCAGCGTTTCCAGTTCGCTTGCCGGCTCCTTGTGATCCGCCGCCACCCCCGCCATTTCCGGCTGCGGCAGCGCCCGCCGGTCCACCTTGCCGTTGGGCGTCAGCGGCAGCTCACTCATCTGCACCCAGTGCTGCGGCACCATGTATTCCGGCAGC
>NZ_JBZYAO010000076.1:0-2654 GCF_059820445.1 Paenibacillus sp. sgz302190
AACTCTCCAAAAAGGTGTTACCTTTATTGAAAGCTGAATAGCTCAATTTCAAAGCTGACGAGATTTTGCAATCTCTTGTTTTGGTTGATTGCTCAACCTTGCTGATACTTCATTTATTTGTTCAGTTTTCAAGGAGCTTTATTGCTGTCATTTAAAGCGTTAATGCGTCGCTTACGTGGTGACAGGTATTTATACTACCAGCTTTTAAAACAAAATGCAAGCGTCTTTTTCTAACTTTTTTCATCCATTATCTTACAACCCGCAATACCGCGTCCCGCCTGCATTTCTATGCATTCGGACAACAAAGGCCCTGCCGGACGCTGCAGTCCGACAGGTTCTTCATATTTCATCCCCGGAGGAAGCCGGGAATCAGGCTTCGCCTAACAGCCGCAACAGCTCCTGCTCATCATCAATGATCCGGATGCCGAGATCCTGCGCTTTTGTCAGTTTGCTGCCTGCGCTTTCACCGGCTACGACGATATCTGTTTTCTTCGATACGCTGCCTGTAATTTTCGCGCCGAGAGCCTCCAGCTTTTTAGCGGCTTCGTCCCGCCCCATGGTGCTTAACGTGCCTGTGAGCACAATCGTTTTGCCGAAAAACGGATTGTCCGGACTAGCCTCTGCGGCAGCCGGCTCTTCTGCCACGGGGCTAACCCCTGCAGCCAACATGCGCTGAATGCTGTCGATCATGACCGGATCCCGGAAAAACGTATAGATGCTTTCGGCAACAATCCCCCCTACGTCAGGGAGCGTAATAAGCTCCTCCGGCGTAGCCTCCAGCAGCTTGTCCAGGCTGCGGTAGTGGTCGGCCAGCACTTTGGTCGTCGTTTTGCCGGAGTTCGGAATGCCGAGCGAGTAAAGAAACGCGGCCAAATCGCGGGACTTGCTTTTTTCCAAAGCTTCCAGCAAATTTTTCGCTTTTTTCTCGCCGAACCGGTCCAGCTTGATGAGATCTTCGAATTGCAGGTAGTACAGATCCGCGGGATCGCGCACGCCAAGCTCTTGATGAAGCTGAGCGGCGGTCATTTCGCTGAAAGTCTCGATATCCATCGCATCGCGCGAGGCAAAATGCGTAATCCGCCCGATCAACTGCGGGCTGCAGCCCAGACGATTCAGGCAGAACAGATGCGCGCCGCGCATTTCCAGTTCGCTGCCGCAAGCCGGACAATGCGTAGGATACACGATTTCTTCGCCGTCGTTCTCCTCGGTCACTTTGCCGAGAATTTCCGGGATCACGTCATTCGACCTGCGGATATAAACGAGGCTGCCGAGGGCATGCTTCAAGTTTTTGCGTTCAATGTCGCCGATGTTGTTCAGCGTGCAGTTTTGCACGGTAACGCCTGCCAAATCGACGGCTTCGACTCTGGCGAGCGGCGTGATTTTGCCTGTACGGCCGACTTCCCAGGAAACGCTCTGCAAAACCGTCGTCGCCTCTTCAGCCTCAAATTTGAATGCTATCGCCCAGCGCGGGAACTTCTCGGTGTAGCCGAGCACCTCCCTCGTGCGCATGTCCGTAAGCTTGACGACGCCTCCGTCGATCAAAAAGTCAAAACCAAGCCGCTCTTCCGCAATCCGCTCCAGCTCAGCGGCAACATCTTCTATAGAATCAAAAAAACGCGTCCGATCGCTCACCTTAAAATGATTATCCTTCAAAAACTGCAGCATCTCGGCATGGTTTTGGAACTGGATCTGATCCGAATAGCCGACATTATAGAAGAAAGCGTTCAGCTTCCGCTCCGACGTTATTTTCGGATTCAGGTTGCGGAGTGCGCCTGCCGCTGCATTGCGGGCATTTTTGAGCGGCTCCGCGGCAGTCTTGTTATACTCCTCCAAAACGGAAAGGAACATCATGCCTTCGCCCTGTACTTCAAGCGTGCCTTGATCGTAGGGAATTTCGAGGGGAATCGACTTGATCGTCTTAATCTGCGCCAAAATGCCCTCGCCCACGACGCCGTTGCCGCGCGTAGAAGCCTGAACCAACTGCCCCTGTGAATAAGTCAGGTTCAACGTAAGTCCGTCAAACTTCAGTTCCACGACAAAAGAAGGGTCTGGCAGCGGCTGCTCCGGGTTTTTGCCGTTGTAGTCGGCGATCAGCTTCAGCACACGCGTATGCCAGGCCTGCAAATCCTCCGCGTTCTGCGCCTTATCCAGGCTCCACAAACGGGAAAGATGACGATGCGGCTCAAAGCCCTTGAGAATGTCGCCGCCGACCCGCTGCGTAGGGGAAGCAGGCAGGATCACTCCCGTTTCCCGCTCCAAAGCAACGAGCCTATCGTACAGCACGTCCCATTCCTTGTCGCTAATCGTCGGTTGATCCTGCGTGTAATAGCTGTGGTTATGCCGGTTAATTTCTTGAACGAGGGTTTTCATTGCCGCGATGGCATCTGTCATTACGGACTCTTCCTCTCTATATGGAAAAATTAGGTTTCCTTTTTGATCGGGGCAAACTTGGCCAACAGCCGCTTGAGGCCTACCGGCGCGGGAAAAGCGATTTGCAGCTCGGTGTCGTCACCCGAGCCTTTGACGGAAACGACGGTGCCGATGCCCCATTTGCCGTGCGATACTTTGTCGCCGGCTTTGTAGTCCGGCACCGGGCCGCCCGCGGCGGGGGGCACCACCCGGAGCGCAGCCGGACGCGCGGCGGCTGCGGAAGC
>NZ_JBZYAO010000076.1:2942-9464 GCF_059820445.1 Paenibacillus sp. sgz302190
CGAGACGTTCTCAACGAGTTCCTGCGGAATCTCGGTGAGGAATCTCGATGGGGCGTTGGAGGCGGTGCGGCCAAAAAGCGTGCGCATGCGGGCGCACGTCAGGTACAGATCTTCCTCGGCGCGCGTAATGCCTACGTAGGCAAGGCGGCGTTCCTCTTCCAGCTCTTCGTCGTCCGTAAACGCACGGTTATGCGGGAAGACGCCTTCCTCCATCCCGATAATGAACACTACGGGGAACTCCAGACCTTTGGCGCTGTGCATCGTCATCAGCACGACAGCATCCTTTTCGTCCGCATCCTTGTCTTTGTCCATCGTATCGATATCGGCGATCAGGGCCAGATCGGTGAGGAAGGAAACAAGCGTTTTGTCGTCGTTGCGCTTCTCGAAGTCCATGGTCACGGACAGGAACTCGTCGATATTTTCGAGGCGGGCTTTGGATTCGATCGTATTTTCCCGCTGCAGCTCCAGCCGGTACTGGGTCATTTCCAGCATTTTCTCGGTCAGCTCGGTCACGGACAAATATTCGACCATCTGGCTCAAATTTCCGATCATCTCGCGGAAGTCGGCCAGCGCGTTTTTCGCTTTCGTATTGATCTCCAGCGCATCGATCTCGTCGATCATCGCGTACAGCGAAATGCCTCTGCGGCCCGCCATTTCGGCCACCTTGTCCATGGTCGTATCGCCGATGCCCCGCTTGGGCACGTTAACGATCCGCGACAGGCTGATGTCGTCGTCCGGATTGGAAATCAGGCGCAAATACGCGAGAATATCCTTGATCTCTTTACGATCATAGAATTTTACGCCGCCAACGATTGTATACGGGATATCGGATTTGATCAAAATTTCCTCGATCACCCGGGACTGGGCGTTCGTGCGGTACAGGATGGCGTGATTGGCAAACTTTTTGCCGCCCGAGCGGTTTTTGTTAATTTCATTCGTGACAAAATAACCCTCTTCATGCTCCGAATCGGCCTGGTACAGCTTGATCGTGCTGCCGCCCTCTTTGTCGGTCCACAAATTTTTCGGCTTGCGGCCGCTGTTGTTGGCGATAACTTTGTTCGCCGCCTGCAGGATGTTCGAGGTCGAGCGGTAATTTTGCTCCAGAAGAATCGCTGTCGCATTCGGGTAATCTTTTTCAAAATTGAGGATGTTCGAAATATCGGCCCCGCGCCACCGGTAAATCGACTGATCGCTGTCTCCTACCACGCAAATGCGCTTATGCTTGTCCGCCATCATCTGGCACAGCAAGTACTGGGCGCGGTTCGTATCCTGATACTCGTCAACGTGTATATATTGGAATTTGTTTTGATAGAAGTCCAACACTTCCGGAACTTCCTTGAACAGTTGAATCGTAGTCATGATCAAATCATCGAAGTCGAGAGAATTGTTGCTTTTGAGTTTTTTCTGATAAAGGGTGTAAATTTTAGCGGTGAGACCTTGAAAATAGTCCCCGATCTTGTTCTCATACTGCTGAGGGGTCACCAGTTCGTTCTTGGCGGCGCTGATTGCGGCCTGGAACGCTTTGGGCTCGAACTTTTTCGTATCGATGTTCAGCTCTTTGCAGCAAGTCTTGATGACGGAAAGCTGGTCGCCCGAATCCAAAATCGTAAAATTCGAAGTAAATCCGATTCTTGTAATATCTCTGCGAAGAATGCGCACACACATGGAGTGAAACGTGGACACCCATATGTCGCTGCCGGCTCCGCCGACCAGTTTGCCGACCCGCTCCTGCATCTCTCTTGCGGCTTTGTTCGTAAACGTGATCGCCAGAATGCTCCATGGGGCGGCCTTGCGCGTTCCGATCAAGTAAGCGATGCGGTGCGTCAGCACGCGGGTTTTGCCGCTTCCCGCTCCCGCCATGATCAAGAGGGGCCCGTCTATGGACTCTACCGCTTTGCGCTGCTGCGGGTTGAGCCTTTTGATCGCATCCAGAATGTTCACAGTCTCGTTCATAGCTTTACCTTCCTGTTCTATCGAAGTTCACGGTCTGAAGCGCCTGCTCCAGATCGCTGTAGATGATGTTGCCTACGACAATGGTATCCGCCGCTGCCGCCGCCTCGCGCGCTTTCTCCGCGCTGTCGATGCCGCCTCCGTACAATAGACGGGCTTGCTCCAGCACGCTCCGGGTGCGGCGCACCAGCTCCATATCGCCGAACTTTCCACTGTATTCCAAGTAAACGATGGGCATATGAAACAGTTTGTCGGCCATTCTGGCATAGGCGGTAACGTCTTTCCGATCAAGCTCCGTACGTGCGGAGGTGAGCTGCGCCGCGGTTGCCTCGCCGTTTAATATGATGTAGCCTTCCGTGACGATTTCGTCCCAGTTCAGGATCGCTCCGTATTCCTTAAGCGCATCGTGATGGTGGCCAACGATCCATTGCGGGTCGCCGGCATTCAGCGCCACAGGGATAAGAAACAAATCAAACCCGGGCACGATCGCCTCCCGATTCGATATTTCAAGCACGCACGGAACTTCATATTGGCGGACGCGGGCCAGCAGGTCAACGGTATTGTCAAAAGTAACGCCCGTAGAGCCGCCTACCATGATGGCGTCCGTACCGGACAAACAGAGCCTGTCCAGCGCTTCGTCCGAAATTTCCCGATCGGGGTCCAGCTTAAATACATGTCTCCACTTGCCTATATCGACGATCAAAAGTTTCCCTCCGGTTAGCGGCACTTATGCCATAATACCATCAGTCTATGCTACGCGAAAGGGCGTGTCAAATAGCGAAAGACGGGCTAAATGCCCGCCTTTTTAAGGAATCCGGTTCTATGCATGCTTACCGCTTATGAAGTGACTTTATCCGATCGTTTAGGAACATTAGTTCGCTTTGACAGTTTTTTTCTTTTCCGATCCTTCGTTACTTGACTTCAATGTTAAAAATTTTCTCGATGCTCAAATCGCTATGATCGTTTTGCTGCAGCATCAGCTTGATCTCATGCTTGCCTGTAGCCAGATTCGTAAGTTTGACGGGCGCGTCCGTACCCAGCATCGCTTTTTGCTTGCCGTCCACATATAAGTGGAGGTGGCCCTCTCCTTGTACATTTTGCTTACCCATATGGTCGGTTGACAAGGCTAAGTTGTTGACGGAATAGTTGATTGTAGCGTTGCGGCCGTCTTGAGAAATTTGCGCATCGATGGAAGGAGCGACGCCTGCATGCACGGCCTTTGCGATGCTGCCGTTTGAAGTTTGCGTTTGGCCGGTTGGCGCAGAGATTTTTGAGGTGAGCTCCTCCTCTTCTCCTTTGGAACTGCAAGCTGTCGTTAGCATGCCGAGCAATGCCAAGGAAGCTGCGCCGTAAATCCACGGTTTCTTCATCATCCCAACACCCTTTTCCCTTAAATTGGACATCCTTTGTATCTATATATGTGTGACAAGCAGGTTCCATACCATGATTATTGGAAAAGTTCGGGCCATTGCGGAAAAGCCTGTCTGGCAAACACGCAAAAAACGCCTCAGTGCTTGAAAATCAAGCTCAAAGGCGCTTTTTGACAGTTCTCAGGCAAAAGTACGCTTCACACCCGCCGACTAGGCTCCGCCTGTTTGGCTGCGGGCAGACATACTCGGCTGCTGGCCTTTTCCGGCTGTCCCGCCCGCTCCGGAAGCGGTCGCAGAACCGGCATAGTAGCTGGGCTTGCCGGCTGCGCTGGAGCTGCCGCTCATGCCGTAATCGGATGCGGAATAGCCCTGGGCTTGCGCGAAGCCTTGCTCTTGTTGGCTGCCGTAGCCGCTATGCTGTTGCTGCGCATTTTGCGAAAGATGTTGAGTTTGCACCGCATTCGGGTAGGCGGCCGCATGGATTGTCTGAATGGGCTGAAAAGCTTGCTGCTGCGCGAGCATTTGATTGTGCTGCTGTTGCTGCTGCTGTCCGGCCATGAACTGGTGTTGCTGGTTTTGTTGGTTCTGTTGGTTCTGTTGGTTCTGTTGCTGCTGTTGGGAGCCGGCGTTGTTGAGAGCCTTGCTCAAATTTTGCTGAACGAAAGACTGCAGTTTAGCCGCCGATTGGCTTTGCTTTTGCAGTTCTTGCTGGAGCTGCTGCTGCTGTGCGGGCTGGACTTCGTAACCTCCCAGCTTTTGAATTTCCTGAAACACCTCAGCTTGATCCTGTAAAGTTTTATGCACCAGCGATTGGAAAGTTTGCCGAATTTGCGGATTCGACGCCTCCAGAGCCGCTGTCGTATATTCACGGGCTGTCCTTTTCAGTTCGGAGAGAACGAATTGGGCCAAATCCTGTTCTTGCAAATACACTTGCTGGCCCTGGCTTTGCTGCTGCTGAGCGCCAAAACCTTGCTGTTGATAAGGATTTTGTTGGAACACGTTTTCTGCACCTCCTGATTATGCGGGTTTAGTGAGTGATGCCGGCTTGCTGCTGAAGCGTGTTGATCAGCGTGCTGATGTTTTGCAGACGTTCCTGCGACAATTGGGACAGCGTTTGTTTCAAAGACTGGCTTTGGCATTCTACAGCCCCTTGCACGCAAAGCTTGGTAAGTAACTCTTCGTTCTTGAGCGAATCCGTTATGTACGCGAGTTCCTTGCCGGAAATGGCTTGGTTTCCTTGTTGATTTCCTTGATTGTACATAGTGATCGTGGCCCTCCTTTCCGTTGTTAGGTGTAGGATTCCCAATTTATTCCGCTTTATGTACGAATGCAAAAATACGCCGAATGATGAACACCGGCATAAAAAAGCTAAAGGAGCTTCGCCCTCTGTAGGGAAGCTCCTGGTTTATGACTGCTGCGTATGGGTTTAGTTCGCCGCGTCGGCAGTGCCGAGCAAGCGGTCCAGCAAAGCAGCGACCTCAGCGCGGGTAATCGTTTGCTGCGGCGCGAAGTTTCCTTGGTCGTTGCCCTGAATCCAACCGTTTTGTACAGCGGTGGCTGCGTAAGGACGAAGCTCTGCGGGAATGCTGGCCGCATCTTTAAAATGTTCATTCAACAGCCTGTCCGCCGCGTCGGCATCCAACAGGCTCAAGGAGGCATTTTGCTTTAAAAGCACTTTGACCAGCGTGACGGCAACGTCCTGCCGTTTGGCCCCATCCGCCGGCTTGAAGCTCAGCTTGCCGCTGTCGTCTTTTTGCTCGCCAAAATAATCTTTGGTCGCTTCGATCGTTTTGAACGACCAGCGGCTTTGCGGCACATCGCTGAAATCGGCTGTGCCGGAAGCTGCATCTTGCGAGCTGCTCTCCAGGTTAAAGCTGCGCGCCACCATCGCCGCCAATTCCTCCCGCGTTACGGTAAAATCGGGATTAAAGCGCTTCTGATCATCGCCCTGCAAAATGCCCTTGCTCACCAGATGCTTGATGGATGCAGCCGCCCAATGCGAATCGATATCCGTCAACTGGACATCGGCAGAAGCGCTATTGCCCTGCTGCTTCTCGCCGCCGGCCGGTTTTTCGCCCTGAGAGGCCGGGCGTTCCCCTTGGCCACCCTGGCCGCCTTGCCCGCCCTGACCTTGGGGGCGGTCTCCGAAGCCTTTGCTCTCGATCTGCGTTTTCAAGCGATCGGACAAATCGGCAAGCTGTTTATCGGCTTGCTCTTGGGTTATGGTGCCGGCCGTCACCGCAGCCTGGATGGACGCCGTCATCGCCGTTGCGAGACGGCTCAGCAGTTCGTCCTCCGTCAGGCCGGCAGCGGATGCAGCTTCAACCAGAGTCTGCCCGTTCTTGAGAGACTCCATTAACGTTTGCTGCTCGACGCCAAGGATGGTCGCCGCCTCTTTCAAAAGATCGCCTCCCGGCATCCCCATTTGACCCGAGCCTTGTCCGGGGCCTTGTCCCGGCCCTTCAGGCCGTTTGCCGTCGGCGGACGCCGATGCGTCCGCAGTAACACCGGCAGCCGCCGTGTCCGACGAAGCGGCAAAAGCCGCCTGCTGCAAAATACCCGCAGAGCCGAGCAAGAAGGACGCAAGCAGGGTGCCGGTCAGAATGCGTTTGTTCAAAGATTTCATCACTTTATGCCACCTTTTCATTGGTTAGTTTTTCTTCCTAATGAAAAGAATAGCGGGTTTCGCTGAATTCTCTCTGAATGCCGCCTGAAAGATTGATGAGCATTTTCCTATAATTTCCTGAAGATATAGCGGTGGGCTTCTTTCTGCCGTTCGGACATCGAAGGGACGACATTCTGCCCCGGCGGTCCAACGGGGGGATACCGCGACCGCAGGTCTTGCTAAGATGAGCGCCCACGCTCGGGGAAAGACCCGGAATCGGGCAAACAGCTGCCCTAAAAGCTCGCGTAGGCTTCACTACGGGGCTAGCGCCTGAAAAACCTGCAAAAGTACAGGTTTTTGCACGTTGATTCGCCTGCAGCGAAAAATTCCTGCAAATGTGCAGGCTTTTAAGCTGCTGCGCGGGCTGAAGCCCATTTTTATAGGGAATTCCTGCACAATTGCAGGCATTTCCTCAAAATGAGCTTCATGCACAGAAAAAGCCTGGTCGAGTAGGCGGGGCCTTTCCTTCTCGGATTGTGCCCCATACCCCTCTCAGATCCGTACGTGCGCAATTCACGCATACGGCTCCTCACTTCG
>NZ_JBZYAO010000077.1:0-7414 GCF_059820445.1 Paenibacillus sp. sgz302190
TTTCAAAGCTGACGAGATTTTGCAATCTCTTGTTTGTGGTTGATTGCTCAACCTTGCTTCTTCACTCGTTGTTCAGTTTTCAAAGAACAATTTCTTTCGTTCACCTGCTGTTTTTCAACAACAGGAGTTTTAATATATCATATCCGCCTGGGCGATTGCAAGCATTATTTTTCATTTGTTTGCCCTCGTTTTGGCCGGAACATTAATATAGCACGCTGGCAGCGAGAATGCAACACCCTTTTTAACATTCATTTCAGGCTGCCGGTTGTTACCGGTTTATGTGCTTGTCCTGCTCAGCATTGTCTCCACAAGCTCCTGCTCAAACCGCTCCTTGACGGAATCGTTGCTGCCGCCTACGGAATGGCGGATCTCCGTAAACTCGCGGACAATGTTCCGGATCGCCTCAAGCTCGCCTTCCCGGGCAAGCCGGCCGGTTTGCTCGATCACGTAAAAAGCAACCGCTTGATAGGCGTCTGCAAAGCTCTGATCCACGTCTGCGGCCGCCCGGTAATCGGCATAGTATCTTTTAAAAGTTTGAATTAGCGTTTCCTGCATGCAGCATCTCTCCTTCCGGTTCGACGTAGTTTGCTTCGCAGCCTGCACGAATATGCAAATTGCGCGTAAAAAAGCAACAGCCCCTTGCCGTCTTGCAGCAGGGAGCCGTTGCGTGGATTCCAAACCTTTTTCATATTTAATCTAAATATATGATGGTATAACGATAATTACTTAATGTCGATGGAAGTAACCAGTTGGTCTTTTCCTTTGAGCTCTACCGGATGTCCGGCAGTAAGCAGGGAAAGGTTGCCTGTAATAGTTACGCTTGGAGATACGTTATAAATGACCGTTTGGGAGCCATTATATACGTTTTGAGTGATCGAGATGGTAGAAATGACGCCTTGGGTATTCAGAGTAGTACTGTTAAGCGTACCAATCACGTCAAAATCGGTCAGAGCCAGCTTGGTCACTTCAATGTAAACGACTTGATTGTCGGATGTGCGGATGTTCACTTCATCGCCTACTTGTAAAGCAGAGGCGCTTACTTGAGCTCCGTTCCGGTATACATAAACGTTCGGATTCAGGGTAAACTGGTAAGCAGTTCCCGATTTGGTAAGAGTCAGAACGTTGTTGGACACAGCCGCGCTTACAGTACCGCTATCGGTAGTAACAGAAGTTTGTGCAAGTTTCGTAACTTCGATATACACAGCCTGATTATTGTACGTGTCGATTTTCACTTCGTCGCCTACTTGCAGCGCGGAAGCGGCTACTTTTACCCCGTTGCGCAGTACGAATACGTCAGGATGAAGCGTGTATTGGGTTGTCGTGCCGGATTTAGTCAATGTCAATACATTGTTAGTGACTGCCGTGCTGACAGTGCCTGTATTCGCGTTTTGATCTTGTCCCGGCAATTGGCTGCCCGTGCGGTCCAGCAAAGCGGCCAATTGGGCGCGAGTTACGGATTGGTTCGGTCTGAACGTGTTGTCCTCAAAGCCGTCAATCAAACCTTTTTCAATAGCTACGGCCACATAGCCGACCGATCCGGCAGGAATTTGCTTGGCGTCTTTGAACGGCAGAGCGGTGTTCATTTTGGCTTTGGCTTCGGCATCGTATTTCAACGCTTTAACCAAAAGCGTAGTTGCCCACAGACGGTCAGCCGCTTCATTCGGCTTCACGCTGTCGTCGCTCTCTGTGAACAGGTCGTTTTCAAGCGCTACAGCGACGTATCCGACAGCCCAGGAAGGAACTTTATCGGCATCTTTAAAGTTAAGCTTTGTTTGCATTTCAGTGGTGGATTCGGCTTGGTCGCGCAGTCCCATCAAACGAACGGCGGCCGTAATCGCTTCGATGCGGGACACGGTGTTGTCAGGTTTAAAAGAGCCGTCTTCATAGCCTTCAAACACGCGCTTGGAAGCGAGGCTTGCTATATAGCGCATTGCCCATTGCGCGGTTTTCATATCGTTGAAATTGATGCGAATATCGATGGAACCTTTGTAGTTTCCTTGGCTATAATTGTAATTTCTTCCGTTGCCTTGGTTGTTTTCCCGATTGCCACGGTTGTGATCGTTATCTTTTGCAAATGCGGCAGTGCCTCCTCCTACAACCATCACGCAGGCAAGACTCGTTGCCACCACTTTTTTCATTAACTGCTTTTTCATCAAGTTACCTCTCCCTTTTCCCAAGTAGTTATGAAGCATAAGATGAACCTTCGCGAAGGGTTCCTGGATATGCTACAAATGTTCGCTGCCCGGCTATTTTTTTTGGGGGTCTAGTCAAAATTAACAGGCAAAACTATCAAATACGCCGCCCGTCGTGATAAAATCAAGCTGTTAGAAAAAGAATCGCCAAAGGAGCAAAAGCATGCGTTTTCAAAGCAAACGAGGTTTGATTATTTTCATTGCAGTGGCAGTGCTAATTACGGCAAGTGCTTTTACTTTCAGCAGATCTTTGTTTCAATCTTCTTCCCGCAGTCCCGCCGGGACGGCCGGTCCGAGTGTCGAGCAAACCGCAACGAAAGAAGCGAACAACTCGCAGCAAAATCTTCACGCCGGACAGACGGATCAAGTACCTTCCGAAAAGTTTGATGTCGTCGTAGTCGGCACCGAGCTCGAAGGTCTTTATTTGGCAAGAGCCGCGGCCGACGAAGGCTTGCGCGTGAAAATTATCGATCCGAAAGCCGAATTCGGCGGACAAGTGCTGCAGGCGCAAATGCTGTTTCTGGACGAAACCCGGGACGACAAAGGCAAGTCGCTCGTTCAGGGGCGGGCGAAGGAGTTGTTTGACGGTTTTCGAAACGGCAAAATCCGCAAGCTGCCCGAATTTACGGATTATATGAAAAAGCTTGTAGACCAAATCACTATCGAATCGGGCGTTCAGATCAATGATATACAAACGGCGGACACTCCCGCGCATCTGCATGATATAACCTCGCTCACCTATACCGACCGGCAGCAGGTTAAGAAAAGCATATCGGCCTCCTACTGGGTGGACAATACCGATAACGCCGCACTGCTCAGCAAGCTGGATGTGAACCGGCTGCCGGGGCTGGAGAGCTTTTACGGGCAAAAAAATATCGAATACATGAGCGCCGGCATGATGATGAAGTTCAAGCATGTCGACTGGAAGACGTTCAATGCGGAGTTCAACAAGCTGAAACCGGAAGAACGCAGCAAGCGGTTCGGCGGCGGAAGCGTCAACGAAAGCTTTGCCATCGGTTTGAGTGGAGTTACGAAAGCTTATCATCCTACCAATGATCGCGTTTTTCTTCGCGGATTGAATGCGGTCAATCAAAGAGACGGGGACGTATTGATCAACGCGCTGCTTGTCTACACGGTCGACCCTTCCAACGCCCAATCGGTGCAGGAAGCCGTTGCTCTCGGCAATAAGGAGACGCCGCTCATTTTGGAGCATTTCCGCAAAACGCTGCCGGGCTGGGGATCGGCGGAACTGGGCGATTTGCCGACGTATCCTTACATTCGCGAATACAATCATTACGAAATGGATTATGTGCTCAAGCCTTCGGACCTGCTGTCAGGCAAAATGTTCTCGGACAACGTCAGCATCGGCGGCTATCCTCTCGATCTGCAGGGCACCAGCGCCAACAAATGGGGCATTGAAATGGGCAGACCGGACAAATACGGCATGCCGCTCCGCAGCTTTTTGCTGAAAAATTACGACAATGTCATCGCCGCGGGAAAAAACGTCGGCTCGTCGGCCATCGCCTACGGCAGCACGAGAATTCAGCCGAATACAAGCCTTGCGGCCGAATCCATCGGCGTCATTCTCGGGCAAATTCACGGCAAACAGAAGCTGAGCGAAATCAAGCAGGAAGATATGGATAAGCTTCATCAATATTTGGCAAGCAAATATCATATCACGCTGACCGGCGTCACCGGGACCAACAAAATCGCCGGTTGGACGGACGACGAAATCAAAAAGCTGGATACCGGCGAAATTACATATCCCAGCTATGTCCAAACGAAAAAGAAAACTACAGGCAAGTAAAGCCAGGACCGCGCTGCAGCTCTGAGATTCGGAGCTTGTGCGGTTTTTTGGCGCGTTTGGGGATAACCGGGCGGGCATTCGGAGGCTTTTTACGTATTGAAGCTTTGAAAAAAAAGTGTATAATAAGCTTTGCGCTTATAATTACTTATATAAACTTAAGTAAAGAGGTGGTTTTTGACTTGTTCCAGGAAGAAAGACTTATCGCGATTGTTGATTACTTAAAATTAAATAAGCGCATTACGGTCGATCAAATTTGCGAGCTGTACGAAGTATCGCGGGATACGGCGCGGCGGGACATGGTCAAGCTGGAGGAACAGGGACGCATCGTCAGGACGCGCGGCGGAGCGATTTTGCCGACATTATCGAAGGACGTCGGAAATTACGAGCAGCGTTTGCAGGCCGAGCCCTCTTCCAAGCTGACGATCGGCAAAGCGGCCGCCGCCCTTATTCAGGATGGCGACTACATTATGATGGATGCTTCGACGACCGTCCTGCATGCGGCTTCGGCCATAGCTTCCAGAAACAACGTCGCCGTGACCAGCTCGATTGAAACGGCGGCTGCGCTTGCGCGCAAAGGCGGCATCACGATTCATATGCTCGGCGGCGTGCTCGATAACAAGCACCACAGCGTATACGGCGCCAAGGCGATAGAAATGCTCAAAGATTATCATGTCGACAAGCTGTTTATCGGCACTTGCGGCATTACCGAGGAAGGGTTGTCGGCCCCGAACGAAGAGGACAGCTATCTTGTCAAAGCTATGATCCAGCATGCGGATCAGGTAATCGTACTGGCGGACCATTCCAAATTCGGCAAACGTCTGTTTTATCGCGTCGTTGGCTTGGAAAGCATCGACATTCTTGTTACCGATCAGGAAATGGGGCAGGAAATCAAAGAGAAATTGATTGCCTCTGAAGTGGAAATCGTATTAGCGGGAGGAGAACATCAGCATGATTAAAATGATAGTCAGCGATTTGGACGGAACTTTGCTCGATCACAGCAAAAAAGTAAGCGAGCGGGAGCGCGCCGCGCTGAAGCAGGCCAAGGCCGCAGGCATCGAATTGTGCCTGGCATCGGGAAGAGCGCATGCGGACATGCAGCAGGTGATGAACGAGATCGAATACGAGGCGCATTCCGTATCGCAAAACGGGGCTTTTATTTATTTGCGCGGCGGCGCGCTGCTGCACGCCAAGGTTTTTGCGCCGGAGCTTGCTTGCGAGGTGTATCGAATCGCCAAAAACTTTGATATGGTCAAGCTGATTTGTTCGGTCGAAGGAAACTACAGCGCGGTCATGACTCCTGCTGAAGCCGATATCCAGTCCAGAATGTTCAGCCCTCTTCTTGTTAGAGAAGATGCGGAAGCGGCGCTGACGGGCGATATATCGGCGAGCAAGTTTTCGTTTTTTGCACATCTGGACGTCCTGCTTGAGGTGAAAAGACGGCTGGAGGAACAGCTTGGCGGGCAATTGGAAATATTTTTGTCCGACCACGATTGTCTGGATGTGATGCCTCTGGGCGTCTCCAAAGGCAGTTCCCTGCTCGTTCTGCTCGACCGGCTCGGACTTCGGCCGGATGAAATCGCCTGCTGCGGGGACTCTTTCAACGACGTGTCGATGTTCGGAATTACTCCGCACAGCTTCGCCATGATCAAGGCGCACGCCGATGTCCGGCAGGCGGCCGCTTATCAAGTGCACTCCGTAGCCGAAGTCCTTGAACATGTGCATGCTTACAATCGAAGCTTTTCAGGCAAAGAAAGTACCGCGCTATGAAAAGACTGCTGACCATGGGGTGCGCGTCATATTTATTGACGGGCTCCACTCACGTTATTTTCGGCGCTGTACTGACTGAACTTTTGACATATTACGGACGCAGCTACCAAGACGGCGGTGTGCTTGTGTTTATGGAATTTGCCGGCTTTTTGCTCGGCGTGCTCGGCGCGCCTTACCTGGCTCGCCGCATCAGCCGCAGAAGCACGATCATGATCGCCTTTACGCTGCTTTTCGCGGCGATGGTCGCGACCGTACTGCTGCTCCCATGGCCGATCGCCGTCTGCTTCACCTTTATCGCCGGTTTGGCCTTCGGCCTTGTAGAATCCAGCATCAGCACATTCGTGCTGCTGGCAGCCAAAGATCAGCAGGCGATCGCTTTCAGCCAGCTGGAAGTCGCCTTCGGCGTCGGAGCGCTGGTCATGCCGCTTGTGTCCAGCCTGCTTATCGCCGGCGGTGTATGGAAATATTCGTTCCTGCTGCTTGGTCTCAGCGCGGTGGCGATGGCTCTCGTCTGGTCCAGGATTTCGCTGGGAGAGCATGACGAGCTGCTGGCCCATAAAGCGGACAGCGAGCAAGGGGTCAAGCGGCCTCCGGCGTTGAGCAAAAGCTCGCTGGTTGTCCTCATTATGTTCATGCTCACATTTTTCGTTTACGTCGGGATGGAGAACACGATCGTCAATTTTTTGTCATCCATTTTTAAGGAGCAGATGCAGTTGCCAGGCTCGTTCTCCTCTTTAACCGTAACGGCCTATTGGTTCGCCATGGTCGTCGGCCGCGTGTTTGCGGGAGTCATCGCCGAGAAAATGACGTATTTTCGCTTTCTGGCCGTATCGTACGCCGCCGGCTTCCTGATCATCCTGGTCTGGGTGTTCAACTCCTCCTTGTGGAGCGGCTTCGCCATCGTGCTGCTGCTCGGCCTGTTCATGTCCGGCATGTTCGCCGTGGCGATCGTTTATGCCAATCAGCTGATCCCCGGGCGTACCGAGCAAACGACGAGCCTGCTTATCGCCTCCGGAGGATTGGGCGGCGCCGTCCTACCGCTGGCCGCAGGCTGGAGCCTGGACCGCTTCCATGTCAGCGTAACCGTAGGATCCGTAGCCGCCGGCATGCTGATCGTGCTGTTGATCGTGCTTTTTTCTTACAGATGGAAAGCCGGGACCGGAACCGTACCCGAACGGGTATCCGTCACTGAACAGGGATAATAAAAAAGATGGGCCCCCGAACTATTGCGGGGAGCCCATCTTTTTTTATAAAGGCGCTGCCGCTCTCGCGAAGCGGCCTCACTCACCGGCCGGCCGGAGAAGCCTGCAAAAATGCAGGCTGCAGGAAGAAAGCCTGCGTCAGAAGCGATAACCACAATCTGCCTGGCTGCACGAAAAAAACCTGCAAAAATACATGAATTTGCGTCCTTAATCGCTGTCCACGAACAATTCCTGCAATTGTGCAGGCTTTTCAGCGGGGACATGGGCTCAGGTTCACTTTCAGCGAAAATCCCTGCACTTTTGCAGGTTTTTCGTCAAAATAAGCCAATTTCGGAGAAAAAAACCACTAGCTTTGCAACAAACCTGACATGAAAAATTTTGTTTCAAAATGTTCCTAAAATTGTATTTTATTGATACTTTTATCTGGTGGATCATTAAAAAATCTC
>NZ_JBZYAO010000078.1:0-6996 GCF_059820445.1 Paenibacillus sp. sgz302190
CTCGCAAGACGGTACGAAGCTCGAAGGACGGCTACGCGGCGAAAGTGACGAACTACTTGTATGATCGCCAGTATGTTATTCTGGAGACAGACGGGGCTGGTGCGATGCAAGCTCGCTATGTGCGCGGCATCAACTACATCGCCCGCATCGACGCGGCGGACAAGCTCTCATACTACCTGTTCAACGGTCACGGCGACGTGGTACAGACCGCAAGCGAGAGCGGAGAAGTCGAGAACCAGTACGACTACGACATTTTTGGCAACCCGATTCTGACGGTAGAAGAATCCTATACGAGCGCGATCCGCTATGCTGGAGAGTTCTACGATTCGGAAGTCGGCTTGTATTACCTGCGCGCGAGATACTACGATCCATATATTGGGCGGTTTATCTCTGCGGACAGTTACTGGGGTGAGGACTCGAACCCGTTAAGCTTGAACTTGTATACGTATGCGAATAACAATCCGATCATGTATGTGGATCCGACGGGGCATTATCCGTCCTTCAGCTTGGGTTCGCTCGTTGGGGGAGTCGTAGGAGGACTTGTAGGAGGAGCTATCGGAAGCGTTGTAGGGGCTATTGTGGATGCTGGAGTTCAAATTATCCAGTCCATGTCCCAAAGTAGTAAATCAAGTGGAAATTCCGGGAATCAGAGTGGTGTTAACGGAGGAAGTGACTCTTCCAGTTCCAATAGTTCCTCGGAAAGTTTTTATAATCCTTTCGTCAGCGGTTTTGATCCATTCGATTTGTTAAGCATATTCGGGATAGTACCCTCATATGGAGAACCGATGGATCATATTACTGAGGAAGATAACGCGGCCTTGCTCGAAGCCGCACACCAATCGATAAGGGAAGCGGAAGAGCAGCGGCAAAAGGAAATGGAGGAACTGGATAGGCAGATTGAGGAGACACAGAAGCTGATAAAGGCTTTCAAAGAGCAGCATGATGAAGCTGAGAAACTTTTAAAAGAAATTAGAGGCCAGCTCAAGGAGCTTAAACAGACAGGCGACAGAATTAACACATTAAAAGAACAGCTAAGAAAGGGAAAAGAACGGATAGAAGACGCCGTAGCCAGAGGCGAGATCTCAGTGGAAAAAGCTGAGAAATTTATAGAAAAATATAAATATTTGGACAATATTGATTTCTCAAAACCAGAGGAAAAACGAGGAACTGTTGTTGAGGAAGCACTTCTCGGTTTTATCATGGAGATGGGGGGCTCGGTTTCCGACACATTTGATTTTGTAATCTATACTGCGGTAGATCCTCCTGGTGCGGGAAAAGCAGTTATCGATGGAGCGGTTGACACCGGTCAGGAGATCTGGGCAAGGGTAAGTGACCCTAAAGCAACGTATGAGGAAGCGGAGAAAGCGGTTGAAGATTTTTCCAAACTGTCCAAAGAGGATCAAGCTCGAGTATTTGGCGCATTTTTAACAAACTTCTCACCGAGTAAGCGCACAAAAATGTTTATCCCCGACGGGAAACACTCTGGTGGGAAAGGGTTTGAAGGCAAGAAGAAGGGCTCCGACGGGGATGGATTGGGAGTTCATGAGGGTGTAGGGAAATTCTTAGATGCACCTGCCTCAAGCAATGGAACGCTTAATATTGGTGCAAGAGGTAAGCCTACAGAGGGTGCTTACAATATTGATATTGATCCTAAAGCTCCAGGAGTTCATTATGGAGATGCTACAAATCTATCTAACATTAAAACAGGTAGCCAAAGTAAAATTATCATCGAAAATCCTTTTAATTATGATGCATTGAATCCTGAGGTATTAAGAGTTTTATCTCAAGATGGGGAAATTATAATCACTGGTTCACGTTCTAACATGAATAAAATAGTGAAAACATTAGATGATAAGGGGCTGCAAATCAAAGGTGATAGACGGGAGATTCCGAATGACGGCAGCTATAAAACTACTGATGGTGAAAATATCAAATCCGAAATGCTAGATCAGTATACTATTACAAGAAAGTGAGGATGAAGATGAAACTAACTCTTGATATTAGTAAGAAAGAATTTGATGGTATAGTAGGTGCTGATATGGAAGTTACTCCAACCATTTTTTTGAATTTTCCAAATGATATTAAGGGTGTTTATGAATTTGAATTGATAAATTCAATTGTAAATATTTATGATTTTAAAGATCAGGCAGAAATGCAAGGATTTCAAGTAGAGGATGATTCGCTCTTTGTATTTGGGAAAATGAAAATTCAAATAGAAGGCGTCAAGGGTGCAGATTTCAAGTTAGTTGAAGGAGATTTTCATACAGGACGTAAGCAATATCATACCTGGCCATATACACTTAATAAAGGTGATGTGGTTTGTATGTGTGGAGGCGACCTATCTTTCCTCGATGACTATTACGCATCAATAATTATTGTGACTGAAAATAACCCCAAAATCACATTAATCTTTAATACGGAAGAAACTGTTCCTTATGATTTTACGAATATTAGCAGTACAAAGCGTGCACATTCAAAGAAAACTAAGTATGAACATACTAGTTCTCAAGGGAAATTATTTGATTTTAGCTTTTTTCAAGAGCATCTGAAGTCTGGAAGAAAAGTAATCAGAAGCGAATAGTTCCTCCTCCGCCATTTAAGTTGGGGAAGGATATGGTAAGAAACGAGCGATTGAGCCTATAAAGAATTTTGTGTAACCATACTAGCCGCCTTGCGATTACGCTTGGCGGCGTTTCTTATTTGTCACCGCCGCTCTCCGCTGGAAATGCAACACACCCTTTCGGTGCTTCCAAGTGTCGTAAACCCCAAATGATCAAAGCCCATGCCCACGGCGGTAGCCTCACAGCCTGCCACAAGTGAGCTCCCATGCAGGGCAAGACACTGATGGGGGACAGGCTGCGCAGTCCGGGATCGGAGTGAAGAGCCAGCAAGACCCCTGCACAGAGGAATCAATAGCGGCAGTCCGTTTATCCCATCAGGCGATGGGGTAAGGCGTTCCGGTTGCCGGAGGCGCAGCGGCTTTGATCTTTCGGCGGGCTTCGCCCTTTTTTCTTTACTTTGATGACCATTATGATATTCATGTACGTGGTGCTATATCAAAGAGGGCGAACGCGCAAAGAGAATATGGTGATGATTTTACTAAAGATGATTATTATAATCTAGCGTACGACTTAGCTACATCAAAAGTTGATGGAGTTAATATTATTCAAAGATACCAAGGGAATACTAAGATAATTTATAATAGGCAGACTAACGATATGGTATTTGTTCATAATGATGGAACAATCGGAAGTTTGTATAAACCCAAGTTTGGTAGTTCTGACCCTGACGCTGGTTATAATTATTTTATGAGAATTACAAATGCATCGCCATAAAAGGGAGCAAAAAGTATGCATATATGTATGGTTTGTGGGTATAATGGATTAGATTATCCACAAAGGGATGAACTAGGATACGCAACACAATGTATTTGTCCTTGTTGTGGCTTTCAATCAGGTTTTCATGATGATGCTATGGACCAACCAATGACTATTGAAGAATATAGGGATTTATGGATTAGCGAAGGTGCTAAATGGTTTAGTAATAGTAGAAAAAAAACGCAAAACTGGAACTTGGAGGAACAACTTAAAAGAATAAATATTACGATATAAATAAAGACCTTGGGAGTTCCCCAAGGTCTTCTTTTTGTATACGAAAACCCCCAGTTCGACTGGCGTCCCGATTGGCTAACGACGATCAAATTGCCTCTTTTGCGATTCAGTCCCAGACAGAGACGGGAATTCCCGCCTCTGCAAAAAAACCATTACGTATGGTAGGAGGAAAAAATGGAGGATATTTTGAAAATGTATCAAAATGTTTATAATTCGGATCGTACTGAGCATAGGATTGATGAAATTGCAGACATACTCGAATATGGCAGAATTGACAGAGAAGCGGTGAAATTACTTGCGTATGAAATGATTAATCAATCTCTAAGTGAAAGCGATGAGACGATTTAACCGACAAGCATGGAAATCTAGTTACTGCTACACCGGGGGTGATAAAGTGAAACTCATAGGGAGTAAACAAGAACAGGATTTCAGAAAGGAATTAGAAGCCTCAAATTTGGTTTTGGCTCAAGACGGAAAAGCAGAAACAATATTGAATGTGTTAAGAGCTACTTTTGGAGAAGTAAAAAGTGCATATATTTTGGATTGGACACCTGAACAAGGCGAGGATATATTCACTTTTTTAGTTGACCTTGATAAAATTGCTAAGGTTGAAATTAGCAGAGTCAGTCATTCGGAAGTTCCTTTAATTGAAACTTATAATCTGAAGGATTTCCAAAAACGGTTGAGTAAAATATTTCAAATTAAATTAGCCGTGGCGATTGATTTAGCGAAAAAGGAACATCAAAAGGGTTAATACCTTGTAAAAACCTTGATCGGCTTCATGCCTTTCAAGGTTTCTTTTTTGCCGCGGCAACCTTCACAGATCACTGTGTCTTATGCAGGGAAAAACTGTGTGTCCCTAACTGATTGTTTGGCAGAGATGGCTTGCAGCCTTTGAAACCACTATTGTACAAGCTGAGGCTGTCAGGATCGGTTTGAAAGGCGCAAGCCCCCTACAATCATGCAAATTAATAGGGACAGATTCAGAGGGTGATAACTAGGGCGCCGATAGCCAAACTGGTCGATGTCAAAACGTGAAAGTAGGCATTTGGGTGAGCCAAAAGCGTGATGCAAAGACCAACCAAATCTATGATAAGATAAAACAGGGCAAAGAGATTACTACCACAGATGTAAATGAATATGCAGATCTCTCCGCGATGGTAAAGGTAGCCCAAAATATAGGAAGAGATGTTGTAGTTAGTCTGGATTACCTATGGATGGGAAAAGGCACTAACAGGAGAATTGTCAGGAGAGGAAAAAACATGGTTTAGACAATTAGCCGACCATGAATTGGCAGAAAGTAAAATGATGCAAGAAGGATTACCATATCGAGATATAAACTATTTTAATGGCGGTACAATGAACGAAAGTACAAAAGGTGCTCATGAGTTAGCACCACCACAACCCGGAGGATTTCCAGGATTTAAACCAAAATTTTGAGGTGGGTAAATTTGAATACTAAATTTGAACAAGCTAGAGTAAGAATAAAAAGCATCGATTTGAAAAAAAATGGTATAGATAAACCTTCTTATGCGGTCTTAGTAACAGAGTTTATTAGAAGGGGTAATATTTTTTTGGATTTTAGCTCCAAGGATGATAATAGACGTGCTGTATTTAATGCGGCAGAAATAATCAAGCTTGATATACCTTTTCATGTAAAAGAAAAATGTACTGGGTTATTTAACGTAAATGTTGATTGGGTTACAGAGTATCTTTGCACTTTTTATCTTGAATGGGCATACGTAGTTGATAAACAATCTCCTATTGCTGTGAAGTTTTATGATCTATATGACCCTATTATTAAGCTGTTTGAGAGAGGTGGAAGAATCAGTTATCACCATAACGAGTTAGTATGCGGGAAGTATGCATGGCCGCGCAATTCTGGGGCTATATCTAGAGGACTTTCTCCACAAGACATTAGGGATGAAGTTCTGGATGCACTTGATAATGAAAGTATAGAGTTATAAAGTGAATTATTTTTGTAAGTTTCTTTATAACCCCAACAGCAAGATCGTACAATACAACCAACAAACCACTAAACAATTTATAAACACTTGATAAACTTTCAAAAGCTTATTCCAACTTGAACGTTGAGGAGGAATGGGCTTTTTTGAATGCCTAAAGTCAAAGGAGGAGAAGGAAATGGAAAAACATGTACGGGTAGAAGAGGAATAGTTAGACTTGTTTGATGGTTCACATAGAGCAAATATTGAATGGCCTTCAGGCACTAGTTCGTCAAGTTCTTCCCCGTCATCGTATAACCCCTATGCAAAAAGTGAGCGATCAGCGAATGATATTGGGGCTATGAACTCGGGGGATAAGGCGTACTCACAAGCCCTCCTAAATGGTGGCAGCGTGGATGATGCTAGATGGGCAAGAAGAGATTAACGCAGTAACGAGTTATCTTCACTAAAGGAGGCGTCCCGATTGGCTAACGACGATCAAATTGCCCCTTATGCGATTCAATCCCAGACAGGGACGGGAATTCCCGCCCTTGCAAAATGATTACGTATGGTAGGAGGAGAAAATGGAGGATATTCTGAAAATGTATCAAAATGTTTATAATTCGGATCGGCCCGAGCATAGGATTGATGAAATTGCAGACGTACTCGAATATGGCAGAATTGACAGAGAAGCGGTGAAACTGCTTGTTAATGAAATGATTAATCAATCTCTAAATGAAAGCGATGAGACGATAAAAGAAAGCTTATTTAATGCAATGAGGACTGCCGTTACTTTTCAAGGTGTTGGTAAAGATATTGATTGGGATACTCTGGCATCCAATGTTTGTAATATCAATGAAAGACATCTCGAATATATATTTATATGTCTGGGTGCTTCTTATCAGACTAAACATCTTCCTCTATTAGTGAGTTATCTAAGCCATTCTAACCAGAATATTGCCGAAAGCGCCGAAAGAGCAATAGAAGAAATCAAATTTAATTTGGAGATGTAGTGGAGAGATATTTACGAATTCCTCATAAGGTGTCTTACAGTTGATTAGAGAGGCTGTATAATCAAAAAAAGTTACGTTTTAGACCTTGATCGGCCTCCTGCCTTTCAAGGTTTCTTTTTCTATACACTATCGCCAACGACACAAACAACCGTTTTTTTTGCGCCTCACGGCTTAAAGCACTGGAAAACCCTTGGATACAGGGGAGGGAAACGATTTTACCGATCCAATAACTGGCTGATGTGCTGAGGATTTTAGTAGGTGGCTGATTGGGACTCTGTCAAGATAGTAGACACAAAACTTTATAACTGCACAGTAATAAAGTGCACATTATAGGGCGAACGAGCTGCGGAAAGTACTAGCCCAACTAGAGAAAGGCAATTCACAGGTAGCCAAACTTGTTGATGCCAAAGGGAACGAGGAAGCGGGCAC
>NZ_JBZYAO010000079.1:0-6974 GCF_059820445.1 Paenibacillus sp. sgz302190
CGCGGCGCTGCCGCCGGATACGTCGATGCTGTGCATTACATCGACGCTCGATTCAGCCCTGCTGCGCGCGCTCGCGGAAGCGCGCAGCAGGCGGCGGGCCGTGCACGTCGTGTACGTGCACGCACGGCCTTCCCTCTCGGTCGCGGAGCGAGAGGGGGCTTTGCAGCTGCAGGCGCTGGGCTGCAGCTTCACGGAAGTGCCGCATCCGCAGCGCGAGTGGCCAGGGCAAGGGGGTGTTGCGGATGCAACCGCTTGAACCCCGCCGCTCGTCCGGCACCGCCTCGCTGCAGCCGCAGCCGCCCGCCAGTTCCCGCGTCCGGGCGTCCGCCGGGCGGGACGCGCGCTCATCGCGCCCGTCCCGCCCGGGCCCGCTGCTCCGCGACGGTCTTTTGTCGCTGCTGCTGTTTTTGCTGTTGGCGGAATGGCTGAGGCCGCTGCCCATGCTTTCCGATATTTCGGAAGTTTATATGATTAAGCCGTTCCTGGCCGTATTTGCGGTCTGCATAGCGATGGATTGGCTGCGGGTCCCTTATTCATGGGGCTGGGCGGCCAAAGGCTTCCTCATGCTGCTGTTTNCTTTCCGATATTTCGGAAGTTTATATGATTAAGCCGTTCCTGGCCGTATTTGCGGTCTGCATAGCGATGGATTGGCTGCGGGTCCCTTATTCATGGGGCTGGGCGGCCAAAGGCTTCCTCATGCTGCTGTTTATCGGCTTTATGTTTTATCCGGCCGACTTCTGGACGTGGTCGTGGACGATAGATTTCGGCAGGCTTATCGCGCAGGACGTTCAGCATTTGTTTCAGCTCCGTCTCGATCTTGTAAGCGCGCAAAGCCGCACGCTGCTGTTTTTGATTGGCTGGACGCTGATGATTTCCGTGACGCAGGCATTGATGCTGCAAAGACAGCACAGCCTGTGGTTTGCTTCCGCCACGCTGCTGTATCTCGTTATTTTGCAGCTTACACTGAGCGTCGATACGACTTCGGGAATTATCCGCACGCTGGGGTACGGTCTTCTGCTGTTGGCGCTGCTGAACTTGTGCCGGATCGAAGGCTCTTACGGCTTGAAAACGACGAGTCCCGGCGGAGGCCTGCAATGGCTGCTGGTCAGCCTCATATCCACGGGACTGCTCGCCGGATCAGGCTGGTACGCCGCTTCGTCGGCTGCGCCGAGCCCGTTGATGAAGCCGCTTAATCTGGCGTCTTTGTCCGACCGGCTGCTTTCTATGTACGAAGACAAAGCCGGCGTTCCGGCCGTCCCTCCCAAATCGGGGTACGGCAATGACGATTCTGCTTTGGGAGGCCCGCTGCGATCCGACGATACGGTCGTTTTCACGGCCAAAACGACCGAGAAAACGTATTGGCGCGGCGAGTCCAAAAGCTTTTACGACGGGAAGGGCTGGACGCAATCCGAAGCGGATTGGGAAGCTTTCGTCCCGGCAGGCGTTCATGGGTCGGACCAAACGGTCACGCAGGAAGTGCTTTGGAGCGCTCCGGCCGCTACCAAACAGCTTTTTCACGGGGGAACCGTTCTGCAGATCGACGCGCTTCTGACGAATCGGGAAAAGCCGCTGTCGTCCGGCGATGTTTTGATGAATACGGCCAGCGGAAAGATGGCGCTTCCGGAAATGTCGGACCCGCTGTCCTTTTATAAAATTACGGTTCAGCCGACAGATAAAGATCCGGCCGTGCTGAGTACGGATACCGGCGCCTACCCGCCCGCCATCGCGGAAACTTATCTCCAGCTCCCGGCTCAGCTGCCGCAGACGGTGCGCAGGCTCGCCGAACAGGTTACGGCGGGTAGCGCGGACCCGTATGCCAAAGCGGCGGCGGTCGAACAGTATTTGCGCAGACATTACGTTTACAGCCTGGACAAACCGACGCGTCCCGGCAAATCCGAGGATTTTGTCAGCCACTTTTTGTTTGTCGATCAGACCGGCTACTGCGATCACTTCTCCACGGCGATGACTGTGATGCTGCGCTCGGTCGGCGTTCCGGCGAGATGGGTAAAGGGATTTGCCCCAGGCACGGAGAATGGGGCGTCCGCAGGCTTATACCGTGAATTTACCGTGCAAAATAAAGATGCGCATTCCTGGGTGGAGGTCTACTTTCCGTCATCCGGCTGGATTCCGTTTGAGCCTACTCCCGGCTTCGCGGATTCCGGCGTCCGGACAGCAAGCCTGCAGCCGGCGGAACAGCACAAGGCTGCTGCAAAATCCGCGCCGGAACGTGCAGAGACCGGGTTATTGGATGGCCTGAAGCAATGGATTCGGCCAAGCCTGCCCGATTTTCAAGCTTTCATGCAGCGGTATGGAGCGCTTTGCGGATTTGCTGCGGGAAGTTGCCTGCTTCTTGCCGGAGCCGCGCGGCTTCTATGGCGCAAAGGCTTTCTGCAAGGCGCAGGGCGATTGTCCGCTTCGCAGCCGGTTCTGCGGTTTATGGATCGGCTTTGGCTGCAATTGTTCCGCAAATACGGCGCCAAATCTTCCGATCAAACCGTCCGCGAATATGTCGCCGCATTGAAGATCGAGAACGACTTGCAGAAGCAAGCGCTGCTGGAATTCGCCCAGGCGTATGAAAACTTGCGCTATGCGCCGCTTCATCGGCCGCGTTATTCCAAAGCCGAGATTGCCGCCCTTTGGAAAGCCGTACAATCGAAACGGGGTTCCCGGGAGTGAGGGCCGGCTCCGCCGCTGATACCGTTTACTTTTCGGAATGCTTTTCCGGGCCCCGGAAACCTTTGACTATTGCTCTTTACATCCTAGGCATGTAATGTTTAAAATTAGTAGCGATAAATAGTGATAAGAGGACAAGCATTATCGCTATGAAACTAGGAGGCACGGATAATGAGCAAACCGAATGAATTGATTGTAGTTCTGGACTTTGGGGGTCAGTACAACCAGTTGATTGCAAGGCGTATCCGCGATTTGGGCGTTTACAGCGAGCTTCTGCCTTTCAATACTTCTGTGGATAAAATTCGCGGGCTGCAGCCCAAAGGCATCGTCTTTTCGGGCGGTCCGGCAAGTGTTTACGGAGAAGGCGCGCCTTCGGTCGATCCTGCGATCTACGATTTGGGCATTCCGATTTTGGGCATTTGTTACGGCATGCAGCTGATTGCGCATCAATTGAACGGGAAAGTGGAACGCGCCCAAACGCGGGAATACGGCAAAGCGGAGCTTGAATTTACGGCCGGCAGCCCGCTTGTGCAAGGACTGGACGCCAAGCAAGTCGTGTGGATGAGCCACGGGGACCACGTTTCCGTGCTGCCGGAAGGGTTTGCGCTGGAAGCCAGCACAGAGTCGCTGCATATTGCGGCCATGAGCCACCGCGACAAAAACATTCATGCGGTTCAATTCCATCCGGAAGTCCGCCACTCCGTGCAGGGCACCGAAATTATTCATAATTTCGTCTATGGCGTCTGCGGATGCGAAGGCAACTGGAGCATGGAAACTTTTATTGAAGACACCATCAAAGAAATCCGCCAGCAGGTCGGGGATAAAAAGGTGCTTTGCGCGCTGAGCGGCGGCGTCGACTCTTCCGTTGTCGCCATGCTCATCCATAAAGCGATCGGCAGCCAGCTCACCTGCATGTTCATCGATCACGGTCTGCTGCGCAAAGGCGAAGCGGAAAGCGTCATGGACACCTTTGTCGGCAAATTCGACATGAAAGTGGTTAAAATCGATGCGCGCGATCGTTTCCTCGGCAAGTTGGCCGGCGTGGACGATCCGGAGCAAAAACGGAAAATCATCGGCACGGAGTTCATCCGCGTGTTCGAGGAAGAGTCGGGCAAGTTCGACGACTTTGAGTTCCTGGCGCAGGGTACGCTCTACACCGATATCGTGGAGAGCGGCACGGCCACGGCACAGACGATCAAATCGCATCATAATGTCGGCGGACTGCCGGAAGATATGAAATTCAAACTGGTCGAGCCCTTGAAAACTTTGTTCAAGGACGAAGTCCGCAAAGTGGGCGAAGAATGCGGCCTGCCTGCGGAAATCGTATGGAGACAGCCGTTCCCGGGGCCGGGTCTGGCCATCCGCGTATTGGGCGAGGTGACGGAAGATAAGCTGAAAATTGTCCGCGACTCCGATGCGATTCTTCGCGAGGAAATCGCCAAAGCTGGCCTGGACCGCGAGATTTGGCAGTACTTCACGGCGCTTCCGAATATGAAAAGCGTAGGCGTCATGGGCGACGCCCGTACGTATTCCTATACGGTCGGCATCCGTGCGGTCACGTCTATTGACGGCATGACGGCCGATTGGGCGCGGATTCCTTGGGACGTGCTTGAAAAAATTTCCGTTCGCATCGTCAATGAAGTTGAAAACGTAAATCGCATCGTGTATGACGTGACATCCAAACCGCCTGCTACCATTGAGTGGGAGTAGATACAATCTTAAACCGAACGTTCTTGGGGATACTTCCTGTTGAACGTTCGGTTTTTTATTGACATTCTTCATGCGTAATTCTAAAATGTAGGTGGATAACAGTTTTTTCGTATAATCCCGGGAATTGGCCTGGGAGTTTCTACGAGGTCACCGCAAATGATCTGGCTACGAAAAAAGGACGGAATCCCGATGAGAACGTACTTGCGTACTTGCGCTTTCAAGGCGGTTCTCTTTTGGAGAAACTCCTTTTTGGTTCCCGGAAATCATTCTCATGATTCCGGGTTTTTGCTGTTCCGAATATCGGTTGGGAGGAAGAGTTAGATGGATCGGTTTTTCAAGTTGAAGGAGAACGGCACCACGGTAAGAACGGAAATTATGGCGGGAATTACGACGTTCATGACGATGGCGTACATTTTGGCCGTGAATCCGGACGTTCTCAGCGCCTTCAAGTCCGGGGCGACAGGCGGTGATTGGACGGCTATCTTCCTGGCGACGGCTATTGCCGCAGGCGTTATGACGATTGCCATGGGGCTGTTCGTAAATTTTCCGGTTGCGCTTGCTCCGGGAATGGGATTAAACGCTTATTTTGCAACCATTATTCTTTCCTCGCAAGGGAAGTTTACGTTTCAAATGGCGCTGACGGCCGTTTTTATTTCAGGGATTATCTTTTTAATATTGACGGTTTCGAAAATTCGCCAGATGCTGCTCGTCGCCATTCCGGACAGCCTGAAACATGCGATTACAGTAGGTATCGGTTTGTTCATTTCCATGATCGGCTTTAAAAACAGCGGGATTTTGACGGTGGCGGTCGAAGCGTCCAATGATGTTCCGGCGCATAAATTTACGGACGTTTTGTCTTTTGAAACGGTATTCCATATGGGCTCTTTGGAAAATAAAAATGTCATTTTGGCGGTCGTTGGCATTTTGCTGATTTCCATCCTGATGGTGCTGCGCGTGCGCGGCGCGATTCTGTTCGGGATTTTGGCTACGACGGTTGTCGGCTACTTCATGGGGCTTGTAAATCTCGATTCTTTGACCGGCCCGCAAACGACCTGGGTGCCTGATATGACGAAGCTTGCTTTTGCCAATTTCGATTGGAACGGCATTATGACGGCGGGAATCGTCTCCGTTGTCGCTACGTTCACCTTCGTGGAGCTGTTCGACACGTTCGGGACGATGGTCGGCACGGCTAACCGTGCGGGCATTATGAAAAATAAAGAGGAAGGCAACAAACGCGTCGGAAAAGCGATGTTCGTAGATGCCGTCGCCGTCAGCGGAGGCGCGCTGGTCGGAACGAGCACGGTTACGGCTTTCGTGGAAAGCGCGGCGGGAGTAGCGGAAGGCGGACGCACGGGTCTGACCTCGGTAACGACAGGCGTCTGCTTCCTGCTCTCCTTGTTTTTGGCTCCGATCGCGATGCTGATTCCGGGTTCGGCCACAGCCGCGGCATTGATCGTAGTAGGCGTGTTGATGATGCAGTCCGTCCGGGAAATCGACTTTCAGGATTTTGTGCTGGCGATCCCGGCGTTCCTGACGATCGTCCTGATGCCTTTCACATACAATATCGCCAACGGAATTTCTTTCGGAATCGTTGCTTATGTCGTGCTTGCCACCGCTGCAAACATTAGGGGAAAAGACAAGTATCAAATCCACTGGCTTATGTGGGTGTTAGCCATCCTCGTGCTTGCGCGTTACATTTTTATCGGAAGTCAAGGATAAGGCATTCAATATTAAGGCTCTGGCGCTTATGTGCCGGAGCCTTTTGGTTTTCGCGGGAGAAGCCAAAGACTTAATGGGTGGCGAGGTCGCTCGTGAACGGGTTTGGGGAGGGCGTGCAAACCTGCGAATTTATGCCGGGAAGAGCTACCCGGTCGGCCAGCTACCCGGCTGCGAGCAGAAAACCTGCAAAAGTGCAGTTTTCTTCTCGCCGGAACGCTAACAATGAACAATTCCTGCAATTGTACAGGCTTTTTGCCGGGTACAGGGGTTCGGGTTCATTTTTATCGAAAATTCCTACACTTTCGCAGGTTTTTCGCCCAAATGAACCATTTTCGCAGAAAAAGCCTGTACTTTCGCAGGCTTTCGCTTCGGGCTCCCGAGCCGCCTCGTGACAACCCGAAGTGCGACGGCGCAAAGTATCGTTCAACTAAGCTAACATGTGGACGACCAACCGCCGTCATGCAGCGCAGCACCGCACGCTGGGAGCTGCGCGCGGTGCGATTCGCGGAAACCACGTTTGCAGATTTTTCGCTAGTGTCAACGAACTGCGCTTTCCTCCGTACTAGTGCATTATAGTGATGCCTTGGTGACGGTTGTATTTCCCATAAAAAAAGTCGAAGAAAAAGCTTGCATTCGTTATCTATCTTTGATATATTACTCCTTGTCGCTTTTAAGACCGCGAGATTGCAAAAAAGAATTTTAAAAAAGTACTTGCAATCAAGTAGGCGAATGTGATATATTGATTAGGTCGCCTTCGAAAGACGGCGATGCGAACGAAAGAAATTGTTCTTTGAAAACTGAACAACGAGTGAAGAAGCAAGGTTGAGCAATCAACCAAAACAAGAGATTGCAAAATCTCGTCAGCTTTGAAA
>NZ_JBZYAO010000008.1:0-233596 GCF_059820445.1 Paenibacillus sp. sgz302190
TCACACTTTCCATCAATTGCTCCGCGCTGTGCTGCTTGAACACAGGTGAAGTCTTCAAGCTGAATACCTGTCCGCTCCTTGCTACTACGATCAGCTGGGAGTTCGTGTCCTGCACACTGCTGAACGTTCGAGTGAAGAAATTCGACAGCTTCATCGATATCTCTAGAATCCCGTTATGTGTTATGTTGTCCGCAAATTTGAATTCCTGCAAGTACGTCATGACGGGCTCATTCAGCGATGGTTCGGATGGTGAATCGGTGAGAACTTTTTCGTCCTGTACAATCTCCCACCAGGGCAAACCGCTCTGTTTCATCACCTTATCATGCCAGGGTTTGTCCTGAATACGTGACTCCTGTAGGATGACTGGCCAAATCTCATTCACATAAGGGTTGGCCGTGAACAACCGGACATTCGCAATTCGTGGATTGTTGAACAGAAAATATTGAAAGCTGCTGACCACATCATTCTTAATATGAAGAACACCAGCTGCATCCTGTCGTTGTTGAATTTGCAGATAACCGTTCATTTCCCCGTTGGATAACGAAAGCTGGGCGGTCCATTTCATCAGCTCCACGTTATTCTCAATGTTCTTTTTCTCGGCCGCCAGCACATTATCGTTGTTCACCGTTATTTCTTTTATTGTATTGGCGGACTCTTCATTAAGCATATACCAGAAGAATAGAATAACCGGTATGAAGATAACGAACACAAATGACAGGATCAGTTTGACTTGAAACGAAAGTTTAAACACAATTGCACATATCCCCGATAACCAACGTTTTGCCGGGAATCCCATCTCCTGCTTCACCTACTGCTTCTTCTATAGAACTATTAATTGAGCGACGACTTCAGCTTCTGTACATTTCGTTCATAGGCTGTTTGTTTGGCGAACTTAATGCCCTATTATTGGGGATACCTACCATATAAAAGCAGACTTACATTGCTAGAAGGTTATTGCAAGTAAAAGAAAAGTTTATATTACAGGTAGGGGTTGCAAGGCTACTATATTTCAGGTTTCCTAAGCCGCTAATGTGAATAAGCGAGCAAGACAAGGAAATATTCCTTTGTCTTGCTTGCTTATTCACGTTAGCTATGATGTTCTATTACGTGATAGATCATGGCATTTGCTTCTGCTCTCGTGCTCAAGCCTTAGTTTGACATCCAACTGGGGGCGCTTTATTGAAAATAGTTCTCCCAGCTTCGAATAGAAATCACCCGCGAGCCGGCTTATAGGCTGAAGTTTATTAGGATCAATCCGTCCATCCTGATATAAAGATTCATGAATATGGAAGTGAACGATGCGCCCGATCAATAGATCGCACCCTGGCATTGCTGCACTCGGAACAGGAGTTAAGCCAGCCCATTCGACCTCGCTTTCGTGTGACGGCAAGCTGACCGCTGTAAGATTGATAGCCTCAATATTCGACTCATCCGAAATGTGAACGACGAACGCTCCCTTTTCTATCGCATTTCTTGCGGTGTCCTTCTGTTTGCCCTGCTGCCGTTGTACGGAAATCGACAGCATAGGCGGATTTGAAGTTACGATATTAAAATAGCTGAAAGGAGCGGCATTAAGTATGCCGTCTGTCGATAAAGTCGTCACAAACGCTATCGGCCGAGGAAGAATACTCCCGATTAGCAGCTTATAATTGTCCCGTTCCGTTTGATTGTTGGGATTGATCGATATCAAAGTTACCCTTCTTCCACTTTTAAAGTATGTGAACAAGGTTAGGAATCGAAATGCTTTTTGAACCAATGAGCTGCCGCATTAATTTCTTGATGCGTTAACTGATGACCTGCATGTTCCCAGTGTATTTCAACGGAAGAGCCTGCACCTTCCAATAGCGACTGCAGCTCTCTGGTTTCTTGTTGAGAAGAGATTGGATCATTCGTTCCGGCACCAATAAATATAGGGATATGAGCTAATTCGCGAAGTATTACACCACGACGAGGAACCATGGGATGGAATAGAATTGCACCTCTTAATGCATTCCTACAATGAAACAAGAGGCTTCCCGCAATGTTGGCACCGTTAGAATACCCAATGGCCACGACATTCCGGCGGTCGAATTCATATTGGTTCGCTGCTTGATCAATGAATCCGTTCAACTCTTCCGTTCGAAACAAAAGGTCTTCCTCGTCAAAAATACCCTCAGCCAATCTCCTGAAAAATCGAGCCATTCCATTCTCCTGAACCTCGCCTCGAGCACTTAGAGCATTGGAGTCCGGAGCGATCTTCTGAGCAACCGGCAATAAATCGTATTCCGTCCCGCCCGTGCCATGTAATAAAAGAAGTGTCGGCAGTTTCGGATTTGAGCCTTTTTGAAAAATATGCTTCATGGCTTGAACGACTCCAATTCGCGTACTTGAATGGGCGGCAAGTTTTTTTCAATTTCAGCACGATTGCGTTGGAACCATTCTGGCAGCATTAATGCCTCACCTAAGCGATCTTGAGGCTCATCCTTTGCAAAACCCGGCGGATCCGTCGCAATTTCAAACAAGATGCCGCCTTCTTCCCGAAAATAGATGGCATGGAAATACTGCCGATCAATGATCGGTGTAGGGTGGAAGCCGTTGTTCTCAACATGGCTTCTCCATGCTGCGTGGTCTTCATAACCCTTGACTCGCCATGCGATATGATGAACGTTACCTGAACCCATGATCCCGCTCCCTTCCTCCCGCTCTAATTGCAAGCCGTCACGATCCGCAAATTTTACGGTACTCTTGTACGACACTCCTTCTTTTATATGAAAAAGATTTACTTGATTCCTATGATAGGGCAAAATGAATTAGCAAACCATTCCTTCATTTCTATACATTGTATAGCTAAAATCTATATATCCAGCACGCTGGCATCTATCTCCTTGATCGATTTCTTACCACAGCCCCAATGCCAAAAGCCGAGTATTTCTCCCTGCTTAATTGGAACGCAATGTATTTCTGCATTTGATCCTCTCTCCTACATAAAGAATCGTCCCTTAGACTTTCGAGCAAAGATGTTGGTATAAGCTGCTCCAAGTCCATGACGAACCCCCAAGGGAGGATCTAATATAAGCAAGCTTCGTATTGTGATGGGAATCGAACCTGCATGAACGGGCTATGATCCGAGGTCATCGCCTCGCGGTGATGGCTTCCTTTGTGGGTGTGAAAAAAACCAGCTCAGCAGCTGATCTCAGACTGTGGACAAAGCCCTGTTTTTTTAGGGCTTTGTTTTTTTATGCATGGTTTTGAATACCATGATTTCGAAAAAGCGAATTCTCGTATAAAATTAAGATGATCTGCCCTCATCCTGCTTTCTTGGCAAGGTGGTTGGCGATCTTTTTCGCGTTCTGACAGATGGCGGTCATGAAGGCCTGTTCCTGCACTTTATTCTTCCCGCGGAACCGGCAATAGCGAAGTCCGTGCAGCTCTTTGGCATCCGCGAAACTTCGCTTAATAGTTTGGTACCGTAATCGGTACAAGCCATCCACTAGGGAACGTATCCCCTTGACATTCTCGATTTAAACCTCATAATTTCCCTATTTGCAATGGCTGTAGTCTGCCAACTTTTTCGATTGTTCTAGAAAAGAATCGATACATTTTTGAACAGAAGGATTATTATAATGATACTTTTTAAAAATAAGCTTGATCTCACGAACAGGCGTTGGATCTATGAGACGAATCATTTTCAATTGCTGACCAAAGTTTCCAATTAAAGAAGCAGGTAAAATAGCTACCCCCATCTTTTGCAGTACCATAAAAAGAAGAATTGCCATGGAAGTTGACTCAAACTTTGATTGCAAGGATTTGGTGATCTTAGCGCTGAATGTATGAAGTTGCTCGATTAAACTTATATCACTAACAAATAAGGAAGATTCTAAATCTTCTAGCTCTTGAAAAGAAATAAAGGTTCGATCTGCCCATGGATGATCCGCATAAACGACCAATACTTGTTCTTCTTTATACAGGTGCATCATATGAATTTCTTTGTTTGGATCATGATTGTCGATAATGCCAATATCGATACTATTATTCAATAATTGCTGTGATATATTTTCTGCACTGGCAAATTTTAAAGTAGTATCAGGATACTGTTCATGGAATTTCAAAAAACGAGGTTTTAAACAAGAAAAGTCCATAGGTGAGATTCCTATCGAAAGTTTATTTGTTCGGGCATTGCGTAACTCGTGAGTTTCTTTCTTAGATTCTTCGATGAGCCTCATCACGGAAAGAGCTTTTTCGTAAAGTATTTTCCCGGCAGCTGTAATCTTTACCCCTCTACCAGCTCTCTCAAACAAAGGGGTTCCAACTTCTACCTCTAGAAAGCGGATCTGTTGACTTAAAGTAGGTTGAGAAATCATTAAAATGTCTGCAGCCTTAGTAAAGCTTCCTTCTTTGCAAATTTGAATGAAACATTCTAATTGCCTGAACATGAAAGATTCACCTCAACCTCACTCCTATTTTCCCAATAGAGTTGTAACTGTGTAATACCATCATCCCGCGTCTCCCATTCTTACATATGAATCTATCTCTTGAACGAATATGCGTGCAGTGGACCTCATACTAACGGAATTAAGATATACAAGAGATATATCCCAACAAGGAGCATGGCCTTCTAATTTTATAATACGCAAAGAATCGTCCCTTATACTTTCGAGCAAAGATGCTGGTATAAGAGCTGCTCCAAGTCTATGGCGAACCCAATGAATCAATACTGAAGTGGAGGACGTTTCTATGGTCGACTTCAAGGTAAACCCACACGAGAAACAATACCTTTCAATTAATGATTTGTTTTGTTCTAGAAACATGATCGAATTCATTTGCTTCAAGGATCGGAAAGGAATCGAAGATTTATCGGCCAAAGGATGTTCTGAGTGAATCAATAGCGCCATTTCTTGTCTATACAAATGAGTCGAAATGACCGAAGCATCAGAAATCGAATTTGCAGTGATTCCAAAGTCTACCACTTGCTCCAGAACTTTTTTCTCGGCATCCTCTGCATCGATAATTTTCAATAAAATATTCGGGTACTTTTGGTGAAATCTCATGAAATAAGGAGCAAGATATTCAAGTTCAGCAGGACAACACCCAATAGAAATTGTTTCTCTAGATATATTGTTTCGGCCATATATTTCATTTCGTGCATCTTCAAGAAGATTCATAATAGCGTTGCCCTTATTCAAGAGAATTTTCCCCGCTTCCGTTACTTCAACCCCCCTACCTACCCGATTGAACAATGGAATATTATACTCGTCTTCCAAAACCCGAATTTGCTGGCTTAGTGTAGGCTGAGTCACACCTAATTCTTCTTTAGCTTTGGTGAAACTTCCCGATTTGCATATTTGAATAAAATATTCAAGCTGGCGCAATTCCATAGTGTATCCCCCTTAGTTAGATGTACAGACCATCAATGGTAAAATCGAGGACGCTATAAGAATGTGAAAGAAAAATTTTAGTTCCGACCCAACTGATCCTTCGTATAATAGCTGATTGGTAGTGATGAGCGTGATCGGGGTGATCTCTGGATGACAATGACTTTGTAATCATTATAAGACGAACCTGTCATATAATATATCCGCTTGATTTCGGGTGAGGTTACTAGATTTTAGGGTTGGTCCGTGTAGTCTGAAAATATGAAGATCAGCCTGTTCAACATGGCCGATTACCTGAACCTGTCTCGCAACTATGTCACTTCCAACTCTCAGCGCAGGGGAGCGTTGTCGATTTTTCGTCTCTACTTTAAATAAAATGGACCTTCAGCATGTACTGAAGATCCATTTATTAAAATAGTAAACCATTTATTAATATTTGTTAACTACAGGTAACCCACTCATACAATTTGCCGAATGAATGCATCTTTCTGGGTGAAATAAAACTTCGATATCTTTCCCTACATATCGCTGGAATTCATCAGACACTTCCTTTCACACTCCTATATAAACTCAAGCCGATAACTTCGCATACACAATAAAAAATATCATGATTTTTCCAATAATTACAAAATTAGGTGCGATATAAACATTGTCCACCGCAAAAAAACAACCTAGCAGTCCTAATAATGTCGCCAAATGATAGGTTTTCAGCCTTAGATGTTTATGTCTGTATCGGTTAAAAACGAATGATGTAGAGATAAAATAAAGCAGAACTGATCCGAAAATAAAAGCCAACATAAATGGATAATGCAGTTGTTCCTGAAATATTAATTGGATCGAAGCAGCTATTAAGCCCATGGATACATATATGAATAAATGACCATAAATAATCGTTTGGCCAGCTGTTTGTATATCCTTCCTCACTTTCCTTTCAATACTATCAAAATATTGCCACCACATGGCAATCACTAATATAAAAGTAAATAAGGCGAACAACATAGTTGCCCAGTTCCAGTAACTAGACTGCAAGACCGAAAGGATACCAATGACCGACTCGCCAATAAGAATAAGTGTAAATAATGCAAAGCGTTCCAATAAGTGATGGGTATGTGTGGGTGTTATTATCAGATACCGCCGGCCGTATAACGGCTGCATGATATCTACGGCAATTCCAGTATACAGAATTGCATAACGGATCCATGAGTCACAGAAAAGTGAACAGCAAGAAATGAATATCCCAATCCAAAATCGCGTCCCCAAATATCGAGCGGTCATCCGCTGATGTGTGCCATTTGATTTGTGTACGGTAAGATATTGAATTGCTGTCAGCGCTCTCGAACCAATATAACCTACAAGGAAGGGAATATAGTATCGATCGAAATCTACGGATAGACTTGCTGTCATAATTAAAGCAAAGAATAATTGAAAGATCATGAATTTTCGATGAGTTCCTATATCTTGGCCAAAACGATTATTAAAGAGAGTTTGTCCCACCCATCCCCACCAAATTGGTATGAATATTAAAACAAATTTGGTTAAGTATTCAAAGGGAATGATCCCATGGTCTGCATGCAACAAGATGTGGTTCGATTTTGACACTGCCGCTACAAAAAGCAGATCATAAAAAAGTTCCAGCCATGTTACCTTTTTCTCGACCATACTAATACTCCCTTTTTATCTAACAATTTTACTTATTTACCAGATAAGCCGCGACTTCGGCTAATCGTGAAGCATAGCCCCACTCATTATCATACCATGCTGCGATTGAGAGAATTTCTCCTTGTACTTGGGTCAAAGGAAGGTCAATGATGGAGGAATGGGAATCGCCTACAATACGAGAAGACGCCCATTCCTCTTCCAAAACGTCCAAGACTCCCTTCAACTCGCCTTCCACAGCGGCTCTGCGGAACATATCGTTCACCTGTTGGACCGTGCACGGCTTTTCCGTCACCAGGTTTAATTCAGCAATACTGCCCGTACGAGTTGGAACTCGGTATGCCTTACCCGTAATCTGCAGATCGTTCCAAATGAACTTCAATGCTCTTGCAGCTCCGGATGAGGAAGGAATGATATTTTCCGCAGCGGCCCATGAATCCCGTCGATCCTTCATAGGCTGATCGGTTAGTGATTGTGTGTTCGTATAGGAGTGAACTGTTGAGAATAAACCGAATTTGATCCCGAAATTTTCCCTGACGACTTTGATGACCGCTGCCAATGCGTTGGTTGTACAGCTCGCCATACTTATGATCCTGTGCTTGACCGGATCAAACTGATCCAGATTTATTCCTTTCAGCAACACGGCATCGCAATCTTCAAAAGTTTTGCTTGGGCCGCTAACCAGCACTCTATTGGCACCACGTTCCAAATGGACCTCGGCAACGGAACGGGTAACGGCCCGGCCTGTGCAGTCGATAACCAAGTCCACATCCAATGCCTTCCAATCCGGGACTTCCTTCGACGAATTGATAAACTTTATTTCCCTGCCGCCGATAACGATACGGCCTTCATGCCCGGAAACATCTTCAGGCCAGCGTCTATAGTTGGTATCCACTTCGAATAGCGCCGCTAGCGTCGCCTCATCTTTGATGTCCGAAATGGAAACCGGAACAAAAAGCTCTTCCTGCAAAGCGACTCTTAGCAATTGCCTGCCAATGCGCCCGAATCCGAATATCGCTATTCCACCCATATTTTCCTCCATTTGATCATATATTGTATTTATAAATCGATGTTATGCGAAGATTCAGAGAGGTGTTACCATTATTTCACCGTAATCTTCGTTATCATCGTGCTGTGGCCGCTGCCACACATGAAAATGCAATTGATCGTGTACTCGCCGGGTTTGTCAGGCGTCCAGGTGACGTCTTTCGTTGCATTTTCGGCGACTTGCGCGATCTTCGAGTCAGTGCCGACGATGGCGAAACCGTGCATGCCCTGCTTCGAAGTGACGGTGAAATGGATCGGCGTTCCGGAGGTAAATTCGGTTTTATCCAGCTTCCACTCAAAATTGGACGCTTCGGCCTTCACTTCGACAGCAGCGGAAGCAGCCGGTTTGGCCGAGGCAGCGTTTTTGTCGACGGGCGCTGCATCTTTCGCCGCCGGAGCGGCAGTGTCTTTGCCGCAAGCGACAAGCTCTAAGGCGAAGAGGAGAATCAGCAAGGATATAATCGATAATTTCACAGTACGATTCATAATCACACCTCTATCCTAAATTTGTTGTATGTTCCCCAGCACTTTCGTGCCGCGTGGCTTCGTCACGAGCGCATCCGGCTCGGGCGTAATGCCGAAGCCGCCGATCTGGACGTCACATTCCCCCTTAGGGAAAGAACGGATGATGGAGGAAACGAGTTTGGAGTTTGGCCAGTGGCAATAAATCTTGCTCCGTTTCGCCTGTGAAAAAGGACAAGTGTAGGCACGTGTAAGCCGCTCCCTTTTCAAAGATATGTCTCATCTTTTGTCTCCATCTAGCGCCCTCACTTCAATTGGCAGCAAGTTAGCTTCAATTTTACCACGTACGGGTTCAAGCCATTCCGGGAGCATCAATTTTTCACCTAATGCATCAGGAGTTTCATCTCGTGCGAAACCTGGAGGATCGGTTGCAATTTCAAATAAGATGTGCCCATCTTCCTGGAAATAAAACGCATTGTAATATCGCTGGTCTACATTATGAGTAGGTACATAGCCACCCTCACTAACTTTCTGGAACCATTGCTCATGCTCCTGAAAGTCTTTTGCACGCCAGGCAATGTGATGAACGGTACCTGCCCCACCATGTCTCCATTGCTTATTCTCAAAAGGAACATCGATCAGGTTCCCGATATGTCCGAATGATTGAAAACGAGCGTAACCGACGTCTTCACCTACTTTTTTCAATCCCAATACGTTTTCAAGCATATGCATCGTTTTCTCTGCTTTCATGCTGAAAAGAACAGCACCGCCAAATCCTTTTATCGCTCTGTCCGTAGGAATTCCGTCAAACGACCACTCGCTGTTCAATCCATCTTCGCGCTCAACAATTTCAAGATGAAGCCCTTCGTGATCCCTAAACTGAAGGTATGATTCTTGAAACCGGACTGACTTTTGTGGGGTTATGCCGAAGCTGTTGAGCCGCTTCTCCCAAAAGTCGAATGAGCCGGGCGGCACGACAAACGTAGTTATTCCTACTTGCCCCCCGCCTACTTCTCCAGGCCTAGAGTCGGGCCAGGGATAGAAAGCCATAATGGAACCGGGGCTTCCGGATTGATCGCCGAAATACAAGTGGTAAACTTCCGGCGTGTCGGCAAAGTCGATGGTTTTCTTTACGAGCCTAAGACCAAGTATGCCTGCATAAAAATTGACGTTCTCCTGCGGATTACGAGCCAATGCAGCAATGTGATGGATTCCTGCAGTTTCTAATGTCAAATATGATCACCCCTAACTTTAAGATCGGACTATTTAACCCGATAATGGTAGCTCTTCTTTGGAGCGGAAACATTTCCATCGAATAAGCCAAAACCGACGGTGGGAACATGGATGCCAAAATGCCGCCCCGTACCTACTTAGTATCATTCGGTATCGATTTATCCCCTCCAAGGTTGAGTTAAAAAGATCAATGGTGATTCTAATTCAACAGCTTTTGAATCCACGGGATAAGCCGTTGTCCGAGAAACATGCCGAAGAGCCCTATCAACCCTAACATTGGAGGAGCTGGAGACGGTATACGGAGAGATTGAAAAACAACCCCTATCACGATCCCAGCACCTAACGCTAATAATATAGACCACATAAAATCTGCCTCCTCTCTCGGGAAACTTGGACTAAAATATTCTTCCCCATAATTTTATTAGCATCATAAGGTGTCCATCAATATGGATATATCTATACAACATATAGGAAATGCCTATGTTTCTTAGACACTGTTACCGCCACGAAATGTTTAATGATCCAGGTATTGGCCGCATCAGTAATATCCGTTTTATTTGATCGGGTAGTGCCTGCCATTGAGAAATTAAAACAGACGCTATTCGATAAATCAGAACAGTTCAAGGGCGTAGTCAAAGTGGACGCACCCATTTGCAGGAATGCACCCGGTCCCGAAATGTCGTTAGAAGACATGTTTGGAGGATAGTAAAGAGTGGGTAAAACAGAACAAAGTAGAAGCAAGTCGGGTAAATATCTTTACAGTTTTCGTTACCAAGCGATTGAGCGAAGCTTCGTGGATGCAAAAGAGCCCCCCCGGGCTTCGCTATTGCTGTTTCCGCGTGGTTCCGTTATTGTTGTTCCAGAATTGATTAGAATTTTCTATGCACCGTGGCGAAATTGACGGTTTGTTGCAGAATTCGTTAGAAAAAATATTTTAGCCTTTCAACTGCACATGCATATATACATTTATTTCAAACGAATTTTAGTTTTACGTATTTTCCATTTTCATTGTTCTCGATCCCCATATAAAAAGCGTATCGAATGATGTTTTCACGGATAGCATCTATCATACCGTAAATTTCATGCATGTAAGCATGGGCTGAGTTTCATTTCTTTACCAGAGCGGATTTATCGGTGTGGCACCCGCCCAATTTAACAAAACTGAGTACGCCAATTGCGCCGTCTGCGTGAACGTTTTCCCTACTTTACAACTTCTCATACTGAGCGTAAATCCTTCGATCACGGCGTCTTCGTCGACCTCAATTAATTATAGATTTCTCAACAATTTTGAGAATCTATCCTCACTAATTCTGAAAATTTTCTTGAAAAAATTGGTTAGACATAGAAGAAAAAGAGGGCAAACCCGGCTGACTGTTTTATGTAACGAACAAGGGCTATGGGATTCATTGTCAACCATCCCAAAATGATTTCGTTTGAAGTCGGCTCGAAAAAGGTTTCCAAAGTCCCATGCAGTGTAGCCGGCGAGGAGCCGGCATATTTTGTTTGCGGGAGTCCCAAAGCATATTGACGAGCCACTTGCGCCCATCATCGTCGTGAAACAAAGACGGATCGAATCCACTGCTATTCAGGTAAATAGGCTCCGACCAAGGCCCACTAATATCCGTAGCTGTTACCAAATAGTTGTGGGTATCCTTGAAAGCTCCAACTGCTTTTTACATCCGTGTAGATCAAATAAAAAACACCGTTCTGATATGATGAATTTGAACACCGGGAAACCATTCAAACGTAGACGTGGCAATATAGTAATTCTCATCAACCCTAAGAATAGAAGGATCTGGATTGAATCCTGGCAAAATCAGTTCGTAATATAGCTCATTTCATACTTCCCCTCCTAATTGTTTTGCACAGCCAAAGCTTTTTTCCCCGCTTCCAAGACAGCAAGAATCCGATCCACATCATAAACGCTCCCTGTCCAGGTTCCTCCGCTGACAGATTGTAATGCAGCCCATAAACGAGTATCGTCAGGAAGTCTTTCGTCTGCGGCGAGCTCCGGGTGAGGGACTCGGGCAGCAAGCACACGTGCTCCTTCTTCGGGGGTCAGCACTTCGTCACCATCGCCTAGAAAATGGATGCTGCCTTCCAAGCTGTTACGATCAACTACGATGTCAATCGTATCTCCATCCCGCAGCTTACCAATCGGTCCGCCAGCTAACGCTTCAGGTCCAACATGACCGATACAGGCACCTGTGGATACGCCCGAAAACCGAGCATCGGTAATTAGGGACACGTATTTGCCGAACGGCAAATGCTTTAGAGCTGAGGTTAATTGATAGGTCTCCTCCATCCCCGTACCCGATGGTCCGCGCCCCATCAACACCATAATATCACCGGCTTGAATACCGCCGATCTTGATTGCCGAGATAGCCGCTTTCTCTGAGGTAAACACCTTGGCTTTGCCCCGATGGCGGTAAACCCCATCCGCTCCAACGGTTGTCGGGTCAATCGCCGTCGATTTAATCACTGATCCTTCCGGAGCCAGATTCCCCATAGGAAACGTAACCGTCGAGGTCAATCCCCTTTCTTTGGCACGTTCTGGACTCATGATGACGTTGTCCGGATCTATGCCGTCCATTTCCATAAGCAGACTTCTCATCCGCCCTCGGCGCTCGCTCGTTTCCCACCAATCCAGTACAGTCCCCAGCGTTTCACCGGTTACTGTCAACGCATTTTCTTTTAGTACCCCCAGACGGCGGAGATGCAGCATCACTTCCGGCACCCCTCCGGCCAGAAACACTCGAACAGTCGGATGATATTCCGGACCATTCGGCAAAACGCTGACTAGTCTTGGTACGTCTTTATTGACACGAATCCAGTCTTGAACGGTCGGAACGGGCAGCCCTGCCACATGAGCGAAGGCAGGAATGTGCAGCAGCAAATTGGTCGATCCGCCAAAGGCCGCATGAACAACCATCGCATTATGGATGGACGCTTCGGTCAAAATATCCTTCATCCGGATTCCCTTTTCCTCGAGCGTCATCATAGCGCGGGCCGACTGCCTGGCCATCTCTTCCCATACGGGCTGTCCCGATGGTGCAAGCGCAGCGTGAGGCACCGTCATGCCCATAGCCTCTGCAATAACCTGCGAAGTAGCTGCCGTTCCAAGAAACTGGCAGCCTCCACCCGGTGTGGCACAAGCCCGGCAGCCGAGGTCGGCAGCGTCTTCCAGACTGATTTCACCATTAGCATACCTTGCACCTATGGTTTGGATTTTCCCAGCGTCCTCGCCCTCCGTGGGGGGTAATGACACTCCGCCGGGCACAATTACGCAAGGAAGTTCGTGCATCCCGGCCAGAGCAATCATCATGGCGGGCAATCCTTTGTCGCAGGTTGCTACACCGAGCACGCCTTTGCGCGTCGGCAAGGAGCGGATGAGACGCCGGAAAACGATCGCTGCATCGTTGCGGTAAGGAAGAGAGTCAAACATGCCTTCCGTACCCTGGGACCTACCGTCGCAAGGGTCGCTCACATATCCGGCGAAAGGAACCCCACCGCTTTCCGTGATCACCTCTGCTGCAGCCTGCGTCAGCAGGCCAACTTCCCAGTGACCGGTATGATAGCCGAGTGCGACGGGACTGCCATCTTCCTTACGTATGCCTCCTTGCGTGCTTAACAAAAGATACTGTTTACCCTTCAGGCGGGAAGGTTTCCACCCCATTCCAACATTTTGGGTAAGACCGAACAATTCTCCGCTTGGAGCATGCAATAACATTTCTTTTGTTAATGGCAATGAGCCTTTTGGGCCTTGCGCGTGCGTACGGATCGTAAACAAATCGTTATTTTCATGAGCCATAATCGATTTTAATTGCTCTTTCATCAACCCTCACCCTTCCGAATTAGGTTTTATAGCAAAAGTGATACGCTTACGCTTTGAGAAATACCGTTTTTATCGAGGTATAAAATTCGATTGCCGCCTGACCTTGCTCGCGCGAATGAGAACTGGACTGCTTCATCCCGCCGAATGGGGCCTGCAGCTCCACCCCGGCTGTCTCGGAATTAATTCTTACCAAACCGGCGTCCATATCTTGAATAAACGAAAGAATATTGCTTATGCTTTGCGTGTAAATGGAAGCGCTCAGACCATAATCCGAATTGTTAGCCAGTTGAATGGCTTCTTCCATGGTTTCGACTTGAATTAGCGCGAGGACCGGGCCGAAAATCTCTTCCCGGGCAATCGCCATTTCTGGCGTTACTTTATCAAACACAGTGGGCTGAATATAGAAGCCTTCGGCGAGATCTGGATGATCCGGTGAAGCACCGCCGAACAACAGCTCAGCTCCTTCCTCTATTCCTTTTTGAATGTAGGACTGCACCGTTCTTAGCTGATTTTCGTTTGCGCAAGGGCCGAGCCATGTACCGGCATCTAATCCATGACCAACTGTTAAACCTTTTAATTTGCTCAGGAGCTTTTCTTTGAAAGTTTCATACACATCACGCATCACAATGACACGGCTTGTTGCCGTACATTTCTGTCCTGTCGACCGGATTCCGCCACTGATCGTCGCGTCAACCGCCAAATCCAAATCGGCATCCGCAGCGATAATGATCGGATTTTTCCCGCCCATCTCAAGCTGGTATTTCGCCCCTCTGGCTAGTGCCGCCTGACCGACCCGTTTGCCAACTTGATTGGAGCCGGTAAATGTGATTCCGTTTACATCCGGATGCTCTGCAAGTCCTTGCCCGATTATAGATCCGCTTCCGGTCACTAAATTGATAACTCCGGCAGGAAGTCCCGCTTCAGCGATGCATTCTACGACTTTGGCAGCCGTCACCGCCGTCTCCTGAGCAGGCTTCAGCACGACCGTATTACCATAAATTAAGGCTGGCGCCATTTTCCATATCGGAATCGCCACTGGAAAATTCCAAGGTGAAATAACTCCGACAACCCCAAGCGGTATACGGGTCGTAAACATCAGCGCTTCGCTGTCCGTGGAGGGTATCACTTCACCGATCTTCCGCATCCCTTCACCGGCATAGTAGCGCAGGATGGCGATCCCTCGTGCCGTTTCGCCTTTTGCTTCCGGCAATGTTTTGCCCATTTCACGCGTCATCGTCTCGGCAATTTCATCGATGCGTCTTTCCAGCGCATTGGCCGCTTTAAACAAGTAGTCGCCTCTTGCCGAGCCCGATAACTTTCTCCAACCTTGCTGTGCCGCTTTGGCGGACGCAACCGCTTGGTTCACTTCCTCCAATGACGACGACTGCACATAGCCCACGACTTCACTTCTTTTGGCAGGATTTATGCTGGGGACGGTTTGCCCAGTGCCGGCTGGACACCATTCACCGTTAATATAGTTTAAATAGGTTTGCCCTCCAACAAATACAGATGCCATATATATTCCTCCTTGAATGTATGTATTTTATAAATCAAATGTATAATTACAGATTAGCTTCTTGCACCTACAACATGATTGACAAGTGTCCCAATACCGGTAATCTCAATTTCGATCCGGTCTCCGTGAGCGAGTGTAAATTCGTTAGGCGGTACAATGCAAGTTCCCGTCAGCAGCACGGTTCCGTCAAACAATACATTATCCCGAATCAAATATTCGGTCAATTCCTCAAGCTTTCGTTTTAGCTGATTGGTATTAGCCGTTCCCTCGACGGCTTTTTCCCCGTTACGATATATTCGGCTTGTAATCTGCAAGTTGTAAGGGTCGTCTACCGTTTCGGCCAAACGGATCGCTGGTCCCAAGGAGCAGGAACGCTTCCATACTTTGGCCTGTGGCAGGTAGAGCGGATTCTCGCCTTCAATATCCCGGCAGCTCATATCATTGCCAATGGTGTACCCTACGATTTTCCCCTTAGCGTTCAGAACAAGCCCTAACTCCGGTTCAGGCACCTGCCACACGGAATCGCTTCGAAGTTGTACGTCGCCGCCCGGTCCTACCGTTCGGGCAGCCGTCGATTTGAAAAAAATCTCCGGACGCACAGCGTCATAAACTTTATCGTAAAAGGTCAAGGCATCCAGTTTGCCTTCGGTTGCCTCATAATTTCGCGCATCCCGGCTTCGCTCATACGTAACCCCAGCAGCCCAAACTTCGGGCGCTTCAATTGGAACCAGAAGCTGCAGCTGATCGACTTGACCTGATAGCACTTCCCTATTTTCGATCGTTTTGAAAACCAACTCGAGCGGTGAAATCTCCGTTTCGTCAGCTTCTTGGATCAAGGTTAAAAAATCGCATTGCGGCAGTGCGAAAATTTGTTCATTGTCATTAACTGCAGCTAGCTGTGAAAGCCCTTCATTTACAAAACGGATAATTCTCATAGATAGCTCACTCCTTGAATTTGTTTTACATTATAAAACAGAGTTCTCGAATTCTAGTGTAAAGAATGCCTGGACTCGACATGCTTTACAAAACTTGCCGAAACCCCAGGGTCTGTGAAATCGTCTCTGCTTCTTTCTTAAGTAGGGCAATATACTGCTTAAACAATAGGTCATCTACCGTTGAAATTAAAGTTGATATGCTGATCGCTGCTACAACCGAACCATTATGTTCGAAAATAGGAGCTGCAGCGCATCGTACGCCCGGTTCGTTCTCCTGATTGTCAATGGAGTACCCTTGCTCACTTACCTGATTCAATTCGCGAAGGAATGCCTCTCTGTCCGTAATCGTCGCTTCTGTAATCTTGGAGAAATGGTAATTCCGAAGGAGCATATCGATCTCATCCTTCGTTCTAAAGGCTGTCAGTACCTTTCCTACCGCGCTGCTATGAAGTGATATTCTGCGACCGATTCGGGAATAGCGAATCGCAGCTTTTTCCCCCTCAACTTTATCCAAATACACGCCTTCCTTCCCATCAAGAATAACGAGATGGGTTGTCTGACCTGTCTGCTCCGACAAAGCAGTCAAGTGCTTTCGGGCAACTGTACGGATGTCCAGGCCTTGCAGCATAAGCTGTCCCTTTTCCAGGAACTTTAACCCTAACTTGTACTTTCCTGTTTCCATATCCTGATTGATATAACCGTGTAACTGAAGCGTTTTCAATAAGGAGTGTATTGTACTCTTGTGAAGCTCCATTCTCGCGCTGATTTCTGTAATTTTCAGCTCTGTCGTATGCTCGTCGAATAAATCCAATATTTTCAATGCTCTGTCCAGCGCTTGAATAATAGGCATGGTATCACTCCTATCCACAAGTCCATAATAATCTTTTACAACCATGGAATCAAGATAAAGTTATTATTTATCACTAAATATACACTGCGGTGTTATTGAAAAATCTTGACAAGGTATTAGCTGGTTTAGTTATTCAACTATAGTTTCCCGTCCCTCAATACTAAGGATTTATCTCATGTATGCTCACTCATCCTCAGGATTTCATCACATTGTACACGAACCTAGAAAACTGAGCCGTTCCTCCAATCTCCTTGGTAGAATATAGGAACAACCCGTAACGTGCCCCTACAAACTGATCCATTTTCCAGACCATATTATGGGTAATACCAAGCTTTTTCCAGTCTTCTCCGTCCATGTAATAAAACTCGCACTCGTCTGTATTGTTCACGAAATTGCCATAAGCCTTCAAAGTAACTTTGTCACTGTCCACTGGAATCCTTGCATATTCCACCCCAGTCTCTTTGTCTACTAGGTTTCCGAAGATCGTTTTATCGTCTGTGGTTCTTGCCAACATGACCAAGTAGTATTGTCCAGCTTCCTTGGTAAGTGCAATGAAGCCATAGGTGCTGATCAAGAAGCACAAGCCTGCATAATCGCCATCCTTTAGCTCGCTTCCATCCAAGGTAACGATAGCTTCGCATGCGGGCCCCATTGTACGCTGTGTCAATGTATTTACCGAAAATGTTAAATTGGGATTGATTTTTCCAGATTGAATACGATATGTACCCGGTTTATCCGTTACGGACCACAAAATATCTGTCGGGATATGATTCCACTGCCAGTAGTCTTTCAGATGAACCTTGCCGTTCTCATCCGGCTTGTAGAAGAAATCATCGCTTCCGACCAAAGGTTTGTATTCATATCCGGGTCTAGTACTCGGAATGTCGATATATGGGGGTGGCTTCCTATCGAATACCGGAACATCATTTTCCCAATGCAAAGGCACCAAGACAGGGATACGGCCAACGGCACCATGATCCTGAAACAAGAGGGCATACCATTTACCATCTGGCGTATCAACGATTCCGCCTTGTGCTATACCTGCATTAAAATACTCCATGTCATCATCAAACACCTCTCCGCCAACAAAGTCCCCCTCCAGGGAATCTGCTACAAAACAGGCTTGTGTTCTGCGACTATGTCTGGACTGTGTAATGTGTATAAAAAATGCGTAATATTTTCCATTAATCTTATAGATATGGGCACCTTCATAACCAAGATGATAAGGTCCTGTCTCCCTCACTATGATCCGGTTTAATCCACCAGGCTTGGGACCGGTCAAATCTTCCTTTAATTCTGTAAGATGAATCTCGGCATTTCCATATATAATATAAACTCTGCCATCATCATCAAACAAAAGTGAGCAATCATGATAGAATCCTTCGATATTCGGGTGCCTCATCCATGGTCCTGTGATTTCAAACGCAGAAAACAAATACGTTTGATGAGTATCGTTTGCTACGAAACATACATAATATTTACCTTGATGGTAACGCAAAGATGCCGCCCACATTCCCTTTCCATAGATCTGTCGGTCACCCTCCAGCCTCTGATCCGGTGTATCATCCAAAGCATCATATACATATGTTGCCACTTCCCAATGGATCAGGTCATACGACCTCAATATTACACACCCCGGCATAAAATGCATGGTCGTACTGACCATATAATAAGTATCCTCCACCCGGATCACATCGGGGTCCGGATAGTCAGCCCATATAATGGGATTCGGGTACATCTGCATTACCCCTTTCCTTCATTTAGTTCCTACAATAAACAGCCATGTTCAATAGTCGTGACGTCTTTCTCAACTCACTTCTTAGCTCGTAGGGCACCCCGATGCTCCAAGGGTGTCAAACCGGTCATTTTCTTGAAAAATCGGGTAAACGAGTGAGCCGCCTCGTACCCCACACGAAAACCGACCTCCGAAATTTTCAGCTCATCCTGCTTGAGCAGCTCTCTTGCTTTTCCAATCCTTGCTTTAAAGAACGTTGCCTGGAATGAGCAGAATCCTATGTTGGTTATTCCAATGTGAACGAAGCTAGACTCGCTCCTCCCGTACCCGTATACGTGAAATACAAGGCTTGTATGCCATCCGGTATAACGAGATCCGTAGAATATTCCTTCCATATATTTGTAAAGTCAACCGATATCTTCCCGAGAGCAGGACCGTCCCATGATGTTTTCACTTCAAAGGCACCACGGCAATATCCACGCACCCTGATTTTGACTTTCTTGATCCCATCGCACTGAAAATATTTAAATCCGGCTGTTGCGGAATCCCTCATATTGGCGATATATCCGATCTCCTCATCTCCATCTTTCCCATCTTGGGTAATCTTCGGAAACCGACAGTCCATCCATTCCCCGGGAGCTCCTGTATACAACGCCTCATCATTGCAAAACAGATTGCAAGCCAGGTACGAAGGATATTCCCCTCGACCGTCAAGCGGCCCTCCATTCGAACCGCAGGATGTCATTTCCACCTGCGGAATCGTACCATCCTCGCGGAATTCGATCTGTTCGATACAACCTTGCCGGCTGAAATTCGTTCCGTTGGTATGTCTATGATAAAAAATGTACCACTTTTCATTCATCTCAACAATGCTACCATGGTTATTGCCGCCATAATACATGGGTTTATTCGCCGGTTTGTATGAGCCGATATGAAGATCATTATTGCTGACAATGACTCCCTGATATACGAAATCCTTTGTTGGACATTTACTGGTCGCGTAGCACAGTTCATGCATGACGATGGATGAATAAATAAAATAATACGTATCGCCTTTCTTCCTTATAGAAGGAGCCTCAAAAAACTCATGCCCTTCGAATCCGCTGCCTTTGCTGTAAGGTTCACTTGGCGCGACAAATACCGGTTCCTCCAAAATCGTGAGCATATCGGGACCCAGGACCGTAGCCATGGCACCGCTTCTTGACTTGTCCCCAGCTGCACAGAAACCGGTATACAGGTACGTTCTTTCTCCTTCTGTCATCACTCCTGGATCAAATTGTGGCTCGTCGCCTTCTCTGTCTCCCAAACGTGTTCCATCGGCATATCGAACATAGCCATAAAATTCATATTTGCCGGCCGGGGTATCACAAACAGCGACCGAAACGATAGAAACCTTGTCAAGGGCATAGTACAAATAATAACGTCCATCCGGACCAACCGTGACATCTGGTGCATACAGACACATGCTTCCATCAGGATTAAGCGGATCATCTGTTTTTTTGTAAATCACGCCTTCATACCGCCAGTCTGCCGGGTCATCCTCAGGTGCCGACCAACAGACATAATCGTTCAAGCAAAACGCATGCCCATTGAAACGGTCATGAGAGCCATATACATAAACTCTGCCGTTAAAAACATACGGTTCTCCATCGGGAATATATTCCCATGATGGAAGATATGGATTTCTTGCTTGTTTTTTCATAATAATCTGTTCACTCCTTGCTAAATTCGATGTTTCTTTCATATACACTGAATATTCTTCTTCCTCGACTCTGAACAACGGTATGAATATCACCTGATTGCCCTGATCGTCATCCACAGCAAATTCCAGCCGGTCCTTTTCACGGTTAACGAGTTTATCATTGATATTCTGATTGGAAACTCCCTTCAGTTGCGAGTTTGACCCGATCTGAGCGAGTAAGATGCTGCCGAACATGACCGCCACCATACCATCTTCACCTTGAAACGGTACTAGATGCAGGAAAGCATCAATGTCAATTTCAATGTAGTCTTGGTCCTGAAACACACGATCTATGACAATATACCTTACCCTTTGAACTGCATGTTCCTTAAGACATCAGTTTAAAGGCCGTAAGTTCAGCAGCTTCAATCACGAGGGTTGACGTAAGTTTATCGGGGAATTCGGTAAACTGTGTGATCCTGACATTCTTTTCACTCCAAGCAATAGTAGATGATATAAAAGCATTTAGCAGTATACTTCCGTCGCTTTTAAACCAAATGTTCTTTTGGAGCTCACTCATCGCCTCGATCCCCGATACCGTGCAGCACCAGAAGGAGTCGTATAGGCCGCTGAATTTCTTAACAACGCCACTTCCCACAGGTTGATGGTATTGAGAAAGTCCTGTTTTATGGCTTGCACTATTAAGTACGGCGTTAAACTTGAGGGATTCCAAATGATTCTGATATTCGATAGACCCGGACCATTCTAGCAGCCGCTCCAAACTCATTCACCTGATTCACCTTCGTACAGCGGAGAATCCCATTCTAAGGAGTATTGGTTAGACGATAAAACCGAAATCTCAATTCGCGGGCTTGGATTCGGCCTTAGCAAGTACATGAACCGTAGTCCCTGCCTCCGCCTCAAACGAATAGGTTGATGCGTCGAGTTGCGTTGGCTCGTAAATCTCCCCTTCAATCCATAATTGGATGGGCAGATTGCAACGAATACGATACACCCCTTTATTATCTGGCTTCAGTACAGCATGCTGTAATTGACCGTCCTTCCATGCCATATCTACCGTTACCGCACCGCGGGCGCGAAGCCCCGTTACTTCACCATTGGACCAAGCATTAGGGAGAGCTGGTAACAAATGAATGGCGTCAGCATGGCTTTGCAGCAGCATTTCCGCGATACCCGCAGTCCCGCCGAAATTGCCGTCTATCTGAAACGGCGGATGATTATCGAGAAGGTTGGGCAATGTGGAGTGCGTCAAAAGGGCAGTTACATTTTCGTATGCTTCTTCCGCATCTCCCAGCCGAGCCCAAAAATTCACAATCCAGGCGCGACTCCAGCCTGTATGTCCGCCTCCGTTTGCAAGTCGTCTCTCAAGTGTCCGGCGAGCAGCAGCACTTAGGCTTGGTGTCTTCTCTGGAGTGATCTGTGTTCCCGGGTGCAAAGCGAACAAGTGTGAGATATGACGATGTCCTGGCTCCACTTCCTCATAATCTTCAATCCACTCCTGTATTTGCCCATGACGCCCAATCTGGGGCTGTGGCAGCTTATCCATTGTAAGTTTAAGCGTTGTCAAGAAGTCCATATCCGTCTCTAACTGTTCACCTGCCGCTAGACATGCGAGAAACAATTCGCGAGCAATCTGGCTATCCATGGATGGCCCATAGCAAAGCACGCCCGTTTCTCCATTCGGCAATCTATATGTGTTTTCAGGTGAGACAGAGGGGCAAGTGACAAGCACTCCACTAGGAAGTTCGACCATATAACCAACAAGAAAAGCAGCCGCTTCTTTCATCATCGGATAAGCACGTTTCAGAAAAGCCTCATTCCGCTCGAATTGATAATGTTCCCAAAGATGCAGACATAACCATGCAAGACCAAGGGGCCAATATGTCGAGGGTAGATAAAGATCCTGCGGTGCGGTATCCGCCCAAATATCAGTATTATGATGGGCAGCACTGCCACCGCACCCATACATGACTTGAGCGGTTCGGCGACCGTTTGGAATCATCCGTTCGATCAATTCAAAGAGAGGCTCATGGCATTCGGGTAAATTGCAGATCTCAGCCGGCCAATAGTTCATTTGCGCATTAATGTTAATGGTAAATTTGCTGTCCCAGGCCGGCAACATATCCTTATTCCAAATACCTTGCAAATTCGCAGGTAAAGATCCTGGTCTGCTTGAAGCAATAAGCAGATAACGGCCATACTGAAAATATAAAGCTAGAAGTCCGGGGTCTTCATCTCCAGCTTTCATCCGTTCCAATCGTTTCGAGGTGTCTTGTTCCACAGCATTGAATGCAGCATCAAGCCTTAACGACGTCCGCTCAAACAGTTTACAATAATCCTCAATGTGGGCCGTTAATAAATCGGTATACGTCCGTGAAGCAGCACGCTTGGCATTCGCAAACGCTGCGGATTCAGGATCGGACTCTCGAAAATCCGTGGCGGCGGAAATGACCAATGTGACGGCATCGGCATTGGTCACGACCAAGCGCTCCCCAATCGTACGCATTTGGCCTCCCTCTGGTTTGCACATCAACACACCGCAATAGTTAACACCTCCGCCACTATTGCCGCTCATCATGATCGAATTACCTTCTTCTGTGCGGATACGGTCTACGTATCGGAACCTTTCCCTTCCCATTCTTGCCGTAAAGGAAATTTGGCCCGGCGTATCAGCCGTCAATCGAATCACAATCGCGCCGTCCGGATAGCTCGCAAAGATCTTGCGACGATAATGAACCTTACCCGCCTTGAAGGAAATACTGACCACTGCTTCTGATAAATCGAGCTCCCGTTCATAATCGATGACTTGGTTATCGTCTAATGTTTGGAAATGAAGAAACAGATCGCCGAGCGGCACATAATGACGCTGGGTTTCAGGGATCGCAGTTAAGGCAAGCGAAGCGAGGGACTCGGCTTCTTTGAGCTTCCCTTCAAAAATGAGGCGGCGAATTTCCGGAAGATGTACCAAAGCATCCGGGTTATGCCGATCCCTCGGCCCTCCATACCATAAGGAATCTTCATTAAGCTGCAATCGTTCGGAGCATGGCCCTCCGAAAATCATAGCTCCCAGCCGTCCGTTGCCAATCGGAAATGCTTCGTCCCAATGCTTGGCTGGGGAGCGAAAAAATAGTCTTTCTTTGTACTCTAAACGTGCTCCACTCATGATGATTGCCTCCTTCACTTTACAATCGGATTCTATTTCTAATCAGCAGGCTTGTATTCGAACCAATCAAATGCCGCAGGTACATTAGACTGCTTACCGTTTCCCGTTGCATACATACCAAAAAACACGCCTGTGAAACCACCTGCCACTTCGGTATAAAATGATGCCGTCTTCACCGAACAAGTGAAATGGCATTGATGGCGTCCCACGAAAGCTGGGCTGTCCGTATCGTTGAGCGTGACAGCCGAACCGTTTAATAGTCATGAACCTTGCACCTCAGAAAGAGACCAGTCAGATGCATTTTTGTTACTATAATATTCTCTTGCCCGCCTTAAACAGCGATCAGAACTTCATGCTGACTTCGTCCAGGGGATCACCGTTTCGGGATTCAATGGTTCATGCAACCACGTAGGACGTTTGGCGAAGAGTCTTCTGTTTTGTTGTGTAAGTTACGGTTTGGCGGCCTTCTCAACAGATGCGCCTTCCATCTGCTTGTGAAATTTTCTTGGTGTAAAGCCCGTAATCTGCTTGAATTGACGGCAGAAGTGCTCCACGTTGTTATACCCGCAGCGTAAAGCGACCTCCGCGATGGATAGAGAGCCGTGCAACAAATATTCCTTGGCTTGGCGGATGCGGCTTGTAATCACGTCATCCATACAAGAAATCCCGAAAGTCTTCTTGTAAATTGTCTGCAAATACCCAGGACTGATGCGGATAGAGTCGGCCATTCTCGGAACCGCCCAGTCCTGGCTAGGATTACTGTAAATGGCGGTCCGAAGCGTTAACAAGTTGTAGTATTTGGGCGTAATTACTTCTTGAAAGTAAGATTCCAGCAGCTTGTTAAACAGGGTTCTCAGTAAGCAGTCAATGGATGATTCTTTATAATATTTTTGAAATGAGTGTTCGCTGACGAGGAGTTGGAATATTTTGTGGCAGTATTCAGGGTCATTCAATGAAAATGGCACTCCGAATGGAAGCGATGTTTCCGTTACATACGATTCGTTGGATTCGAAACGAATCCAGTCGTTCTTATATTGTTCCGCGCAGGCCCGGTAATAAATTTTTTGATGGGGATGGTATAAAACTCCACTGTGTGCCGGGTACTCCTTCAATTCTTCATTGACCCAGAACAGGGCAGGTGTATGGGTCACGACGAGCAGCCAACAGTTATGGCCCTCAGGGATATCGAACACAAAATTGCTTGCGTGCGCGGCATCATACTCAACATAGAAAATGTTGGTCATCATGATCCTCCAGTATCAAAAAAATGACAATACATCAATTATTTATTAGCATATATTACTGTTTGAAAACAGTCAACGAAGCAAAGGAACGACGGCTCGTTCGGCACTCTTGCCTAGATCGAAAACTAGATGTTCATTGAAATGGTAATGGGGCAGCTGGTTATGGTGATAGCACTCGATCAAAAAGAACAGGCGCGGTTTGCATATTCCCTGCGCTTTAAGTCGCCATCATGAATGATAACCTGTTTCCCTTTCAACTCTTGCATGGCTAAATATCCTCTCAGTGATATAGTTGCCGAATTCCAGTTTCATGGAACTTCCTCCCCTTGTCAATCTATACTTCCGCATACGAATTCAACGGATTTTCTCTTGAAATATTGTCTCACGAGGAGCTGCATCATATCACTGGGTTGTTCACTGGAAAACTCGGCTTGATCCACGAATCGCATGCCGTACGGTGCATTTGGCGTATAGGGCTCCCACCGCGGCAAGTCCTCTCCCGTAGAATCTTTGCCGTTCGGATCTCCACAACGAATGAAGTTCGCCCAGTAATTGCACATTTGGCGGGCAAGATCGTAATGTTTGCCGACGAACGGCCTCCAGCATTTGGCGAGGGTCTCGAAGAAGAACCAGAGATCCACCGAGTGGAACGTTCCAGGGTTATCCCAACCTGGGATTCCCGCATCGAAATTGTAATAGTACAACGGGAGATTGGCGCCGGTATCTGCATTGGCCTGCCCGGCAATCCGTATCGCGTATTCGATGCCACTTACCGAAGCTTTTTTCAAGACCTCATCGAAGTTGCTTGATGGAAATCCGCAAATTTCAAGAAATTCATTGGCATCATCGCCGAATAAGTCGACGGCCAAGTTCTTGATTTCGTCCAGCGAATCGGCCTCCGGAGCGCTGAAAAACTCGGATGACGTATGGCCGAACATCACCGGTACCTGCAAGCGCTTGTTTTGAAGGAACAATTCGAACGCGTTGCCATCACTGAACTTATTGTCGACGACGGTGCCCCAGAACGCATTGTACTCCAGCATCTTGTCTCGGAGAGAAACCGCATCAAGCTTCCGCGCTTCCACAAGCGAGGAAATGCCGAGAAATTCGAAGAATTGAACACCTTCCTGTTCGGCTTCCCTTATATCGCGCAGAAACCTGGGCGTGCGGGCTCCCGGGTAGAGCTCCGTGAATACCCCGCTCTGCACGATCGCTCTCTGAAAGAGGCCGTTGTTCTGCGGTGAAGTAAGCTGGCTCATGACGCTTCCGCCGCCGGCAGATTGTCCGCCGATGGTGATGTTGTCCGGATCGCCGCCGAAAGCAGCGATATTGCGTTTGACCCATCTTGTAGCAGCTTGTTGGTCGAGGTGGCCGAAGTTCGCGGGAGCTTCCGGCGATTCCGCCGTGATTTCAGGGTGGCATAGAAATCCGAACACGTTCAGACGATAGTTGATCGTGACTACGACGATGCCTCTTCGGGCGATGCGTTCCCCGTCGAACTCCATCTCGGCCGTATGACCGACCTGCAGACCTCCTCCGAAATACCATACGTACACCGGCAGCTTTTCATCGGCACGGTTAGCCGGGGTCCACACGTTAAGGTAGAGGCAGTCCTCGTCCATGGCGATGTCCGGTTCCACGGCCCATTCCCGGGTATAAATATTGTTTTCGTCGATTTCTTGTCTGACCTGCATCGAGACCGGCGCGAATTCGTACGCTTTGAGCACGCCCCTCCAGTCTTTGGCGGGCTGCGGGGCACGCCAGCGGTTCTCTCCTACGGGCGGAGCGGCAAACGGGATCCCTTTGAAAATCGTGATCCGGGGGTCGGCTGCTGGCAGCCCTTGTACCAATCCGTTTTCAACGTTTACGACTCTAAGCATGTTTGATTTCTCCTTTCATTAAGCGAACTCTTTCCACGAAAGCGTCTTTGCAAGAATCTGCAAAAGATCATCGACGGACGATGTATTAGTCTAGAATCAGAAAATGAATGAGGGATATATAAGATCAGATCATACATATCCCTCATTCATAAAAAATTATAATTTTTACTTTTTAGCTAATGCATCGGCACGCATTTTAATAATCTTTTGCGCTTTTTCCGTATCCGAAGCAAATACATCATTCCAGCCGAGGCCTATCACATCTTTCTTCAACATTTCCCAAAGCTTGTCGAACTCTGCTTGATTCTTTGCGAATACCATTTTCCAGGATGTGTTCTTTACATAGTCAGAAATCTGGCTGCGTTTGTTTTTAATATCTGATGAATCGCTTCCTAAACTTGTATTGATATTGGGGACGATATCGATCATCTTATGTTTCAGGTAGTAATCTGTTGCGTTTTCTGCATTATAGGTGTTCTGCCAATCCGTCGTTAACGCTGTCTTGTTCGCTTCAATTGTTGAGCCCCAGTAATTGCTGTTATAGAACTCCCCTGTCTTTGGATCTTTGGCAAAATCGCTTATGATCATCGTGTTAAGCTTGCTTTGTCCGTCCTGGTATCCGCCGCCTCCGTACTCTTCCGGAACGGGTGTATTTTTCTGGAATGCGGTTTGACCCACTTCGGTCAGCTTAAATTTACCGTCTGCCGTCTTTTCGTAGTTGAAGCCTTCAAATCCATTCACATAGTAGCGCAGGCCTTCAGGAGAAGCAAGCCAATCCATGAATTCCATGATCCGATCGGGATCATTGGCTTTGGAACCGATAGCAAATACTCTACCATTGCCGTAATAAGCATCGCTTGCCTGAATGATGTGCATGTCAGCGATCGGAACAGCAACATTCCCGTCACCCTTTTTACCTCTTTCAATTGTATTGTAGAACCCTGTTTCCCATGAGTACCACAAGAGAAGCACCTGCTTGTTGGTCAGCTTTTCTGATACTTTGTTCCAATCCTGGGTTGGTGAGTCAGGATCAACCAAACCCATCTGATTTGCTTTAAAATAGAATTGCAGAATCTTCTTGTACATACTGTTGTCATCAATGAGCGGAACGATGTCGCCTTTTGCATTCAACTGGATGGTGGTGGTTCCTTCTGGCTGCTCATAACCGTACCAATTGCTCAACCAGCGTGCATTTTCCATAGTGCCTCTGCTGTCCCAATCCTTCCACAAGGTGATCGGAGCGATCGCTTTACCGTCCGGAGTCTTGGGAAATTTCTCATGCATTTGCTTCAGAACATTTAAAAGATCATCCAGATTGTTCAGCTTGGGAGCCCCAACTCCCTTGAAATAATCCCAAGGCATTATTGGGCTTGAGTAAGGGGTTTGTTCCGAGAATGTCGTTGGTGAAGTATCTGCCTCAAAAGTCGGCAAAGCATAAATCTTGCCATTCGGATTTACTTTTTGAAATGCTGCATTGAAAGGTTTGAAATGATTATCCACATATTTGGACAGGTTCTGCGTATTCTTGATCTTATCCGTGAGATCCATAATCAGACCGGCTGGAATTAATTCTTCCAACTGATTGTTATTGACGATCAGGAGATCGCCCAAATTTCCTGCTGCCGATCTTGTCTTGTATAGCTGATCGCCGGCAATCTGCGGAGCAAGAATGTTCAATGTGATATTGAACTTATCCTTAATAAGCTTTCCATACCACCCTTTCTGCTCACCTTGATAATTTGCTGCATTGTCAAAAACGGTAATGGTCAGCGGTTTACTGTGATCTAGTGCTGTACTAGCCTTGGATGTAGCTCCAGTACCGGAGTCTGGTGACTTACTTGGTTCCGTTGATGCAGCCTTATTGTTAGATTCGCCTCCACAGCCGGTCAATGCTATCGAAACCATTAAGAGGCTTGCAAACAATAACAACATCGATTTTTTTACTGCTTTACTAGGTTTACTCATACTCAACCCCCATATTGTTTCAATTTATTAAACCGGTGCAAGTTATCCTTTCACTGCACCGATCATAATCCCCTTTACAAAAAACCTTTGGAAAATCGGATAAACCAACATAATGGGCGCTACAACAATAATGGTCACCGTCATTCGAATTGAAGTAGTGGTTTGCTTTGTTGCCAGACTTGTTATCGCTGTCGAACCGGCATTCTGCAGGTTTACCATGCTGGATATGGAACTTGCCTGATTAATATAGTTATATAGAATAAACTGCAAGCTATATAGTTTGCTCTCCGTGACCAACAACAACGTGTCCTGGAAGGAGTTCCACTGATCCACTGCAGCGAATATGGCAACTGTAGCCAATATGGGCTTACAAATCGGCAACATGATTTTGAAAAAAAGGGTCATGGTCCCGGCCCCGTCGATACTTGCCGCATGTTGCAATTCCTTCGGCGTTGATTCCACGAAAGTCTTTACAAGAATGATGAAAAACGGAGCTACGATTGTCGGCAGAATATAGGCCAAAAAATTGTTTGTCAGATGCAAAGACCTCATTGTCAAATACCATGGAATAACCCCGGCATTAAAAAACATGGTTAAAACCGTATAGCGATACCATAATTTTCTCCTCCACATGTCCTCCTGGGTAAACATGAATCCCAGAAAGGCGGAAGCCCCTACCGTCAAAGTGGTTCCAATCACGGTCCTTCCTACAGATACAATGGCTGCATCCCACAACCCCGGTATTTTAAACGCATCCACGTAGTTATGAAATTGGATATTTATCGGGTAAAAGATAACATCACCTTTGGCACTGATATCGTTTGCACTTATCGTATTAATAATGATTGAGTAAAATGGATATACACAAATAAGCGCATACAGGGAAAACAGGAAATATATTAAAACAGTAATCATTTTGTCTGTTGGGCTGACCTGGACTTTAATTTTTCTAGTGAGATGGCTGCCATGCACTTTATCATTCGGCGCCAGCCCTACTGCTTTATCACTCATACAATACTCTCTCCTCTTAGTCTTTTTGATAGTCCGTTCACAGAAAAGAGAAGTACAACACTAATCAAGCTCTTTAGCATACTGATCGCGACGGACACGGAATAGCTGCCGCCTCCCATTGCTAGGTTGTAAACATATAAGTCTAAAGCCTGTATGGAATCCTTGTTAAATGCATTTTGAAATACGAAATATTGCTCCAAGCCATTATTCAGAAAACTCGCAATTTGCAGCATCAACAAAACAAAATAGGTCGGCACCATACTCGGCAATACTACATGCCAGATCACCCGCATTCTTGTCGCGCCGTCTACATAGGCCGCTTCATATAGAGAATCATCAATACTCATAATCGCCGCTATATACAATATGGCTGACCAACCCAATGTTTTCCAAGTCGTCCAAATCCACATCATAATCCAAACATGGTCGGAGTTTTGAAGAAGTAATATCGGGGAATCGATAAATCCAAGTTGTTTCAAAAGGCCGTTGACTATACCTTCACTAGAGAACATTGAAAATGCCAGTGAATAGACCAATACCCAGCTGATGAAGTTCGGCAAGGTTGTTACCGTCTGTATAAACCTCCGGAAACGTACGGATTTGATCTCCGTCAGGAATATGGCAAAAATCATTGGAAGCCAGGAGAATAGCAGATTCAAGCCACTCATCCCAAACGTGTTCTTGAGTATTTGAAGCGTTTGATCGATCTTTACTTGGTTTTCGACCAAGGTATGAAACCACTTCAGACCAACAAACGGCGATTGGGACAGCGGAATCGGCGGCGTATAGTCAAAGAATGCATAAACCCAACCATATAGCGGGTAATATGCAAAGACACCAAGTAAAACCATAAAAGGCATAATAAAGAGGAATTTTATTGTTGAGATGCTTTTCTTGCTGTATTTTTCTATTCGTACCATGTCAGGCCCCCTATTTTATATTCAACGTATTATTGACAAATAACGATATCCAAAAAAAATATGAAGTGCCCAAATGGCAGTTTCACTCTACTCCAGCGCAAAAGGTCATCGATGAATTTGAGGACGTACCTTGTTTTGGTAGCGTTTTCATTCGGTTTCGTTAAAGCTATTATAAGATATCAATTTTTTCAAAACAATGACGTATTCTCATCGATTATTGATCTATTCTCATATAGCTCGGTGAATCACGATGATGGCATCTATGAACAGTGGAGAAAAGGTTGTGGTGCAAAGCTCTAATTCATGATAACGTAATTGATAATGAAGTCATCAGATGGAGTAACTTACTTTGGAAACCAAATTGGATTTTTTTAAATGGAAGCAATATTTCTCATCAATTCTGAAAATCCAGTCTCAATAATTCTGAAAATTTCCTCAAAAATTATGACTCCACACAAAAACAATGAAGAAAAAAATGTGATATTCCAGAAATAATTAGAAAACGGAGCCCGCAAACCCGCGTGGCTCCGTTTTAGTTGTTTCAGAATTCGTTAGAAACTACACTCGCCAGTGGCGAAGATGAAGTATTTGTTGCAGAATTCGTTAGAAAAAAATATTTAAAATAATTATACTTATACATAATTATACAAAGCTTTATTTGATCCTAATCATTCCTTCAATATTGTTACTAATTGGTTGTTATTACGACTGTCTTGTTTAAGGTATCCCATTTGACCTCAGCGCCTAATGCTTCACTGACGAGCCTTATTGGGATGGGACAAATATACTTCCGTTGATTATTTGAACTTCTGTATCTAGTTCCTACTTCGCCATTAATTTCCACTTCATTAGAACCTACCCGAAGTTTTAATGACAAATCTGATTTAGCTGCAGTAATCGAACGAGTATCATTCACCCATGTTACTTTTGCATGTAATGCCTCGAATATTTTCCTCATAGGAACGGATTATTAGCTAAATATATTACCCAAAGTTGACTTTGACTTTCTAAAATTGAAATATCCGATAAATCATTAATAATAAGAGATACCCTTCTCAGATCCGTTTGATTGTATTGGGGGTATTCAATATCAAGCCCGGGTTCATGTTCATACCCGGGCTTGTTTGGTGATAGGGAATGTTTGATGATCAATTTTACAGATTCCTACAGATTCTACTTGTTGTATATTCTGTAGATCAGAACAACTGCTTCCGCTCTTGTAGCGGTATCTAGAGGATTTATTTTTGCTCCATCACCAGTAACAATTCCGTTCTTGATTAGGGTTGATACGCTTTGTGCTGCATAGGGTGCAACACTTGCATGATCCTCGAATTGGGCAAGATCCGCATCCGAACCTGCGGCCAGTTCCTTCTTGGCGATTTTCATCGCGCGGTCAATCAGTATCATCAGGTCCTGCCTGGATATCTTCTCATCGGGATTGAACCTGTTGTCTCCGACGCCAGCTGCGATTCCAAGTTTTTTAGCCACTGCAAGAGCATCTGCATAATAAGCGTCCTGCCGTACACCAGTAAAATTGCTGTCTGTCTTTGCAGAAAGTCCGAGGGCTTTTACCAAGATGAACACGAAGTCTGCTCTCGTAATATCACGGTCCGGCGCAAAACGGTCTGCAGCCACTCCGTTGATTACCCCTTTGGAAGCCATGACCTCGATGGCCTTCTTCGCCCATGGGTAGTTGTTAATATCGCTAAAAGAGTCATTCACATACGTTACGGCATACCTGCTGAAATATGTGGTAATGAAGGTGATTTTGCCGGACTCCGGATCGTATTTGGCTGTCGGCACTGCAACAGCTTTCCCGTTTCCGTCAATATACCATACCGTAATATGTTCAGGATCTGCCAATTCAGCAGCGGTTGGAGTATAGGGTATTGTTACGGTAACAGGTGCATTTGGATTGCTCCATGACCTTGTTGTACCATCAACCTTAAGGTTAAGCTCAATGACAGGCCTTTCGCCGATGGCGGCTTTTGTCTCACTGTCGAGCTTTGAGGTATCCGCTTTTCCTATCGCAATGTCAACCTTATCTGCCCCAACTAATTCGGATGCCTCCAGCATATTGGTAGGAACCGCTAAATCAGCTGTTTCTGTTTTCAATTTTACTATCTTTGCAGCATCCGTGGATGCCAGAGCCGGAGCCGGCAATCTGATAACGAATGAATTTGCGCCTTCAGCCTTTGGTATTTCAACCAACGCAACGTTGGACTCTTGAAGTGCCTTATCCAAGGCAGCTGAATCGACAGTTGCCGTTGCCGTGCCTGTTGCTTGATCAACAACTGGCGGGGCCACCTCAACTTTGCCAGGAGTTCGTGTTGGTTCTGGTTGTGCTGGCGTTGAAGTAGGTGTTGACGTAGATGTTGGCGTAGGTGTTGGTGATGGTTTAGCAGTTATGGTAATATCACATTCTCCTACAACGCCTGAACCATCGTTCGCTGTAGCCTTAACTGTAACGGTTCCGGCGCCATTCGCTGTTAACAATCCGGTTATATCGATTGTTGCCTGACCGGTTCCATTTACAACACTCCATGTAACCGTCTTGTTCGCTGCATTCTCCGGTGTTACGGAAGCATTCATTTGAAGCGTTTTACCTGCTTCTACAGTCGTTCCGCCCGTTACGGTTATACCTGTTACGGGTACGGCTATTACAGGTTGGGTAATACCCTCCAGGGTTGGCGTTACAACTTTCATCAACCCATTTGCATTAAACTCCAGCTTATCGATGCTAGTCTCCCGATGGAAGCCGAATCCGCTGGTGTACTGTCCCAATGGCGTTACAAACCTATGGTAGGCGATATAATACTCGTCCTTGCCGGGCACCTTGACGATTGACTGGTGTCCTGTACCTAGGATATCTTTGCTTGTGTCCTTCGCCAACAACGTATACTTGAAATCAATTTGACCATGCAGGTTGCTTGACGTACCGTAATTGACATGATAGTTTTCACTGCCTGCATCATCGCACGTCCAAGTAAAGTGGTAAACTCCGTTTCTCTTTATGACTACCATGGATTCCCTAAAATCGGTTGCTCCGGTCAGGCTTCTCATCGTTCCCGGTTTTAAGCTTACCATATCATCATTGAGCTGAACGATGGCAGGAGATCCGTTACCAAAAGTCATATAGGAAGTACCATCGTCATCCGTGAAGATGGAGGGGTCGATGGTCTGCCACATGGTTGTAATACCGGCATTCTTCACGATCTCAGGAGTTATCAACGGTGTGCTTTGCGCTATAAATGGACCCGTCGGGCTGTCAGCTACAGCTACGCCGATTAAGGAAGCTCCATCTTGACGCTTCGCACAGAAGTAGAAATAATATTTTCCGTTCTTTTCTTCAATGGTTGGCGCCCATGCGCTTCCGATCGACCAAGGGACGTCTTTGCCTGCTCCCGCATCCAAAATAACTCCTTCATCTTTCCAAGCCGTCATATTATCGGACGAGAATACGTGGAATTGTGTTCCGTTCCAGCCTTCAAATCCGTCGGTTGTCGGGTAGATGTAGAATTTCCCGTTAAAAACGTCAACATCAGGATCTGCAAATTGACCGCCCAAAGCCGGATTGTTGGCAAATACGCCTTGCACGGTCCATACCTGCGTACTTTGATCCGGTAAATGGATGGTAACGGAAACAGGATTCGATAGATCCACAGTCTGACCGTTTGTTCCATCCATCGTGCACCCTTCGGACAGCACGTAGGTTAGCGGCACTTGTTTCAAATCTTTTTTCGTGCTGTTGCTGCGGCTGAAATATACCGTAGCCTTATGGTTCGCCGCATCGGCTTTCGTTGTAACAATACTGTAGCCGTCTGCTGACGCACCCTTAATCAGTGGAATATCCGTAATGTTGAATTCTTTGGCGATTTCTGTTTCCGTAAGCGCGCGGTTGTATACCTTGATATTATCAAAATAGCCTTTAAAGTACGGGTCATTATAGAATGATTTTCCTAAATAGGCCAGTAAGTCCTCGCCTAAATCGGAAATGGCTATATTTACATGATTGTTTTTACTGAGCAATCTTCCATCCTTATAAATGGCCATGCTTGTAGGTGTAACGACAAGCTTGATATTCATCCATTTGCCTGCTATAGGATCCGTAGTGGCTTTGACCTCCTGCTCAGAGCCCCATGAGCCTGTTGTAATGGCATTCCGCAGTTCAGTATTCCGTGTTCGGAAGAACATATACTTGTTGTTATCTTTACCGATCGCAAAGGTAAAGAAGTTTCCATCTACCATTACCGGCTTGATATCCATGGAAACCGTTACCGTATCCCTTCCATCAAAGAAGCCTTGGGGGAAAGCTGCATATGTGCTGTCCGAACCATCCAGGTACAGGACTTGTGAGTTCGTATCCGAATCGGTTACGTATGTTGCATTCCCGTTCAAGGTGCCTGTGCGGTTGTTGCCTGAGGTATCCCGGATTGCGTTTCCTGTTTTTGTTTCGTCGAATTTATATTCCAGCACAGGATTTGTTTGGGATGGTTCTGCAACTATAATCTTGACTTTAGCTTTCACAGATGACAGCACTTTTCCATCAGCAACAGGTGCTCCAAAGTTCGGTGTACCATCACTGTTCCAATACAATTTCTGAACTCTGGTATGCCTGCCTGCATCATATAACGGTTCATAACCATTGCCGATGTACTTTTCTTCCTCACGCGCATGGTAGACAAGAATATCATCCTTACCATCCTCGGACACTGTAAAGCTATTGTGTCCCGGTCCATATTGCCCGTTTGCAGCATCGGATTTAAATACCGGATTAGGTGACTTCTCCCACGAACTAGGGTTCAGCAAATCACTTGTATCGGAAGCCGTTAAAAGTCCAAGGCAGTAAAGGGCATCCGTAGCACTTGCGGAATAGGAAATGAATATTTTTCCGTTTTTCTTTAGGACACTTGGTCCCTCATTAACCTCATATCCATGTTTTTCCCAATCATATAGGGGGGATGATATTTTTACTGCATTCGTATCGATCGTTAATGGATCCTTCATTCTTGCTATATATAAATTTGAAACAGAATCAATCTGAGCCCATACAAGATATCTCGTTCCATTATGTTCAAAGGTTGTTGCGTCTAAAGAAAACCCATTAAAAGCCATGTCTGACGGATTGGTCTTCTGCATCTGCCCCATATACTGCCAATTTTCTTTTACCATAGGGTCCAGATTTCCTGGACACATGAGTACTTGTGGACGGATCTGCCAAATATCGGTATTGGATATTGTGGCCGCATAATAGATATACCAATTTCCATCCATATAATGGATTTCAGGTGCCCAAACATGGGGGCTTTGATTCCCGTTAATGGGGTCCTTTGTATAGATTACCTTCTCCTCAGCAGTGGCAAGTCCCTGTATCGTTGTTGCTCTTCTCAGTATGATTCGGTCATACTGGTACATGCCTACATTGTTGTGACCTTCTGAGCCGTCCGTATATGAAGCAGTAAAGTAGTAATAACCATCTGTATGCTTATAAATATATGGATCTGCTCGGTTCATTATAAGTGGATTCCCGTACTCATTATCATATAAAGATCCTTGTACGGTTACGGCTCCTGGGTTTGCATACTGATGCGGATCGATGGCATCCCATGTTACAGGAACGGTGCCTGTCGTGTTATTACTGTATCTCACATTTACATTTGAAGGCAATTGAGGTGCTTGGCCAACTGTTGTAGTCATTGTTACATCTTCTGCGCTTATTATTTTTACCGAATCATCCTTAATACCAAATTCACTTTCGATTTCCTGATCCGTAAGCGCGCGGTTGTATACCTTGATATTATCAAAATAGCCTTTAAAGTACGGGTCATGATAGAATGATTTTCCCAAATAGGCCAGTAAGTCCTCGCCTAAATCGGACATGGATATGTTTACATTTTTGTTTTTACTGAGCAATCTTCCATCCTTATAAATGGCCATGCTCGTAGGTGTAACGACAAGCTTAATATTCATCCATTTGCCTGCTATGGGATCCGTAGTTGCTTTGACCTCCTGCTCTGAGCCATATGAGCCTGTTGTAATGGCATTCCGCAGTTCAGTATTCCGTGTTCGGAAGAACATATACTTGTTGTTATCTTTACCGATCGCAAAGGTAAAGAAGTTTCCATTTACCGTTACCGGCTTGATATCCATGGAAACCGTTACCGTATCTCTCCCATCAAAGAAGCCTTGGGGGAAAGCTGCGTATGTGCCGTCTGAACCATCCAGATACAGGACTTGTGACTTCGTATCCGAATCCGTTACATATGTTGCATTCCCGTTCAAGGTGCCAGTGCGGTTATTGCCTGAGGTATCCTGGATTGCGTTGCCTGTTTTAGTTTCATCGAATTTATATTCCAGTACGGGGTTTTGCTGTGGAGCTTCCACAGGTTTCCATGCCCCCCATTTGGCCTTAACGGCATCGTATTCCGCCTTTGTAATCGGCATTACTGTGCCGTGACGCGGTCCTGGCGGCAACCTATACTCGGAAGGGGCAAGCTTCCTGAATACCCCTGATGCGATGTCAGTGGATACCATAGGAAAGTAACCTCCACCGCCATAGTTGTCCAACAGCAGGCACCATTTATTCTCACCGTTGAATTTGAAAATTGCCGGACCTTCCACACCCTGCTGCGCTCCAACGCTATCGGACGAAAGTACGTTGTAGGGCTTCCCCAACAATTGATCGGACGTATCAATAAGAATATTGGAATGTGTCTCATCTTTTGAGAATCTGTAATAGGTTCCATTGTACTTTGTTATATCTACGTCTATTACATCAACCGGTCTTTCAATCCATATCTCAGGTTTCGAAAAGGTATAGAAGTCCCTGGTCTTGGAAATGTAAATCCTTTGTTTCGCATAGTTATCCGATCCAACTCGTGATGCCCAGAACATCACATATTCTCCTGTTTTGTCATCATATACAACTTCAGGAGCCCATGTATTTCCCCCATCATCCGTGGCAACCCTGACCAATCGTTCACTGGACCAGTTCACCAAATCAGTGGATTCCCAGATGACCACCGACTTGCTTCCGGATGTTTGTGCCGAACCCCAATCCGTATCAGCGATCCGAAGATCCGTTGCAACCAGATAGAACTTGTCGCCCTCAGGCGAACGCATGATAAACTGATCCCGTACTCCTTTGGTTCCAACATGTGAAGTCAGTACCGGATCGTTACCATTCATTGCGTCCCAATGCAATCCATCCTGACTTAATCCGAAGTAAGTCTGTTCCGCATCAGGCCGATTGGCACCCGTAAAGTATGAAAATAAATATCCTGCATAATCGGATTCATGGATCGGTGCCGGTTTTGCCTTAACGGTAATGATGATATCCTTTGTTCCGGTTGCTGTTCCATGCGTCAAGTGTGCGGTTAATGATACCTGTGTATCTGCTGCCTGTCTTGTAACGACACCGGGAGGTGTATGATCATAATTTCCATTTACCTGTTCGTTAACATTCACAACATCAGATTTGTCAGTTATCCAGGTGATATTCACGGTTTCCGTTCCAACCGTCATTGTGCTTGGCAATGTGATGTTGCCGCGTATATCGCCTGCATTGGGAATCACCAATTGCTTTTTTGCCAACTCTATCTCTGGATCTTGAAGCTCATCTGCACTTGCTGCTACGAACACAACGCAAGTTGCAGTTTTGCCTCCGTCGGCAGTTGAAGCTGTAATGTCCGTATTGCCTGCTCCAACTGCTGTAACCAAACCTGCAGCGTTTACCGTAGCTACGGCAGGGTTATTACTGGTCCAGGTTACTACCTGATTTGTTGCATTTAAAGGTGATACTGCAGCTGTTAATTGTATCGTATCTCCAACTACAGCACTTGCTCCGATTTTATCCACCTTGACACCTGTCACTGCTACATTAGCCAGTGATGATGCAGCAAGTGCACTTATCTCATCTGAAGTAAGGGCTTTGTTGTAAATACGGAAGTCATCCACCCGTCCATCAAGAAGCGGATCATTAAATTGAGACTTTCCGATATAGTTTGAAGTGGTATTGCCCAAATCCGAGGGTTTGAGCGTCATGGAGCTGTTGCGTCCTACTTCAACACCGTCAAGGTAGAGAATTCCCGTCGCTCCATCTAATGTGACCGCAACATGATGCCATGAACTAGCCGGAACGGGCGATGTTCCATTGATGATTTGTTCATTAATAGCGGGTGTTCGTATGGCAAAACGGAGGTTTCCGGCTTCTGGCGTGACAAACATATAATTCGTTTGGGATGAGCCAAAATCAAAAATTCGGTTCCACCATTTCACCGTATCCAAATTAACTAAAGTTGAAATGGTGCAAGTTTGGAGAGTAGATACAATCCCATCAGGAAGATCGACATATTGATTGGATCCGTTAAGGTCTACGGCGTTTGCAATTTCTCCGCGAACCCAAGAAGCTCCACCAGTAAGAGTGGCTTGATGATTGTTTCCGGAGGAGTCCGCTGCCGTCGTTCCGCTTGCCTCATCAAACTTGTACCATGAAACCAAATCTTTAGTTACTGTAACAGATACTTGCCATGTTTGTCCGTTGTATGTTACGGTTATCGTCGCATTTCCCCTACTGATCCCCGTAACCACACCTAAGGCATCTACTGATGCTACCGTTGTGTCCGAGGATCTAAACGTTGCACTGCTGGTGACATTTGCCGTAGATAAATCATCATAGGTGACAGTTAACAGCGTTGCGTGGGTCGTATTTTTTTTCAGCGTGTATGAAGTGGAATCCAAGGAATATACGGTCCCGCTTTTCAATACATTCGCAGTGAAAATCTTTGTATCGATTGCACTGCCCCTGGTTATCGTAGCAGTCAGGTTTACCGTTGTATTTACACCTGACGGTCTAGTTACAGTACCGTCATTCTGGATAACGCTCTGGTTATCGGAAGTCCATGCGATGGAGGCGCCGGCATATGCGGCAGGCAAACTGACATTGCCTTTTACCGCAGAAAGATCCCCTAAGTCAAGAATTCCTTTTACGGTTGTGACAGCATCCGTATCATTTAAAGACTCAATCCAGACATTTTTTACCTCACTGGAGGATAAAGCATGGTTGTATATGCGGAAATCCGATACTTTACCTTTGAGATACTTGTCTGCCGAGTACTCAGGTTTGCCGATATAGTTGTACAGATCGCCAATATTCTTAGGAGCATTCGTAACATTTGTCGTTTGGGCAATCACTACCCCATCTTCATACAGCGTTCCTGTTGTTCCTGACAAAGTAAAAGCAACGTTTTTCCATACCCCTTTGGTTAAAGGCGCTCTCTTTGCTGTGTTTTGTTCATTTTCCCACCGGTTTAATGAGATCGTGCTTCTAAGATTCCCGCCCCCGTCTTCCAATAGTGCGAAATACGTTGTACTCGGTGCACCAGCGTATTCAGAGGAGCCAAAAGTATATACCCAGGCCGGGTCAGCATTCGCTGTGTCAAGATAGACGCTGGTCGTTACGGTAATATCCGTTACCCCTGTTAGAATACCATTCGGCATTTGTACGAAACCGCTGCTTCCGTCCAGTTCGACCGCTCCCGATCCATTCGCCGCGGTCCCCCAAGTGTAACCACCATTCAAGGTGCCATTGCGGTTGTTACCGGAGTAATCAGTAATTGTTGTTCCACTTCCCTCATTAAACTTGTACCACAGCATCAAACTGTTATCTGCCGCAACTGCCTTGACTGGTGGTGTAAATGGGATTAACCCTGTAAGCATTGTAACAATTAACAAGACTGCCAAAACCCTCATTTTCGCCATAATCTTCTCCCTTCCTACTTTTTCTGGTATTGGGCATGATGTATCTTGTGAATCCGCTTACAAAATATTTTATAGGATAAATAGAAAAATAATAATAGAATTACTTTCGGTAAAAGTTTGATTTTTTTTGCTCTTCGCCGCTAGCAATGCTACCTGCATAATCACGCTCGGGTCTAATCAATAAATATAATTCTTCATTGGTATTTCTCACTAGAATAAATAAAAAAAGGAGCGCTTAATCATTCTGCGCCCCCATAGATGATTTGAAACAATTTTCTCAATCAATTCAAATAACACTCACTAATACTGAAAAGTAGAAAACGGTGATATTCCATAATTTATTAGAAAACGGAGCCCGCAACACGCGTGGCTCCGTTATTAGGAAACACCGGAGAAGGCAAAACTGTTCCTGGACAGTTGGTACTACTGGGCGACGCACAGCCAAATCCCTGATATGGTGAAGGCTGCGAAAACCATTCGTCAGCATGAAAAAGGAATCTTACGATGGTTTACATCGAAAGTGACAAACGGCATTATGGAGGCTATTAACGGCCTCATTCAAAGCGCTAAACGACGTGCGCGCGGCTACAGGCCGGTCAAAAACCTAAAAACGATGATTTATTTAATTGCAGGTGGACTGAAGTTCAAAACAGTCGAAATTTAAAACAAAAAAGAACCGCGATCAGTTTGGAGCCACAACCCGCTCATCTCACCGAACACGATTCCCTTGTCCAAGTTTTATAGATTTATATTACCCATGTGAAACTGCGAATAGCCAGTATTTCAATCGTCGAAGAAGCAATAAGTGCATCTTTGCTAGCATCCGTCATATTTCGTTTCATATCTTGAGGAGAAGGCAATCCTTCTTGTTGCTTTCTAAGCATCTCAAGTTAAACATTTACTATTTTAATGGTATATGTAATAATTAGGATAAGCCGGAAAGAGGGAGGAAGTGTATGAAGTTCTACTGAACTTGTATGGACTGAACTTTATAACAAGCTTTGCACCAGAATTAAAATACTATTTAGAAAAGAGGTTATTATGAAAAAGATCTCATTAATTTTGTTTGCGGTATTCATGCTTCAGCTCTCTATTGTCTCAGCAGCGTCTGCAAAGAGTACGCTCGTAGCTGGTGAAACACTTGAAAAAGGTCAAGTGTTAACTTCGAATAATGGTATATATTCCCTCATCTTTCAGAACGATAGAAATCTAGTACTTTATAAGAATTTCAATAATACCACAACGTCTCTCTGGGCTTCAGACACTGTTAATTTTCATGCTGATTATTATGATTCATCTGCTGGTTATTACAAATCATATTATCCCGAATATTTAGGTTTCGCCGCAAACCAACCTCCTTCTTCCCCACAAGCTCTTGGTTTACAAGAAAGGGTAAAAGGCTATACTATATGGAGATTTGCTCCCGAATTATGGGCTCCAGGCCATTACGGAAGAAATAATGTGCCAGCTGACCTTTCTGGCGACATTCTAGTTGTTCAAGATGACGGTAATGCAGTTGTTTATAACACAAAGCACGCTGATAAAGGCTGGTATCCTGTCTGGGCTACAAATACTGGCGGGCGTTAAGTTTATTATGAGAGCCGCAGTTTAATGTGGCTCTTTTTTTGTCAAGCCACGTGTCTCTCCCCCCAAATAATTTTATTTTGCTTTAAACTTTATCACTTTGGATCCTTGCGTTCAGATATAAATGGTAACGGGTCAAAGCCTGGAGTTTATCCAGAATTTGACCCGTTTTCTTGTATTATCTTAACTTCAACGTGAAAACCAGAGCAGCTCTGGAATTTCACACAGCTGAAAAAAAGCCAGGGGCATCGCCCTGGCTTTCTTTTATGAACATCTGCTGTAGCCGCAGTTGGCGCAGTTCTTGCAGCCTTCGCTGTTGATCAAGGATGCTGAGCCGCAAGATGGGCACAGGTCCTTCGACGCGGACGCGTCCTGAACAGGCGCGCTATGGCTGTGGCCTCCGTCGCTGTAGCTGCTGGCCGCAGCAGGTGCCGGGGCATCCGGCACTTCGCTGGTCGCGGTCACGAAACTCCGCGCATCGTCCGATTCGTTCATCACTTCGTCGTGCTGCTCGAGCGCTTTGGCGACCGCGTCCGCGATCGATTCGACGCGGTTGTTGCCGAAACCGATAGCGCCGGAGCCACCGATGCCTTTGAGATGCTTCACGAGCAGCTTCACTTTATCGCCGTGATCGCCGTACCGCAGGAACAACGAGCACACGCGGCCCAGCGCCTCGGACATGGCGAATACGTCGGAGCCTGCCTTGCCTACGTTCAGGAAGATTTCGCTTGGCGTGCCGTTCATATCGTTAATCGTAATATACGCCATGCCGAAAGGCGTGTTGACTTTATACGTGGCGCCGCGCAATACTTGCGGACGGCGTTTGTATTGTTTATCGAAAACCTGCTCCGTTTTCGCGTCTACATTGACGGCGAGCTGACTCGAAATGTCGGCGAATGTTTCGGCTTCCTGCTCTTTCGGCGATTTTTCCGCCGGCGCCGCAGCTTCTTCCTTCTTCTCAGCGCTGGTGCTGAGCACCTGCACGTCGCGGCTGCCGTCGCGATAGATGGTTACGCCTTTGCATCCGAGATCGAATGCCAATTCGTACAGCCTTTTCGTTTCTTCCACCGTAAAATCGGACGGGCAGTTGGCAGTCTTGGAGATCGAGCTATCCACCCACTTTTGAATGGCGGCTTGAGCACGGATATGGTCTTCCGCGGTCAGCGACATCGCGGTGACGAAGTAATCCGGCAAGTCCTGATCCGGATGCTGATCTTTCCACTCCTGTGCGATCGGCACATACTGTTTATCAAAGCCAAGGCGGCTTTGACGGTAATACTCGAAAGCGAAGTAAGGTTCGATTCCCGTGGAAGTGCCTACCATCGTTCCCGTACTGCCGGTAGGAGCCTGGGTAATGACCGTTACGTTGCGCATGCCTTTCTTTTGAATAGCGGCTCCGACTTCGGGATATACCTGAGTCATGTTTTTCATAAAGCCGCTTTGCAAAAACTTCTCAGCATGGAACTGTTTGAAGGAGCCTTTTTCGCCTGCAATTTCCGCTGACGCCAGATACGCTTCTTTGGCCATGAAGCCGTAGATCTTGTCCAGGAATTGCAGCGACTCCGGGCTGCCGTAACGGATTTTCAGCTTAATCATCAGCTCTGCCAGCCCCATGGTTCCTAAGCCCACGCGACGCTCGCCCTGCTGATTGAGCCGGTTTTCTTCGAAATGATACGGCGTTTTGTCAATAACGTTGTCAAGGAAGCGCGTCGAATAACGAACGACTGTAGCCAGGTCTTCCCAATCCACATCATGCTTGTCGGCATCGTAAAACTTGGAAAGATTAATGGCCGACAAGTTGCATACGCCCCACGCCGGCAGCCCCTGCTCGCCGCACGGATTCGTGCAGATGATCGGGTTGAAGTACCAACTGTTGGACATTTGGTTGTAATATTCCATGAACACAACGCCGGGCTCCGCCGATTTCCACGCCGATTCGATAATCGTATGCCATACGTCGCGGGCCCGCACGGTGCGGTAATGCTTAACTTCTTTGCCGAGCTTTTTCCAGGCGTCGAGATTGCCGTCCCACTTGTCGTTATATTCAGGATCAGTCGTATCCGGGAACACAAGTTCCCACTCCAGATCTTCTTTCACAGCTTTCATAAAACCGTTGCTGACGCAAACGGACAAGTTCGCGTTCGTAATCTGTCCCATCGTGGATTTCACGGTAATAAAATCCTCCAGGTCCGGGTGCCAGTCGTTGATCATCAGCATAAGCGCGCCGCGGCGGCTTCCGCCCTGTTCGATCAGCCCTGTCGTATAGCTGAACAATCCGCCCCACGAAACCGCGCCGCTGGAAGAACCGTTAACGCCTTTGACAACGGAACGCCGCGGGCGCAAGGAGGACAGATTGATGCCAACGCCGCCGCCGCGGGACATAATCTCGGTCATTTCGCTCAATGTGCTCATAATTCCGCCGCGGCTGTCTTGCGGGGAAGGGATGACGTAGCAGTTAAACAGCGTCAGCTCGTCGCTGGCATCGGCACCGGCCGCAATCCGGCCGCCCGGAACAAGCTTCCAATCGTCGAGAATGTACCGGAACTTCTCTGTCCATTCTTTCTTTTTCTCCGGGGTCGTCTCTACGGAAGCCATCGCTCCCGCCAGCCTGTCCCACATTTCTTCGGGAGTTTTTTCTATATTTAAAGTGAGCTTCTCCACCGCGGATTCGACGACTTCGCCGCTGCGTGTCCTCACCTTGACCGTTTTGCCGTCGCGGCTTATGATTTCGCCGACTTCTTTAGCTGGAAATTTGGGATCATCTTTCGTCAGAACAAGCACGGTATCGCCAACCTTGGCCAGGCTGGTATCCGCATTTTTAAGCGCGTACCGGTCCAAAAAGATTTTCTCGCTTAAACCATCCAACTTCTTCCTTGTTTGCATCATTTCCAACAACAACACCCTCCCAATAGGCCTCAAAATTATGCAACAACATAGGTCAAGCATATCTTGATAAAATATGTAGAAGCACAATATATTGTGTGCGAGTTCCATTATACAACACTATATTTTGTGCATCTAATAGGTTTTGGACTAAATTCGGCGATTAGTGCAAGCTTATATTCGTTTTTCGGATTTTTCCTTGCTATTGCTCTCTATCTCAGATTTATTTTATCGCTCAGGATATTAATCGCCGGTCAGTTTTTTGCCGTAAGCGACCTTCCAGGCAGGACGCGGCCCCCCGGCTGTAACCCGAATTTCGGTTCGTTTTTCATAGATCCAGTATACCACAAACCGACAAAAATTAGAACATAGGTTCGTAAGTTTTTCTTTTTTCGTTCGAGTTCTGCAAAGCTAAAGGATGCCCTCCATCGAAGATGAGCGACCGCGTTCAGAAGACAGATTGATTCGCCAATTTGCATGCTTGCTTTTCACGATTCGGCTATGAAAAAAAAGGATCGCCGCCCGGTCGCCTCAATCATTGGTTCGGAGAAAGACCCGGAATCGGAAAGTCGACTGCCCCACAAGGCCTCATATGGGGTTCGCCCCCTGCACGCCGGATGAGGTACTCATTGGGAAATCAGCGGCACTGATACACCGGAAAACCTGCGAAAGTCAGATTGCCGAGAATGTGACGTGGCAAGGGAATCAGAGAAGGCGCGTCCCCTGGCAGTACGAGTTTCAGTGCAGCAAAGTGGGGGGGTGAGGCGTCTTGGCCGGAAGAAAGTCTGCAAAAGTGCAGGCTGCCCGAGCAAGTCGCGACACTCTACGAGGGCTAGGAGAACGAGTGCGGCTAATTTGGGGACAGCCGCCTTTTCTGGGCTTGCGCCTCTCCAGGTATAGGTCGTGGGACTGCACGACTGGACAGAAATCAGCTTGCTAGGAAAAAAACTGCGAAAGTGCATGCTTTTTCTCCGAAATTCGCTTATTTTGGCGAAAAACCTGCAAAAGTGCAGGCTTTTTCGCTGAAAGTGAGCATGAGTCCATGTGTTCGGTGAAAAGCCTGCACTTTTGCAGGAATTGTTCGTGGACAGCCAGCGATCAAGGACGCAAATTCATGTATTTTTGCAGGTTTTTTCGTGCGGCCAGGCAGATTATGGCTATCTCCTCTAACGTGGGGGTTTTTCAACAGCTTGCGAAAGTGCAGATTTTTTCGCTGGGAGCGGCCCATTTCGGTGAAAAACCTCCCACAATTGCAGGAATTGTTCGTTTGTCAGCGTATCTGCAGGCAAAAGACCTTTTTATCAGGTTTTCTTCGTACAACCAAGCAAATTGTGCTGCCGGCTCCGACGTTCGGGGTTTCCGGCAGGGCAGGTTCTCGCGCTCCCAACCCGCTCACGACCGGCCAGGCCTGTGCCGGTTTTGCATCTTTGGGCGGCAGCAGCGCTAGCAAATCATACATCACCCTCGCGACCTCCCCTCGCCCATACGGCACAGCAAAAAAAGCCCATTTGCATACATGCAAATGAGCTGAAACTTTTTTTCACACATGAACGATATGCTCCCTGACATCCTGCCAAAGCTTCAGCTTCAGCACCTCGGTTCCGGCCAGCATCATGATGCCGATGCCGTGGTTGTCGTTTAGAACGGTAAGCAAATCCTCTTTGTAGTATTCCGCCGTAAACGAGTACCGCGAGCCGCTGCATACGCCGTGAACGTTGCCTTGGCTGTCGATCGCCAGCCGGGTCAGGCCTTCCCACGCCTTAAACGCGGCTTCCATATACGGCGCCGGGTCGCTGAGCCAGCCGAAACGGACGCCTCGCGCGAAAGCATAGGCGAACATGGCCGTGCACGAGGCCTCCTGATACGCTTCGGGATCGTTCAGCACTTGATGCCACAATCCGTTGTCTCCCTGCAATTTAACGTAGCCTTCGCACAATTGATGGAAGAACTCGATCAGAGCGGGACGGTCGGGATGCGCTTGCGGCAGCGCCTCCAGCACTTCCGACAGGGAGAAAATCGTCCAGCCGTTTCCCCGTCCCCACGGAATTCCGGTCGCCCGGCCGTATTTAAAATCAAATACGTGCGACATGATTTTTTGCTCGGGCATGTACAAATAGCTTTTGAACAGCAGGAACTGTCTGGCGGCCTCGTCCAAATACGCTGTGCTTCCCTTAATTGCGGCATATCTCCGCAAGAAAGGCGTGCTCATGTACAAATCGTCCGCCCACATCGTATTTTCCGCATACTCCCCCGGGCATTCCCGGAAAAAGACGCCGTCCTGCTTTCTTTCCAGGCGGTTGGCAATAAAATCAGCGATGACGTCAGCGATTGCAACAAAGCGGGAATCCTCGCACTCCGGATAAGCTTCCAGCATAGCCGATCCGAAAGAACCGCAGTTGTCCAGCATGCGCATGAGCACCAACTGCTGGTTCAGCGCCGGAAATCCGTACTCCTGCCGATCCCAGAGCGAGTATTCGTACATGTCCGTACAAGCGCGAATATGCGAAACCGCATATTCGATGAGGTCCGGGCGATCCAACACCCGGCCCGTCTGCAGCAGTCCGTACATCGTCACGCCTAGCGGGTAATCCCATCGGCCGAAGTTCGTCGCTCCGCTCGTCGTCCATTTATTGCTGAGCATCGCATTCTCATAGAACGGGCGGGGCCGCGCACCAGGCGCGTCCAGCTGCCAGTAGACCCGGCCCGCTCCGCCGTTCTCCGTGCCGGACGCTTCGTCCAGCAGCCGCGACATCGTCATGATGCCGGAAGGCTTTCCGGCATCGTTCGCGTCAACGACTCCGGCGTAGAGCCAGGGCTCCGCGTACCCTTGAATGGGGCACGGCTGCACGAAAGCGCATAAAGCGCCGCCCGCAAACAGGCGGAGCGAGAAGCCCCAGCGGTCCGCTCCGCATACGCTTTTGACCAGCACTTGGCGCTTGCCGGAAGGAAGCTCAAGGTCCGTTTGAAAATCTCCGGCCTGCTTGCACACCGCCACCTGCTCGCCGTCGATCCATACCGTCAGAGGCCCTTCGGCACGCCCCTCCAACCGGCAGGCTTGACGGCCGCCCGTTCCGGGCACGGCGGCCAAGGTCCAGCCGTAAGCCGCGCCGCCCAGGCGGATGCCGAACAGCCGCTCGCACGGCAGCTTGTCCTGCTCCTCCGGGCTCCAGCTTGTACGTGGCAGCCAAGTCACGCCGCTGCCGATCTCCGTCGACAGCAGATCGGGGAACGCCCCGCCCGCGAATATGTCTTCGTCGCAAGGCTCGGAGAATACCCAGCCTGCCTGGCCCTGGCGCTCCGCGAACGGAGCGAGCACGTTCAGGATGCGTACCTTGGCCTCCTCGGCGCCGATCCGGCAGCCGAAGCCTGCGGGCGTTTTGCGCAGCTGAAAGGCCAGCATGTTCCAGCCTTTGCGGAAATCGAGGCTAAGCTTGACTTTCGCATCCGGCTTGATCTCGTCGATTACATTGGATCGGTACGCCAATTGCCCGTTGAAGTAAAAACGCAGCGGCCCCAGACAATTGATGCCGATTTCCAGATTCCGCTCGCTCTCGCTCCATACCAGCGCGCAGGCGTACGCATATTGGCCCACCCGGGCGTCAGGCAGCTTGTCGGCCAGATTGATGTCGTACATCCCTTCGGCCGTCTGCAAAATCCCTGTTTTGTAAAAAGCGCGGTACATAAAAGGGGCGGCAGGATTCGCCCCCTTGTAGCGGTCGGCCAGAAGCGTCAAAATAGCCTCGTCCTTGTCACTGAACCTGTAATGCGAGCTGTCCAATTGTTCAAAATATGCTGTCAATCCGCTCATCCTTTCCAAAGGCCTGTTTCGTTTCTCCTCCGCGTGTTCCGGTACGCATCGTCCAGTACGCATGTTCCCGCAAGTTCCAGCGTGCTCCGGCACGTTCCGGTACCTAGCTCTACTTCACATGTTCCATTAAAGCAAATGAATCGTAAAAGTTCTATCAAACGGCGTCAGCAGGTTCACATGAACGTACTTGCAGCCGCCGGGGTGCTGGTCCTCCCGCAGACCCGGCAGCCAGTGCTCGTAGGCGCCCCCGGTTATTCGTATGGCGTTCCGGCCCGACTTGTACAGACAAGATCCGCTCTGCAGGAAAAACCGGCCGTCGCCCGAAGCGTGCAAACCGTCGCCTTCAAGCGTTCCTTCCTCGCCGAAAATGAAAGTAAGCTGCGTGTAAACGTCCTCGCGCTCATCCGACTTCACGCGGATCGACCACTCGGCGCCCCGCTGCGTCAGCTCCGCCTGAAGTTTGTGCGTTTGCACATGAGTCATTGGCCTGTGCTGGTGCGGGAGCAAATACCACGGGCTGACCCCTTCCGGCCTGTTCGCTGCCTGGAGATGCGCTGCAGGAATCGGCCCGTTGTAGCCCTTCTCTAGCGTCGCCGCCAGCCGGAACGCCGCCGCATCGCCATCGCCGAGACGCTCGAATTCGTCGAATTTGACGATGCCCGGCGAAAATGAGGTGGACAGCTTCACGCCGAGCAGCCGGGCCTGGCCGTGCCGCAAAGAGAAGAAAGACGGCGTTCCGGCCATGACCGTTACGCTGTCCTCGCGCTCGCGGATGCGCACGACCGGGCTTCCGAAGGCGAAGTGCATGCTGCTGTGCTGAATTTTGGAATGGTGGCCGACTGCGTCCACCTGTTCCAGATGCTCTTTGAGCGGATGCCGACCGTTAATAATCTGAAAATAACGGTCAGGCAGCGGCGCTCTTTCCAAACCGTCCAGATGGATGTCGGGAAACAGCAAATACCCCAGCATCGCGTTATGATGAGCTGTGGATTCCCCGATAAAGCTTCCCGCATAGTCGGACATCGCCGCGAACAATGGGTCGCGGTCGAGCGCCGCCATCAGGCGGTATATGAGAAAATATCCCGACATGTCGGAGGGCTGTCCGAAATCCTGACGGCCGGAATATTCGGTCACCACTTCCCCTGAAGGGTGGACCAGGTACACCATCATGCGCAAATTCCGCCGCACGGGCTCAAGCAGCTCGGGGCGATTCAGCAGTTTTGCCGCATGGTACAGGGCGATGTCGCTTACCGCATTGTAAATGCCGTTGCTCCGCTCCGTCCACTCCCCGTCCGACGTAATATCCATGCCTTCGGCCAACCATTCGTCAGCTCTTGCCACAAGCTCGGGCAGGGCGAATATGTCATGCAAAAAAGCGAGCGCCGCGGTTATGACCCAGCGGTGGTTCGGGGTATGACAGCCGCCCGTCAGCATGGCCGGGACCGTTCTTTCCAAAAACAGCTTCAGCTTGTCGGCGACAGGCTGCGTCCCCTCCTGCCGATGCTTTTGCAAAAGCTGATACACCGGAGCTGCGATGCCGACGACAAAAGCGGTATCCGGCGGGGAATTGAAATTGGTAGAACCAAGAGAGATCGTGCCGTCCGCGTGCTGGCGATTCAGCATAAACGCGGCTGCACGATCTATAGCTGTCAAAAGTCCGCTATCCTGGTAGTAAGCGGAATCCGGGTTCAGAAGCGCGGGAACCCATTGGGCCAATACGGCCGCGGTTCCTACGTGGCTTGGCCTGGCAACCCCGCTAACGGGGTCGGTAATGCCTCCGTAGAATCGGCTGTCCGGATCGGTGACCTGCCTTTCCAAACCGGCTGCAGTCCATTTATTGTTGATTTTTACTAAATCCGCATACATCCTATTCACCTCTCAAAATATTAGCTTCCGCTATGCGATTCGCGAATCTCGGCAAGTCTGGCTGCAATCCGCCCGGGAATTTCCTCCAGCAGCTCCGACCAGGGAACGAAAAGCTCCTTGTCCAACCGGTACTCGTTATACGTCAAGGACGGCTTAAACGCACAGGACCGCAAATAAGCTTCGACCAGCTTGTTCGTAGCCTCGTCCGTAGTAACCCGCCCCTCCAAAAAATAAGGGACCGTCAAGCCGTCCGCTCCCGCATCTTCATCCGCAGCCGTGAACAAATGAGGCACGAGCTCGAAAAACTCGGCGACCGGGCTGAACGCATGCTTGCCGGGCTGCGAGTACAGCCGCACGTGCGTCTCGTCCGCCAGATTGCTGCGATCCTTCAACAGCCCTTTCAAATATTTGCCGTGAAAGCTCGCTTCGCAATCGATCACTTCCCCCTCATGCCCGACATAGACCCATACATGCTCAAGCTCATACAAATGCTGGATATCGTAGTCCCAATATATCGCATACTCGATAACCCGCTTCAGACGCGGGTCGCGAAAAGGGAACGATCTTCGAAACGAAGGGGACGCCCCTTCGCGCTCCAGCACCGTCACCCCGACGCGAACCGGGAAGAAGGGCTCCCGGTCGTCAAAGTATATATACGGCGCATAAGTTTGGATCAGCTCGAGATCCATCAGTCGGCCACCTTCCCCTTGCCCGCGCCCCGGCCGCCGGCTATCCGGCTTGTGATTTGCGCATGGCTCTCATGAATCTCGTCCGGCTGACAAGCGGCCTTCAATTCATACACTTTCAGAGGAGCCTGCTCGATCGCACCCAGAAAATGATCGAAGTACGTTTCCTTGCTGTGCACGTAAGGACACCAGTGATCGGACAGCTCCAGCGTTTCATGAATGTGCACGCCGTAAATATAAGGCAGCACCAGCTCCAGCTCGCGCAAATTGTCGTAGAGACCCATACGGTCCATCATCATGGCGTGGCCAATATCGTACCACAGCCTTACAGGGCTGCCCTGCAAATGGTCGCAAATCGCCTTCGCTTCCATAAGCGAAGGCATTTGATAGCAGCGCGAGCGCGTTTCAATGCCGATCTTGATGTCGTACCCTTTTTTCGCGGCATGCTCGCACACTTCTTCCAGACTGTCCTGAATCCGTCTCGTATACTTCGGACTGCCTGCCTCCCGCTGGTCCAACATTTCCCGCCACAGCTTCTGATAAGCCGGGGAATCTTTGCCCTGCTCGCGGTACAGCTTTTTCAGCTCTTCGTCGATGTTGTAGGCAAAAGGCACCTCGCCCGGATGCACGACGACCGCCTTCGCCCCGTACCTGTCGGCGTATTCGATCGATTGAATGAGCAGTTCGATAGAACGCCGCCGCTTGGCTTCATCGTCAAAGCCGAGCATGACCGAATCCGTATCGTAGTCTTTATCGGCGATATACGGGAACACGTTGTGCACGCTCGATATCGCGATTTCGCCTTTTTCGATCATCGGCTCGATCGTTTTCAGATGCTCCGCCTTAATGTTGTAGTTCAGCTCCACGAAGCGGAAGCCCAATTCCTTGATCTCTTCGATCAGTTCCCGCCCGCCGGACGGATGCTTCTTGATGTTCCAGCAGGTCGAAAATGAATACTCGCCTTTATCCGGCATATGAATCCTCCTAACCTTTGACAGACCCGAGCATAATGCCCGACACAAAATATTTTTGCAGCCACGGATACACGATCAGAATCGGCACCGTAGCGAACATGATGCTCGCCGCTTTCAAGCTCTCCGGCAGCACCTGCACCATCCGCGTGCCTTCCATTTGCAGCTGATCCGTGATCTGGCTGTTCATGATCATCTGGTACAGCTTGAGCTGGAGCGGATACAATTCCGGGTCCGTGATGTAAAACAGCGTATCCATAAAACCGTTCCAGCGGTTGACCGCGTAGAACAGGCTGAGCGTCGCGATGATCGGCATCGAAAGCGGCAGCATGATGCGGATCAGCGTGCCGAAATGGCTGCTTCCGTCAAGCTCGGCGGATTCCTCCAGACTTTTCGGGATCGACTGGAAGAAAGTGATCAAAATAATCAAATAAAACGGATTGATCATGAGCGGCAAAATGAGCGACCAGGTGGAGTTGAGCAAATGCAGTTCCTTCACCAAAATATACTCCGGAATGATGCCTCCGCTGAAAAACATCGTAAATACGATCAAATACATGAAAAACTTGCGGCCTTTCAGCTCCATTTTGGTCAGCGGGTAGGCGGCTATAATCGTCATCGCCATGCAGATGACCGTAAACAGAACCGTCAAATAGATCGAATAACCGAGCGATTTGAGCATCATCGAGTCCATCAGCACCCGGGTATAAGCTTCAAAATTGATATCGACGGGAAAAATGCTGACTTTGCCGGTCAAAATCGGCGCATTAGAGCTCAGCGAGATGGAAATGATATGCAGGAAGGGCGCCAAGCTAAAGAACAAAAACAAAATCAAAAATGCGATGTTGATCATATCGAACGTACGGCTGGCCGCTTTGGCGTTCATAATTCCACTCCTTTCCGGGACAAGCGTCTACACAATGCCTTGGTCGGTCGTTTTTTTGGAAATATAGTTGGAAGCGAGAATGAAGACTAGGCCGACAACGGCCTGGAAAAATCCGACCGCCGTAGCGACGGAATATTCGCCCGCCTGCATCCCCATTTTATAGACGAAGGTACTCAGTACTTCCGAAAACTCGCGAACCTGCACATTGCCGATGACAAACGGGCGGTCGAAGCCGATCTGCACCATCTCGCCCAGCTTCAAAATGAGCAGAACGACAATGGTCGGCTTGAGGCCCGGCAGCGTAATGTGCCAAATTCGTTTGAGGCGTCCCGCCCCGTCGACTTCCGCCGCTTCGTACAGGTCCTTGCTGATGCCTGTCAGCGCCGCCAAATAAATGATCGTGCCCCAGCCTGCGCTTTGCCAAACACCCGTAACCAAATAAGTAAGCAGCCAGTAATATTTATCCGATAAAAACGGAATCGGTCCGATGCCCAGATTGCCCAGCATCAAATTGAGAATGCCCGTATTCGTGCTGAATACTTGGTAGACGATTCCGCCGATAATGATCCAGGATATGAAATGCGGCAAATACAGTATCGTTTGCGAAATCTTTTTAAACCAGGCCGCTCTGAGCTCGTTCAGCATAATGGCAAGCAGAATCGGCGCCGGGAAGGAAACGACGAGATCGAGAAAATTGAGCATGAACGTATTTTTAAGCGCGATGTAAAAATCTTGCATTTTGAACACGGCCCGAAACGAATCGAGCCCGATCCACGGACTTTCCGTAATCCCTCGAAACAGGTTGAAATCTTTAAAAGCGATCAAGACTCCGTACATAGGACCATATTTGAAAAGGATAAAAAAAGCGACCGGGAGCAGAAGCATGGCATACAGCTGCCAATATCTGATCATGTACACATTGAACCGTTTCAATCTTTGCACCCTCTTTCGCTCAAATCGGCAAATGTGCGGCTTCATGCATGAAAACCGGTTCAGTCTTCATGCATGAAGCCCGCATCCATCCGTTACTTCTTCATGTTTTTGTAGGCTTCCGTGCGTTCTTTTTGAATCGCTTCTCCGCCGTTGGTCATGTAATCCTTCAGCATGTCGTCATACGTTTTGTCAAAGTCGGCCGGCTTCGCCAGAATCGATTTGACCAGAAGCTGCTCGTATTTGTCGGCCAGCGCCTTGCCGTATTTCGACTCGGCCTCGATCGGATGGTCGAAGCGGAGCGGTGCGATTCCGTCGGCAAGCCCGTTCTTGGACGCTTGAGCCGCATCTTTGCGACGGTCTTCCGGTAACGCCAGCGCCAGCGCTTCGGTGTTTTTATCGGCACTGCCGAAGTCGGTTCCGTTCGTTACGAGGACGTAGTCGCCGAAGTTGTAGAAGTTCTTTTTCGTTTCCTCGTTGTCCAGCGGCACCGGCAAACCGTTAACAGTCGTGTAGTTTTTGCCTTCTACGCCGTAGCTCATCGCGTACATGACGTCTTTTTGCGCCATCCAATCCAGGTATTGCACCGCTTCGGCGGCGTTTTTGCTGGACTTCGGAATAATAACGTTAATACCCGCAGGGATATAAGAAGGCTTGGCATGCTTGCCGTCCGCGTTCGTATACGGATCGATCGGAGTCAGCTTGGCGCCCGGCACCGTTTTTTGCAGCACCGTGTACGTGTCAGGCGGCTGGATTTTGTAGGATTCGCCCGCATCTTCCCCATACATGCCGACTTTTCCGGTGGCAACGTCCTGATACAGTTTCTTTTTATCTTTATCCAATGCGAAATCGGTGCTCATCAAGCCTTCGTTATACAGCTTGTTCAGGAAGCGGACGCCGTCCTTATGTCCGGGCAGCAGAACCGGATAGTCTCCCGAACCGAGCTTTTGCGTCAAGGTGTAGCGCTCTTCGTCCGTCGTGTTTTTGATGAACGTCCAGAGGATCGGCTCATAGGACGAAACCGCCAACGAGAATCCGAGCGGAATCGTTTGGTCGCCTCCAGGCTTTTTCTCCTTGAACGCTTTCAGCGTCTGGTACACCTCGTCCGTCGTTTTCGGAGCCGGGAGTCCGAGCTTGTCGAGCCAATCCTGGCGAATTTCGGAGGAATATTTGCCCAGATAAACGCGCTTGGCCGGGATCGCATATTGCTTGCCGTCAAACGTTCCATACGCCAGCGTATCTTTGCCGAGATAGCTTTTCAGGTTCGAACCGTATTGGTCGATCAAACTGCCGAGCTCGGTAAGCCCGCCCTGCTGCACATACTTGTACACGACGTTCGAATCGTAAGTGAACACGATATCAGGCGCGTCGCCGCTTGCCATCAGCACGTTCAGCTTCTCCACTTCCTGCGATCTTGGCACAGGCACGTATTCAACCTTAATGTTCGTTTTCTTGGTAAAATTGTCTTCCACGTACTTCGTAATATAGTTGTTTGTGACAGACATGCCTGCCGGGGAATTGCCGCGGTCGAACACCTCGACTTTAATCGTCACCGGTTTCTTTGCAGCGGTTGATGCGCCTGCCGTCTCTTTTGCTGTCTCTTTGGCAGTCGTTTGACCCTCCTTGCCGCTAGTGCATCCGCTCAGAACACTGACCGTCAGAATGGTGCTCAGGACGGTGAATACGGTCCCTTTAAGCGCTTTCTTTTTTACCATAGCCAATCCTCCTCAGTTCTTTCGCTCTTCATTCGCCTGTACCCGAACGGCCGGAGCCGCCGGGCTTGCGGTGAATGTATCTCAGTTATAACGGCACCATGGGCAAAGGGTCAATCAACATCATTCAGCCGGGTGAACAATATTCAGAAACGCCCGATAAACCGTTTTCCGTCAACATACTTTTTCGCTGTTTATCACGTATTCATGTATTTGCGGTAGTCTCCGGGCGTTACGCCGACGACTTTTTTAAACGTTCTGCCAAAAGAGATCGCATGCAGGTAGCCGACTTTGACGGCGATATCATTGATCGATTCATCGGTTTGCAAAAGCAGCGTCTTGGCATGCTCCATCCGCAGGTTCACGAGGAAATCGACGAATTTCATCCCGAACTCTTCCTTGAACAGCTGGCTGGCATATTTCCCGTTCACGCCGAACATGTCGCTGATGTGATTCAACGAAAGATCCGGGTTCGCATAGTTGTCCTCGATATAGGTGCGAATCGCGCTGATCATGCCGTAATGCGTATTCGATTCGCGGATCGCCGCATACTGCCCGTATAGCTCTTTGAGCAGGGCAACCATCTGCGGCCGAATCTGCTCCAACGTTTCTGAAGACTCCGTCAGCTGAAGCAAAGACGGCGATATTCTCTCCGACCACGCCCGCGAAGCCTCGAGCGGCAGCTCTTCCATTTCGCTGTTAAAAAGGCGGATTAAATAGTGCAGCACGTAACGGATTTCAACGTCCTGAAGCGTCTCTTCCTCCAACTCGTCGAAAAATTGCTCAAGCTGCGTCTCCCACGACGCATGCATAAGGCGAAAATCGGGGACAAGCCGGTTGCCCATCTGCACGTATTTGTGCGTATCGTTCGATGCCGTGCCGGTCAAATCGCTGTAACGGAGCACGCGGTTGGCGCCTTCGGACATTTTGTACTGCAGCGCCGTAATCGACGCTTTGAACAAGCTGTGGATCGAGCCGACATCGCCGGTTACGCCGCCGAGCCCGACCGTAACGGACTGCTTCAGGTTCACCATGATCCAGGTGCGGAATTTGTCCAACAGCGTATGCCAGCTTTCGTCGATATCGGGCTCCGCCTGACCGGAAATAAACAAAACCGCAACCCGCTGGCCCGAAATCCATTCCGCCCAAATGCTGTGCCCTTCTGTCGCGGCAAATTCGTTGAGGACGTTCATGATGCCGAACTTGAGCAGGCCCTGATCTCCCGGGCTGTATTTGCGCTGAAATTCCGCGTATTGGTCGATCTCTATGACGGCAAAAGCGAGATGGCGGAACTCGCTCGGCAAATGAAGCCGGTCCATGTGCGTCTGCCAATCCTGCAGCTGAATTCTGCGGTGTCCCTCGATCAGTTCCAGGAAAAACTGCTTCCTGCGAACGAGAAGATCTTCCTGATACTGCTTTTCGTACACTTGAGTCCGGTCGATCAAGGTATCCAGCACTTTGCCGATAAAAGCGAATTCGTCCTTGCCGCTGCCTTTCGATTCATGGCGGTTCTGGAAAGCGTTAAGCTGCTGCATGATCGCCTCGATCGGCTTATAATTGCGGCGGGTCATATAAATGATGTAAACAATGCTGATCAAAATCGTCGCAATCCCGATGCCGAGCCACATTCGGGAAATAAAAGAGACCCAGCCGTAAATTTGGCCGACTTTCAGACCGCTTACAAAGTCCCACCCGATATAGTCGGAATGAATTTGCGACATCATCGTTCCTTGCAAAGCGGCGCTCTCTTTCGCATCATTAGCCGCGGCATACGAATAGTTCGGGTACACGCGCTCGTGGTTCCCGCTCCAAATGTCCATAAACGTAATGTTGCTGTTGATCATTTGATCGACAATCCGCAGCAGCACATCGACCCGCACGCTAACGACTACGACACCTTGATCGCCGAAAGGAAGCAGCGCTTTTTTGCTGAGCGTGATCACTTTTTGGCTTGAGTCCGACCCGTATTCCTTGTAATCCCGCACAGCCGACCACTGCATGGAAACCGGCTGGCGGTAAGCTTGCAGCGCGTAATCCTTGTCCGCAAAATTGTCGAGTTTTTCAATCAGGTTTTTGGAAATAATCGTTTGATCTTTGGCCCTGTATAAATAAATCGAATAAATCAAGGAATTGTCGTTGATCATTTTGCCGAGCTCTCTGGATGTGTCGTAATTGACAAGTCTTTGATCCGAATTGTTGTCTGGTTCAAAAAACGCTTTCAATTTATCGTTGTTGCCGATGCCGTCCAGCACCGTCTGTTCGATTCCGCGAAGCGAAGTTTCCATTGAATTAATGACATAATTGGAAAAGATTTGATTGGCTTTCTCGGTTTCCTTCACCGATATTTCGTTAATGACCGAAACGGCAATAAAAATAATCATCGTCGTCGTGATGACGAGAGCAGGAAAATAAGACAGCAATAACCGGTTGTACCATGTTTTCTTCATAGCAGCCCTGCCTTCACTCGAGTTGACAAGATGAGAAACCCGCTAACGCTCTTGTTCAAGAACGGAAACGGGCCATTTACAAGTATGGATCCATACTATCTGGAACCGATCGCAGCCGTCGACTCCCGAATCGTGAGCTCCGGCCGCAGCACGGTCCTCTGCTTCACTTCCATGTTCCCCTGAAGCTCCTCAACGATCATATTCACGACCAGCTTGCCCATGTGCTCCATAGGCTGAGCGATTGTCGTGAGCGGAGGGTCCGTCACTGCTGCAAGTATCGTATTGTCGAAGCTGACGATGGAGAGCTCGGCGGGAACTTTGATTCCCGCCTCTTTAGCCGCCTGCAGCGCTCCGACAGCGAGCATGTCGTTGCAGGCGAATATCGCCGTCGGCGGATCTGCCGAACCGAGCAGTTCCAAAGCTTTGGTCTTGCCGTCTTCCACCTTGTAGTCGCAATGCTTCAAGTTCTCCTGCCGGAAGACGGCGCCGTAGTCCTCCATCGTCTGCCGGAAGCCCCTGACCCGCTCCCGGCTGCTCCGCACTTTTTCCCGCTCGCCGATAATGCCGATGTTGCGGTGTCCCAGCTCAAGCAGATGGCTTGCCGCCAGACAGCCCCCTACGTAATCGTCGACCACGACCGTGTTCACCGCGACGAGCGGCATATCCCGGGCCAGCAGCACGACGGGGATGTTTTTGGACAGCAGTTGTTCCAAAATTTCCTTATTGTCGATACCTGTCGCAATAATGATGCCGTCCACTCGTTTTTGCTGCAGCAGGGAAATATATCTTTCGACTTTCTCGTCTTTATTGTCCGTGCTGCACATCATCACGCTGTACCCGAGATGCTCCCCCTGATCTTCGATCGCTCTGGCGATTTCCGAGAAGAACGGGTTGGAGATGTCCGGAACGAGCAGGCCGAGCGTATACGTTTTTTTGCCTGTTAATGCGGATGCGATGACGCTCGGCTGGTAATCGAGGCGCTCCATAATGGCAAAGATCGATTCGCGCGTCTCCGTGCTGATCTTCCCTTTGCCGTTCAGCACTTTCGAGACGGTCGCGATCGAGACGCCCGCTTCCTTGGCGACATCGTAAATCGTTGCTTTCATGCCCTGTTCCTCATTTGCAGTTGATTGGATAAGTTCAATACCTTCATTATGAGGATGAACCGGATGAGTTGCAACTGGAAAGAACGGCTAACGCTGCGAAGGCGGCTGCATGATCCAGGCATGGGCCGGATCGTTGGCGAACTTCCAGGTGCGCGTCGGCCCCGCCATCACGTTCAAATAATATACCTCATAGCCGGGAGGAGCCGAAACCGGATGGTACCCCTTCGGAACGAGAACGGCCTCGCCGTTTTTGACAATGAGCGTTTCGTTCAGCGACTCATCGTCGGTGTAAACCCGCTGCACCGCAAATCCTTGTTCCGGCTCGACCCGGTAATAGTACGTTTCCTCCAAAAAGGACTCTTCGGGCAGATTGTCCCTGTCGTGCTTATGCGGCGGATAGCTCGACCAATGGCCGCTCGGCGTGAACACCTCCACGACCAGCAAGCTGTCGGCCGGCTCCTGCTCCGGCAAAATGTTATGAATTTGCCGCTCCAGATTGCCGTAACCGCGGGTCTCGACGCCCACCTGCTCCGGCGCGATCAGCCGCGCCTCGTAGGTTCCTTGCCCGGGCGCTTCACATACGGCAATTGTTAGCGCAGTCAGCGCCTCGACTTCATAGCTGTCGTCCGATGGCACGTAGACGGAATAAGGCGGTATTTTCTCAAATACGCTCATCCGTTTACCCAAACGCTCGAAGCTCGCCTTATTCGTCTTCACGTGAGCTTGCCCCGTCAACAGGACGATGCAGACTTCCTTGCTCCCCGTCTGCTTGCGAAGCGTTTGGCCCGCTTCAAGCTCATACACGGAAAATCCCACGTACGTCCATCCCGCCGACTCGGGCGTGATGCTCAGCACATTGCCGTCCGCAAGCGGCTGCTTGCGCGCCGGAACGATCAAATCGCTCATATGCCCACCTCTTCCGCCAGCCGCATCGCTTCGTCAATCCGCACCGGTTTGCCGAGCCGGACGGACAGCTTGGCGGCAAGGGCGATCAATTCCGCCTGGAAGCCGTCATTGCCGTCGACAGGGACGTCGCTTCCGCTGCGCAGACTGTCGATAAACATGCGCGTCTCATCGATGTATGCTTCGTTGTAACGCTCCAGGAAAAAGTGCAAGGGCTTGTCTCGGTAAATGCCTTCCGACGTGCTCAATTCCGCCGTGTTCGGGAAATCGTTGTCCGCGGATACGCTGCCTTTGGAGCCGAAAACTTCAATCCGCTGATCGTAGCCGTAGACGGCCTGGCGGCTGTTGTCGATAACCCCGATCGCGCCGTTCTTGAACGTGAGCGTCGTAATCGCCGTGTCCACATCGCCGTATTTGGCAAATACCGGATCGACGAGCACCGCGCCGCGGGCGTACACTTCCTCCACGTCGCTGCCGGACAGGAAACGGGCCATGTCAAAATCGTGAATCGCCATATCCATGAACAGTCCGCCGGACTTTTCGATATAGTTCTCCTGCGGCGGATTCGGGTCTCTGGAAGTAATCTTTACGATGTGCGGATCGCCCAGCTTGCCTTCGGCCACCCACTCGCGCACGCGCTTGAAATTGTGGTCGAACCGGCGGTTAAATCCGACCTGCAGCTTAACCCCTGCCGCCGTGACCGCGTCCAAGGCCTGCTTTGTCTGCCGAATATCCATACTGATCGGCTTTTCGCAAAAAATATGTTTTCCGGCTTTCGCCGCCGCTTGTATAAGCGGAACGTGCGAATCCGTAAGCGAACATATAAATATCGCATCGATGTCCGGATTGCCGATGACATCATCGCTATTTTTCGTCACCTGCGCGATGCCGCGGGCCGCCGCCCATTCCTGCAGCGCCTCGTCGGCGAACAAGTCCGCCACGACGGCGACCGCCACGTCCGGCAAACGAAGCAAATTGTCCGCGTGAATTTTGCCGATCCGGCCTGCGCCGATAATGCCGATTTGTAATTTCTTCATCTAGTCTCTCCACCCTCTCGCTTTGCCTGACGAACCGAACTGACGGATTTTGCTCTGTACCCCTTGCTGGACGGCATCCCGGGCCGGCCCCAAATATTTTCTCGGGTCGTATTCCTTGTCGTTTGCTTGCAGCCGCTCCCTGACGACGGCCGTGAACACCGATTGGTTATCCGTATTCACATTGATTTTGGCCGTCCCCAGCGAAATCGCTTTTTGGATAATTTCATCCGGGAGGCCGCTGCCTCCGTGCAGCACTAAAGGCAGTCCCGTGAGCCGCTGGATCTGCTCCATCCGCTCAAAGCCGATGCGCGGCTCCCCGCGGTAAGGCCCGTGCACGGAGCCGAGCGCCGGAGCCATCGCGTCGATGCCCGTTTCGCGGGCCATGCGCACGCATTCCTCGGGAATCGCGTACATCGCTTCCGCCTCGTCGACGTTGATGTCGTCCTCCCGGCCGACGATGCGGCCGAGCTCGGCTTCTACGGAAACGCCCCGCGCATGGGCCGCATGGGTGACTCTTCCCGTCACCTCGATGTTGGCCTCCAGCGGATGATGGGAAGCGTCGATCATGACCGACGTGAAGCCGGCCTCGATCGCTTTCATGCACACCTCGTAGCTTGAGCCGTGATCCAGATGCAGCGCCACCGGGACGGTGATGCCGTAGTGCCCGATCAGCCCTTTGACGATAGAGGCTACCGTCTGCAGTCCTCCCATGTAAGGGATGTAGGCTTCGCTCAGCCCGAGAATGACGGGCGCTTGCTCCGCCTCGGCAGCCTGCAAAATCGCCTGCGTAAATTCGAGGTTGTTCAAATTAAACTGGCCTACTGCATATTTATGTTGAACTGCGGTTTGCAGCATGTGTGTCATCGATACTAGCGGCACGGCGTTTCCTCCTTGCGTTGATGTCGAAGCCTGGGCCCGGCTACTCGGGCCCGCTTCATGCAACTGTTTTTACCAGCGTGCTGTGACCATTTTTTTGCGGGTATAAAACTCGACGCCATCCGTGCCGTTGGCATGCAGATCGCCGTAGAACGAGTTTTTCCAGCCGGAGAACGGGAAGAACGCCATCGGAGCAGGCACGCCGAGATTGATGCCGAGCATGCCGGCGTCGATCGTCTCGCGGAACTGGCGGACGTTGCTGCCGTCCTGCGTGAACAGGCAGGCGCCGTTGGCGAAATCGGAGCGGTTGGAAAGCTCGATCGCCTCTTCCAGTGTCGCCACGCGGACAATCGAAAGCACGGGGGCAAAAATTTCGTCCTGCCAAATTTTCATGCCGCCCTGCACATGATCGAAAATCGTAGGCCCGACGAAATAGCCTTTATCCGACACCGCCGAATCCCGGCGGCCGTCTCTGACGAGAATGGCGCCTTCCTGCTCGCCGATTTCAATGTATTTCAGCGTTCTCGCTTTTTGCGGCTCGCGGATGACCGGACCGAGGAACACCCCATCGTCCATGCCGTTGCCGATCTGGATCTGGTCACCGGCTTGAATCAGTTTCGCTACAAGCTCGTCGGCAATATCGCCGACGGCGACGACAACTGAGCAGGCCATGCAGCGCTCACCCGCCGAACCGAAAGCGGCGTTAATAATTTGCGTGACCGTGCCGTCAAGGTCGGCATCGGGCATGACGATGGAATGGTTTTTAGCGCCGGCCAAAGCCTGTACGCGCTTGCCGTGAGCGGTGCCTGTTTTGTATACGTACTCGGCGACCGGCTGAGAGCCGACGAAAGAGATCCCTTTGATCCGGGGATGCTCCAGCAGCCCGTTCACGACATCGTGAGCGCCGTGCACGAGATTCAGGACACCGGCCGGCAAGCCGGCTTCGGCGAACAGCTCGGCGAGCCGGTTCGCGAGCAGCGGCGTGCGCTCCGACGGCTTCAGGACGAACGTATTGCCGCAGGCGATAGCCAATGGGAACATCCAGCAAGGTACCATCATCGGGAAGTTGAAAGGCGTAATGCCGCCGACGACGCCGATCGGATATCGATACATGCCCGATTCCACATTCGTGGCGATGTCGGGAAGCTGCTTGCCCATCATCAGCGTAGGGGCGCCTGCCGCGAATTCGACGCACTCGATGCCGCGCAGCACTTCGCCGTGCGCTTCATGATAGCTTTTGCCGTTCTCCTTCGTGATCAGTTCGGCCAGCTCTTCCCAATGATCGACCAGCAGCTGCTGGTATTTGAACAAAAGCCGCGCTCTCCGCGGAACCGGCGTTTTGCTCCAGGAGGCGAACGCTTCCGAAGCGGCGGCCACCGCCTTGTCTACGTCCTCTTTGCTCGAAATCGGCACATGGGCGATAATTTCTTCCGTTGCCGGATTGTAGACCGGCTCCGAGGTTCCGGCAGAAGCCTCCACCCACTGGCCGCCAATAAAGTTTTTCAAACGCTGTGTCGTTGCCGATGTCGTCATATCGATAAATCCTCCTTATTTCGCTCGAAAATGTTTATGAAATTACGATTTCGCCTTTGTTGCATTTCTCCATATAATCCGCAACCTGCTCCGCCGTAGGCATCGCGTCGGAACAGCTGTGGCTGGACACGACGATCGCCGCGGCCCCGCTCCCGAACTCCATGCTTTTGTCGACCGCCCAGCCGTTCATCAGGCCGTACAAAAATCCGGCCGCATAAGAATCGCCGGCGCCGAACGTTTTGATCACTTTGGCCGGGAAGCTCGCGGCGGTATGGCTTCGGCCATCCTGCGTATAGGCGATCGAGCCCTGTTTACCGTGCTTGATAACGACGATTTTCGCGCTGTACGAAAACCATTTGGACGCCGTCGTGCGGTCGTCGGGCTGCTGCCGCTTCTCGAACTGCTCCATCATATCGAACTCTTCCCGAGTGCCGATAATAACGTCGCATTTCTCCGCGGCCAGGTTATAATAAACCGCCGTTTCTTCGGGGGAAGTCCACGTATACGGGCGGTAATCCAGGTCGAATACGATCGTGGCTCCGTGCTTTTTGGCGTAATCCAGCGCCAGGAACACCGCTTCTCTGGACGGGCTTTGCGCCAGCGCTGTGCCGGAGATGAGCAGCACTTTCGTCCTGGCGATCATCTCTTCCTGCACTTCGCCCGTTTCCAGCAGCAGGTCGGCAACCCGTTCGCGGTACATCAAAATGCTGCAATCGGTCGGGCTTTTAATTTCCGTAAAAGCGAGCCCGGTCACCGCGCCGGTGCGATCCGTAACGACGTTCCCGGTCTCGATGCCGTTCTTCTCCAAATACCGGACGATGAAGCGGCCCATCTGATCGTCGGCCACTTTGCCGATAAATCCGGTCTTCATCCCCAGGCGCGACATGCCGATCGTAATGTTGGCCGGCGAACCGCCGACATATTTCGTAAATGTCATCGTATCTTCCATCGGACGGTTGATTTCATTGGCGTTCAAATCGATGCACAATCTCCCGATAGCGACGAAATCCAGCTCTTTTCCTTGCGGAAGCTGCAAATAACTCATTCTTACACCTCTTCTTTCCTAGCCGAAGCTATCGAATGGATATAGGTCAACGCTTTTTGAGCGTATTCGTATGCCGGATGAACCGCAGGGTCCTGCTCGCCTTCGAGCAGCGCCCAGCCGCTGTACCCTCTCTGCGCAAGCTCGCCGATAATCGGAGCAAAATCGATGCAGCCGTCGCCCGGAACGGTAAACACGCCTTTGCGAATGCAGGTGACAAAATCGCAGCCTTCTTGTCTCGCTTCATCGAGCACTTGCTGACGGACATCCTTCAGATGGACGTAAGCGATCCGGTCATAATGTTTGCGGAGCAGGCTCAGCGGATCGTAACCGCCGTAGTAGGCATGGCCCGTATCGTACAGCAAATAGACGAGTCCCGGGTCCGTCAGCTGCATCAGGCGGTCGATCTCTTCCGGCTGCTCCACGGCCGTGCCTCCGTGATGGTGATAGGTCAGCTTCAGCCCGTGCTCCCGGGCGATGGCTCCCGCCTTGTTAAGCCCGTTAGCCAGATGCTCCCATTCGTTGTCGTTCAATCTGGCGACCTTCGTTTCGTGCGCCGAACGGCGCGGGTCCCAGTGCAGTGAGCCGCCGATTTCGCAGGTGCTGATGACTTTTGCGCCCATTTCCTTCAAAAAGAGAACGTGCTCCCGGTAAGCGTCAAGCTCCTGCTCTAGCCGCGAAGGCTCGGTGAAAAAAACGGATTTCCACTGCGAGACAAGCTGAATGTCTCTGGCAGCCAGCTCGCGCTTCAATGTCGGAATATCTTTGGGATATTTCCTTCCCATTTCCGTACCCTTCAGCCCGAGCGCCCGGATGTCGGCCATAATTTGCTCGAAGCTCGTATCCGATCCGTGCTCCTGCACATCCTCGCCCACCCAATTGATGGGATGAATGCCGATTTGAAAAGGCAATGCTTTCGTCATCGCAACCGCTCCTTTAATATGTTTTTGAGCGCATTCACTTGCGCATTCATATCCCGGTACGCTTCAAGCACTTTCTCGCTGCCGGACACTTCCGGAACGCCAATGCGCCACCATGACTCGTAGCCGGATGTGCCCGTTCCCGGAAGCACCTTGATGTCGATCAAGGTGGAAATCTTCTCCGCCTTCGCCTTGGCGAGCGCTTCGCGCAGCTCCTCCATCGTCGCCGCGGAGTACGACGCAGCCCCAAAGCTGCGGGCATGCGCCGCAAAATCAACCGGCATGTACGCGCCGGTCAACCGCCCGGTTTCCGCAGAACGGTAGCGGAATTCGTTGCCGAAGCTGTCGCTGCCGTGGCCCCGCTGCAAATTGTGAATGCACTGGAAGCCGTGATTGTCGAGCAGCAGCACCGTAATTTTGCGGCCTTCCTGCAAGCTGGTCAGCAGCTCCGAATGCAGCATCAAATAGCTGCCGTCACCGACGATCGCGTACACTTCGCGGTCCGGTTCGGCCAGCGCCGCCCCGAAAGCTCCGCTGACTTCGTACCCCATGCAGGAGAAACCGTACTCCATATGGTACGTCTTCGGCTCCTCGCATCTCCACAGCCGGTGCAGATCCCCCGGCAGGCTGCCGGCCGCACAGACGATGACGTCGCGCGGGCCTAGAAACCGGTTGATCTCGCCGACGACAGCCGTCTGAACGAGCCCTTCCGGGCTGCTCAATCCGTACAACCGGTCGGTTTCGTCGTCCCACGCCTGCTTGAGGCGGCTCAGGGCATCCCGGTCATAAGCGGCGCTATAACCACCTTGTTCCAAAAGCGCCTGGCGCAAAGCCCGGAGCGCTTCCTTCGCGTCGGCGGTGACGCGCAGCCCGTTCATTTTGAAAGCATCGAAGGCGCGGACGTTAATATTTAAGAAAGCGACTTCCTCATGCCCGAAAGCCGATTTCGAAGAGGTCGTAAAATCGGAGTAGCGTGTGCCGACGCCGATGATCAGATCGGCTTCTTTGGCGGTCAGATTCGCCGCCAGCGTGCCTGTCACGCCGATGGCGCCGAGCTGCAGCGGATGCTGCCAGTTCACCGCGCTTTTCCCCGCTTGCGTCTCCGCCAGCGGAATGCCGAAGCTTTCCGCAAACTCCAGCAGCTCCTTGTAGGCGCCGGAGTAATGCACCCCGCCCCCGACGACGATCAGCGGCTTCTTCTTGCTCCTGATCAGCTCCACCGCCCGCGCGATCGCTTCCGCTGCAGGGGGACGGCGCTCGATGACATGCACCCGTTTGGCAAAGAAAGACGCCGGGTAATCGTAGGCCTCGGCCTGCACATCCTGCGGCAGCGCCAGCGTAACCGCGCCCGTCTCGGCCGGATCGGTCAGCACCCGCATCGCGTTCATCGCCGCGCTCATCAGCTGCTCGGGCCGCTCGATGCGGTCCCAATACGCGCTGACCGGGCGGAACGGATCGGTCGCCGACACCGTGTAGTCGCTCGTCACTTCAAGCTGCTGAAGCACCGGGTCCGGCTGCCTGCAGGCAAAATTGTCGCCGGGCAGCAGCAGCACCGGAATCCGGTTGACGGTTGCCGTCGCGGCGGCAGTCACCATATTGAGCGCGCCGGGCCCAATGGAGCTCGTGCATGCAAAAATTTGCGTACGGTTATGCTGCTTGGCAAAAGCGGCTGCGGCATGGACCATCCCCTGCTCGTTCTTCCCCTGGATGAACAGCAGCTCGCCGCTGTCATTTTCCAGAGCTTCTCCTATGCCGGTTACGTTGCCGTGCCCGAAAATTCCCATGACGCCTTTTACAAACTTGCTTTCCCGGCCGTCAACGGACACATACTGGTTATCCAGAAACCTCAGCAGCGCCTGCGCCATCGTTAAACGTATCAGCGACATCATCTACCTCCGAATGAATGTATTTTTGTAGAATAAGGTAAGCGCTTAACTCGTGAAAAAAAATAGAAAGCCTTTAAAAACCGTTCGAATCTCAGGAAAAAACATGTGCATTCACAAGTTCTGTTTACGGATTTGACGGCTTATGCTTCCAAGTATACCTGTTCTATCAAACGCTTTCAATACTTTTTTTCGCAAACTTCAGTTAAGCGCTAACCCTTGTTCGCGGGATGAAAAAAAGACCTGATTTCTCAGACCTTTTCCCCTATCCCGATTATTTTTATATTTGGAATTTGCCCGCCGCGCCGTGCAGCTCTTCCGCCACGGACGTTAGCTGGCCGGCCGACTCGGCGATTCCGTCAATCGACTCCAACTGCTGTCCTGTCGTATCTGCAATATGCTGGGCGTATGCGGAAGACGTTTTGGCCAGCGAGCTTGTCTCCGCCATAGATGCCGCGACCTCTTCGGAGCTTGCCGCCATTTGCTCGGCGGCGGCCGCGACTTCCTGAATGCGCAGCGTGACTTTCTCCGACGCCCGGAATATGCGCTGAAACGATTCTCCTGCGGTATGTACAACGGCAAGGCCGGCATCGACTTCCTGCAAACATTGCTGCATCGTGCTTACGGCCGTCTGCGTTTGGCCGAAAATTTCCCGAATCAGCTCCGTAATTTGGGCGGAAAATTGCCCGGACTGCTCGGAAAGCTTTCTCACTTCTGAGGCGACGACGGAAAAGCCTTTCCCCGCTTCGCCCGCCCGCGCCGCTTCAATCGAGGCGTTCAAAGCGAGCAAATTCGTCTGCTTCGCGATGCCGCCGAGCATGCCTACCATGCCCTCAATTTTTTGCGAATGGACCTCCAGTTCCCGGATGACCTGATCGGCTTTCCTGACGATGCCGCTCATATCCTCCATGCAGCCGACGAGCGACTGCAAGTCCTGTTCACCCTGCTTCGCCTCGCGGAAAGCTTCCATCGATATTTCCGAAACTTCCGACGACGTTTCCGCAATGCGCTGCACGCCGACAGTCATTTCATTCATCGCCGTGTTCGCTTCCTCGAAGTTTTGCACCTGCTTCTCCGAGCCTGCCGCGACTTTGCGCATCACTTCCGCCACTTGATGCGTCGCTTCCGACGTATGTCCGGAGCTGTCGAGCATCTGCTTGGACGAATCGGCAACCAGCGAAGAAGCCTGCTGAATGCGGCGCAAAATATCTCTGAGACTCGCCTTCATCCGGTTCAAAGAAGCGACCAGCTCGCCGATCTCGTCTTTATTCGCCACCTTCACGTCCGCCTCGGTCAATCTGCCCTGCGAAACGGCCTCCAGTGCAGCCGAGACAAGCCGGACCGGCCTGGAAATGTTGCGCGTTATGAAAAAAGCGAGCGCGAACCCGGATAAAGCGGCCGCAAGGAGAACGTACAGCGTGCTTTCTTGGCCGGCCTGAAAAATATCCAGGCTTTCCTTGGAGGCCGCAAGCGCTCCGTCATGCTTGATACGAACCAAAGCGTCCAAATAATTGTTCAACCCGCTGAACGATTTCTCCGCTTCGCCGAGCAGAGCCTGCACCTCTTGCGTTTTTTTGCCGGAGCCGTTCGTCAGGTTCGCTTCTTTGCTGAGCTCGACGAATTTCTGATGGTTCGCTTTGTAGGAGTTCCATTTATTTGTAAATGCTTCAAAGGTGCGCTGCTCCTGTTCGACCGTCAGCGTCGGGGCGATTTCCTTCAGCTTGTCATCGACCATATTAATCGCCGCCAACGCTTGAGTCTCCGTCATCTGGCGCTGGTTCGGGTCCGTCATGACAAACATCAGCGCCTCCATCGCATGCACCCGTTCGGTCAAATAACTGATGTTATTGACGGCCTCGACTCCCGGAAGCCATTCATTGCTGATTTCGTCGCTTTTCGCCTGCATCTGTTTCATGTTCGCGATACTGTTCCAGCCGACCGCCCCCGACAGCAGCAGTACAATGATAAATCCGGAAAAAAGCTTGCGTCCGACTGTCATTCGCGGCACCCTAATTCGCATCCGATCACCATACCTTAGTTCATAGTGTTTTTTCTAAATTATATAAAAATGTAACCCCAGAATTCGACATTTTTTATGTAATTTGTTTGTAAATACAAAGAGCCCGGGCCCCCGCACAGAACGTGCATTCCCAAGCTAAGAACGGGCGCCGCCCAATGGGCCAAAGATGGCGCTGCCTTCTGGCGAAGCGGCCCCGACGTCCGCAATGTCTGCAGCATGTGGTCGACCGACCGCCGTCATACAGCGCAACACCGCGCACTGGGAGCTGCGCGCGGTGCGAAAGCGGCTTGTTGGACGCACGCAAAACCTGCGATTGCTGCAGTTTTTCGCTGGAAGCGGATCGGTTTTGGGAAAAGCCTGCGAAAGTGCAGGCTTTTTCGTCGGGAGCGGCCCGTTTTATGGAAAAGCCTGCACTTTCGCAGGAATTTCCTAAGAAAACGTGCCAGTGCTCGTGTATCCGCTGGAAAAACTGCACTTTTGCAGCAATTTTCCGTTGCAAGCGAATTGTTGAGCAAAAAACTGTACTTTTGCAGGTTTTCTTCTTCTCGCCAAGCAGATGCGTGATCTCTCAGCAGACAAGTTTTTCAACAAGCTCAAAAGTGCTCTAAGCGAACAGTTCGTTAGAAGGAAGAAGCCTGCGATTGCGCGATGGTGCAGGAATTCCCCGCCACGTTAAGCCCGAATCCTATATTTTAGCGAAATTACAGCAAATTCTCCACACAGTAACCGGCCTAAACAGTATCTCCACTCTGAGAGGTAACGCCCATAGCTTCACAAGAGTTTTCGCACGTTTTCCGCGCATCGACCGCCATCATATGACGGTCTTTTTGGCAGCGTTCCAGGCTGCTGTGCGGCAGTGACCCAAAAAGGGGCTGCCTGTCCCCAGCGCTCCTGCCCATCAGCCGATTGCAAAATTGCACACGAGTGCTAACATATAGAGATGGATGTATGTTCATATGAACTTTTTGAGGAGGCTGCGCTCGTGTACTTTTACAAAGATCAATTTGTGGATAAAAAAGATATGGCCGTATCGCCGGACGATCGGGGTTATTATTTCGGAGACGGAATTTACGAAGTGTTTCGCATTTATAACGGGGAATTGTACGAGCAGGACGCCCATCTTCGGAGATTAGTCCGCAGCGCCGAAGACGTCCGGATCGAGCTGCCTTATTCGACGGAACAAATCAAAGATATTTTGGCCAAGTTGGTCCGGGAAAGCAGTGTCGTGGAAGGCACGCTGTACATGCAGATCACAAGAGGCGAAGCCTCGCGCGCGCATCCTTTTCCCGCTCAGGCCAAACCAGTTATGATGGCTTACTGTACGGAGGTAAAAAGGCCGGAAGCGACGATGAGCAGCGGCATTTCCGCCATTACGACGGACGACATCAGGTGGCTGAGATGCGACCTGAAGACGCTCAATCTGCTGCCTAACGTCATGGCCAAGCAAGCGGCTCTCGACCACGGCGTGCAGGAAGTCATTCTGCATCGTAACGGTACCGTAACCGAGTGCAGCGCCTCCAACGTAATGATGATACGCAGCGGAGTGCTATATACGCATCCGGCCAACAACCTCATCCTTCACGGCATTACGCGGGCCGTCGTGCTGCGGCTTGCCGGGTCGCTGGACATGGATGTGCGGGAGGAACCGTTTACGCTGACGGATCTGGCGGAAGCCGACGAGATGTTCATCACCGGAACAACGGTCGAAATTACGCCTCTTGTCCGCATCGACGGCCGGCCGGTCGGAACGGGCGAACCTGGGCCGCTGACGCGCAAGCTGCAGCAGCAATTCGAACGGACTTTTGCGAAGTAAGGAGCCGTCACGCCTTCTTTCCCTCCAACAGACTGAAGTTTTTACAGGTTTTCCGTACGAGTTTGCAACAGTCTGAAGTTCCACAATCTTCCCGGCCATTTGCCGGTCAGCCGGCGATATCCGAGCCACCGTCATGCCCGGATACCGCCGGGCAAGCGGCCGTCAGCACAAAGACGCCCCAGAGCTCTATTCGAGCCGCTGGGGCGTCTGCCTTCGCTTATCTGCGCAAATTCCACTCGTCCGTCCCGTACTTTTCCCGCACGAGCCGGTCCGCCAGCTCCGCTTCATAAGGCGCCAGCTCCGCCTCCTCCAGTTCGACGCCCAAACCGTCGGCAATTTCCCTGCGGAACGCCGCCTCCACCTGCTGCAGCGTTACCGGCTCCTTGCCTTGGGCGCGCAGCAGCTCGTTGATGGCGACCGCTTTTTTCAGGAAGCTTTGCTTCATCCGTTCCGCCACCTTCTCATTCGAAAAACGCAGCAGACGGAACAGTTGGTCCGTGTCCATATCGAGCAAAATCGAGCCGTGCTGCAGGACGACGTCCTTTTGCCGAACCTGGGCGCTGCCCGCCACTTTGCGACCTTCGACGACGAGCTCGTACCACGAAGGAGAGTCGAAGCAGGCGGCCGAGCCCGCAGACGCATATTTCTCCTTCTCTTCGTCGGTCGCCAGTTGAACCATCTCCGCGCCGAGGCCGAGCGCCCGGAAGCCTTGAAGCAGCCCGACGCTTAGCACGCGGTATGCTTCCGTTACATTTGCCGGAATGCCCGGGTACGTCTCCGATACAATGATGCTGTACGTCAGCTCCTTGTCATGCAAAACGGCTCTGCCGCCCGTCGGCCGCCTTACGAAGCCGATCCCTTCCGCAGCAGCCGCCTCGCGGTCGACCTCCTGCGCTTTTTGAAAATAACCGATCGACAGCGTCGCCGGACTCCATCCGTAAAAGCGAACGGTCGGCGGCACCTTGCCTTCGCTGTGCGCCGTTAAAATCGCCTCGTCTATAGCCATATTTTCAGCAGGAGAACGGTCTCCTGTGTGTACGAACCGCCATGTTGCCATCGTTATGCACTCCATTCTTTCATTTATTGCTGCATCCTCTGCATTTCATCATACCACAACCGGGTGGAAAAGTTATGAAAGCCCCCTTTTTGGACATACTAACACGTATTCGCACGTATGTGCACGATCAGGAGGAGGCCTACCCATGCGCCATAACGAACAGCAGGAGAACATTCGCCCCATTCATGATCACCTTCATATGCATGTTGACCGGGAATGGTTTGCCGAACTGGACAGCCGTGTGCGCGGAGGCGGCCCCTGGGACGACTGGACGTTGTACCAGCTCGCCTACGAATCGGAAGAATCGGCCCTTATCCCCAGCTTCGACGAGCTGCAATGCCTCGTTCATTTGGGACAGCTCGAACCGATGCCCCATCAGCTTGAGACCGCCAGGCGGGTGCTGAACGAAATGCGCGGCAGGGCCATACTGGCCGACGAAGTCGGGCTCGGCAAAACGATCGAAGCCGGGTTGATTCTCAAGGAGTACATGATCCGCGGCTTGGTCCGCAAAGCGCTGATCCTCGTCCCCGCCTCCCTTGTGCTGCAATGGGTACGGGAGCTGAACAGCAAGTTCGGCATCCACGCCGCCGCGCAAAAGAAAGCTTACATGTGGCAGCAGTGCGATGTCATCGTTGCCTCCATGGACACCGCCAAGCGCGACCCGCACCGCGAAATCGTCATGGGCCTGGAATACGACATGCTGATTGTCGATGAAGCGCACAAGCTCAAAAACAAAAAAACGACCAACTACACGTTCGTCAACGAACTGCGTAAAAAATATTGCCTGCTGCTGACCGCCACTCCGGTCCAGAACGATCTGAAGGAGCTTTACAATCTGATTACGCTGCTCAAACCCGGCCAGCTCGGCGGGCAAAGCAGCTTCAAAACGAATTTTGTCGTCGGCAAACGGATACCGAAAAACGAAGACATCCTCCAGCAGGAGCTGGCCAAGGTCATGATCCGCAACCGGCGCGGAGAAGGCGGGCTTCAATACACGAAACGTATCGTCAAAAACATCCCGCTTACGCTTTCGCCTGAAGAACAGGCGCTTTACGACGGCGTGACCGATTTTGTGCGCACCCGCTACCAGGAAAGCGCCGGCGATCTGACCAGCATGCTGTCGCTGATTACGCTGCAGCGGGAAGTGTGCAGCTCGCGTGACGCGATATTTATTACGCTCGTCAACCTGTTCAAAAAAACGGCCGAAGATTCGCCGGTGCGGGCCAAAATCTGGGATCTCGTCGAGCTGATCCGCAGTATCAAAGCCAATACGAAAGCCGAAAAAACGATGCAGCTCGTGCAGGAGATCGGCGAGAAAGTCATTATTTTCACGGAGTACCGCGCTTCTCAGGAATATTTGCTGAATTATCTCAAAGAACGCAAAATTAGCGCCGTTCCTTACCGCGGAGGCATGAACCGGGGGAAAAAGGATTGGATGATGGACTTGTTCCGGGGCCGGGCCCAAGTGCTGGTCGCAACCGAAGCCGGCGGCGAAGGGATCAATCTGCAATTTTGCCATAATATGATCAACTTCGATCTGCCGTGGAATCCGATGCGCGTGGAGCAGCGAATCGGGCGCGTGCATCGGCTCGGCCAGACGCATGACGTGAACATTTACAACTTATCCACAACGAATACGATCGAACAACATATCCTGTCCCTGCTGCACGAAAAAATCAACATGTTCGAAATGGTGATCGGCCGGCTGGACACGATTTTGGAGCGGATCGAAAAAAAAGGTTCACTCGAATCCTCCTTGTTCCGCATGGTGATGGAATCGGGCTCGCAGGACGACATCCGCAGAAAGCTCGATGAAATCGGCTCCGCCTTCTCCGACATTCAATCCGAGGTGGAGTCGGAGGAGCAGGCTGCCAGCCGCCTCCGCTCCCTGCTGAACGCTGCCGGCGGCACTGAGGTCGGACCATGAACAAACGAAACATTCATACGTTCGTCATGCGGTTTCTCGAAGCCTACGGCTGCACGATCATGGAGAAAACGCCTGCTTATGTGACGGCGAAGCTTTCGCCCGAAGCCGACAAAGAGTTGACGGGCCGCCCGTATTATTGGAGCTTTGTGGAACGCACAGGCGCACAGGCGGAGACGATGACCTACAAATTCATCTTCGACCCGGAGCAGATGAAAGCGGAAGCAAAGCCGAAGCAGCAGGCGGCGGGCGCACGGGGGCCGGCGGACCCGAACGGAGCTGCGGCGGGTTTCCCTGCTGCTGCTGCGACAAAGGACGGCGGTTCCGATAGCATTCTCGGCCGTTATTTCGGCTTTGTGCCGACCCAGGTGATGACCCGCGTGCCGCAGGACGAAGTGACGTTCGGCAGCCGGCGGCTTGAGCAAATGTTCGGCATCGTCAGACAGCGCGGACGGTTCGTCCATTTGTTCGAGGAGCCGTTCCCGCTGCAGGCCTCCGCCCGCAGCACACTGACGTACGACCGGTGGTTCTGCGTCAACTACAAAGTCGAGCTGGCGTGCGACCGCAAGCGGAGCGAGATCCACTCGCTGGCCATCCGGCTCGCCGGCGGCGAAATCCGCGAGCATTTTCACAAGCATCTGCTTACCAAAAGCTTGTCGCCGAAGCTGCCTGTCGGGAGCTACATGCTGCCTGACACGCTCTCTCTTCCGAAAGCGGTCAACGCTTTGGAGATGGTGCTGGAGAGTAAAATCCGCACCATCGATCACAGTTGGGCGGACGAGGCCAATGAGCAGCACCGCAGTGAAATCAAGCGCGTCGAATCGTTCTACAACGGCCTCCTGCTTAGTGTCGAGCCGCAGCAGCGGCCCGAGGTGGAGATGCAGTGCCGCAACCGCTTGCAGGAAATCGATTGGCAGTATAAGCCGAGAATCGTCGTTTCTGTCGTCAATTGCGGACTGTTTCATTTAAACTCGGGGAGTGCGACCAGAAACTGACGCAAGTCGCTAAAACTTTTCAAATATGCCGCTACAGGTTCTAACATTCTTTTTAATGCATAAGTTTTACAATAAGGACATACAAATATCGGTTGGACATATCCTTATAGACGGGTAGGTGAACGGTTGCCAATGAAATGGATCGCTTGGACTGCCGCTTGTCTGATTAACGCGGGCGCTCTCCTCTTTGCCCCGGTTCATACGTCTGCGACTGACGATTTGAGCCGGACAAGCCTTATCGTTGTTCAAAAGGAAACGAACCGGGCGCCTGTACCCGCCGCCGCTCCGCAGCAAGCAGTGCGAGGGGCCAAGCCGTCAAGCATAGATGAGGCGGTCGGCAGCTGGAAAGCGGCGCTGGCCAAGGAAAAAGGCTTCGAAAGCTGGCAAACGGCGACCTGGACCCGGTATCCGCTTGGGCCGGGAACGCACGGATGGGTCGTCATCGTCAGTAAAGACGGACAAGAAGTCGGCTACATGGTCGTAAGCTCAGCGGACGACGGCTCGTTCCAACTTACCGAATACGGAACCGGCGGCAAGCCGTTATTCAGCCTTGCAACGCTGTATCGAACTTTGATGCAGCAGGAACTTATTCCCGATACTTTATCGTATTCCGAATTTATCGATAGTACGGCGGTCACCAAAGAACGGCTGTATACGGACTCGTTCGCCGCAGTCTGGAAAATTGGCAGGGAAGGCCAAACTTATTACGTGGACGCAAAATCGGGGGAACTGCTGCCTATTAAGGCAGACCCGAAGCCGGCGAACGAGCCGCAGCCGAGAGCCGGCACGCAGCTTACGGGAACCGGCCAGGAGCTTCTGCTGCCCTCCTTCGATCCTTACGAGCGGCTTCAGTGGGTGGTCGGCAGGCCGGCGGCTATCGGCGGCCCGCAGGACCTGCAGGCCGAGCTTCAAGTGAGCAAAAACCTTACATATGTAGCCGAGCTGTTCGATCACCAGGTTACGCTGCCGCTCGCGGTCATCGGCTACCGCCAGTGGGATGCGAATGAGCCCTACCTCATTCTCGATCATGAAGGCCCGCGTTACGTTCTCTTTCGATCGGCTGTCAAGCAGGGCAGCATCTACCCGTAAACAGCCTTTTCAAACGGCAAAAGCCTTAGCACCGCAGTACAAACTGCGGCAGCCAAGGCTTTGTTCGTTTAGTTCCAGCGGAACCCGATGCCGCGCAAAAATGCGTTGGCCAGCAGCGTATGCCCCACATGGTTCGGGTGAACCCTGTCCCAGGCGACGTACGCCGGATAAAACGTTTTCAGAAGCGGTTCAAAAGCGGCTTGCGTATCGACAAAAACGGAATTTGTTTGTTCCGCTATGCGCTTCACTGCCGCGCCGTACTGATCCATCAGGCTGCGCATGGCATCCTGCGGATTCGGCTCGATGTAGAACGGCGTCATCAGCACGATGCCTTTTACATGCGGCAGGGTGGAAGTTACAAGCGTCCGCAGCGTCGCCTCGTACGTTTCGAGATCGACATGGCATTCCGGCTGTGTCGGGGAGTCGAACTGCCGCCACACATCGTTAATGCCGATCATGACGGACAACCAGTCCGGCTTTTGATCCAGCACATCCGTCTGCCATCTTTGCTGAAGATCGAGCACCGTATTCCCGCTTGTGCCTACATTGACTGTGCGAATTTCAAGCTCGGGGTACAAAGCGTTCAACTGCCCGTCGACCAACGCGACATATCCTTTGCCCAAAGCGCCGAACAGCCCTTCGCCAATCGGCCTCGCCCGCTCACAGTCCGTAACGGAGTCGCCGATCATGACCAGTTTGTCGTACATTTCCAACTTCATCTGATTACTCCCTTTCTGCTTGTTCATACCTAATCCTATTCCTAATTCGCTATGCAGCCCAAAAAACCTCCCGGCAAAAGGCAGGCAAAATGCGCTGCCGCTCGCCGGGAGGCTTCATGAGTTTGTCCCGATGAACTCCAATTGATATGTATGCAAAATAGCGTGCAGACGCTCAGGGAGATTTTCTTTTGCCCGCTCTGATTTTATCGAACAGCATCCGCGCGGCCAGCGGCAGCATGCCAAACCAGCGGGTTTGCCAATGTTCCCGCTGCTCCTTCGTGCTTGTTTTCGCCTGTTTGCGCACGTCTTTCGGCGTTTCTATGTATGTCACAACCTGCTCCGTGATGTATTTGACCAGATCGTCGTTCTTAGCCATTGAGCCACCTGCCCTTCCCTCCCTAGTGTTGCCATTGCCGCGCAAGCTTAACCGGGTCGGACAGGCGGGAAGGCGTTTAAGAGACTCTGCCGCCGCTCTCGAAAATGATCTTATCCGCAAACGATTTGATCGTGCTGCAGCCCACCAGTATCGGCTTGTTTACGCACTGCAGCAGCAGCGTCTGGCTGCCCACATCCCAAGCGTACTGAAATCCGACATTGAGGCCGGATACCGTAATCGCAAACCTTCCGGAGGGAGCGTTCGGGATGGAAAAGCCCTGTTTTCTGCCAATATTTTGCAATCCTTTGAAAACCGAAGACGAAATACCTCTATAAGTCCATGTGCTGCATGCCGCCATAGGTCATCTCCCCTTCACCATTGTGATCAATTAATTGTATGTGCCGGGGATGTGAAAAAGTGCTTGTACATAAACAAATCCAACGCCTAACCTGCTCGCCCGGCGCGCGGATTTGTTTCTTTGCAATCGTTTTTTCCTTTGGTGGCGCAGCGCAGTCCTTCTATAATGGGAATGAGCGAAAAAACACAGTCCGGTTGGTAGTCCGGATGCATAGATGACGCTATGCCATATCCTTCCCCCTCGGGATGTCCATCGCTGTTTGTTGAATCAGGAGGGGAATATGCATGAAATTGACTGTTTTTTTTGAACAGGCCTTCTGGGTGGGCGTCATCGAAGAAGAGCGCGGGGGCAAGCTGCGCGCCGCCCGCTACGTTTTCGGCTCCGAACCGGGCGATGCGGAGGTTCTGGAATTCGTCCGTACCCGGATGATCGGCTGGCTTGAACGGGTACGGCAGTCCGCCGCCGTTCAGCCGGCCGCCGAACGGCGGATCAATCCCAAACGCGCCCAGCGCCTCGCCGCGCAAGACATGCAGCGGAAGGGCGTCTCTTCGGCCGCCCAGGAAGCCATGAAGCTTGAGCTTGAGCAGCGCAAGCAAGAACGTAAAACGCGCTCGCGCGAGCAGCGCGAAGAGAGCAAGCAGCTGAAGCGCGAGATGAAGCGCATGAAGGCAAAAGCGAAGCATCGCGGCCGGTGACGCCGGTTTACAAGAATAGAAGCCGAAATTCGGCTTCTATTCTTTTTTTTCCCGCATATACTAGAACAACTAGAGAGAAAGAGGTGCGTTCCGGAATGTGGAAAAGCATGCTTCACACCGATCAATTGAAAATTTTGATTCATCCGGGAGACAAGCTGATGGAGCTTCATGTCTCCACGCAGGAGGAGACCGCGGTCCCGGGTGCCGTCCGGTTCAATCATGGCGAGCTCATCCAGTTGATTCATACTTTGCTGGAAATCAATCGGATTTTCCGCGGCGACATCCCTTTTTATGCGGCATCCTCGGCCGAGCGGTCATCGTAAGTAAGGCTGCCGTAAGTCGTAGGGCGGGGAACCTGTTGATGCCCGAGACAACACCGGCTATTCTGAGGCCCCTCGCAAAAGCGGGGCTTTCCCCGCCAACGAACCGGCAGCAGTGCGCGAAAACCTGCAAGCTTGCCCGCCGGAACTAACGTTCATCGGCACTTTTCGGAAAACCTGCGAAAGTGCAGGCTTTTTCTGCAAAAATGGATCGTTTTGGTGAAAAGCCTGCGATTGTGCAGGAATTTTCGCTTAAAGTGGCACTGAACCCATATTCGCGGCGAAAAGCCTGCACATTTGCAGGAATTCTTCGCAGCCAGCGGATCAACCGAGCAAAAACTGTACTTTTGCAGGTTTTCTTTGCGAACCCAGACAGATTGTGTGACCGGCTCTGGCGTATTGGTTGCTGAGCAGCCTGCTACGCGGTCTTTTCGCCAAAATGAACAGTTCTTCCACAATAACCCATTAAAACCCGCGCTTTGGAGCAATCTCGCGGGTTTTCTCCCCAGTCCGGCCTGTCAAGCCGTCTTATGACCGTCCGCCGTACCGCAATAGCCCACACCTTGTTAGCAACTCAACTTTCGCGTCTACATTTCTTGTGATCAACAGTACGGACTCTCTAACACCGAGCGCAATTGGAAAACCGGATTTAATTATTTCGGTTTTTTGCTCCCCACTCACATAACCCTTCCAATATGGGTAATAGAGTTTCCGCTTTATCCGTGAGACTGTACTCGACTTTAGGGGGAACTTGAGGATACTCTTTCCGTTTCACAAGACCATCCGCTTCCAATTCTTTTAGTTGTGAACTCAATGTTTTAAAAGTAATAGTTCCTATTTGTCTTTTCAGATCATTAAAGCGAACCGGTTGGTTTTCTGCTAAAAGGTAAAAAATGACCATTTTCCATTTACCGCCAATAATCGACATTGTATAGCCAAAAGGTGTATCTTGAATATTTTTAACCTTACCTTTATATTCAGCCATACTCATATTTACACTATCCTTTCAGGTAGTACCTGTCAAAAAAGTGCGTACTACTTTTTAATTTGTGCTCAGTTTATACTAACCTTACTTTGAAGTAAAGGAGAGAAAAAAATGACTATTGCTCAAACCTACAATCACGGTGTTGCATGGGAAGAAGCTTTCGGCGTCACCCAAGGTTACAGCGTCAACGGCACCATCTACATCTCGGGACAATTTTCCCACGATATGCAGGGAGCGTTCGTTGGCGAGGGCGATATCGAGGCACAGACCCGGCAGACGCTGGAGAACCTCGATAGAGTGCTGGCGGGATTTGGTGTCACGAGGTCGAACATCGCTGAGATGGAGGTCTTTCTGACAAATCCGCGGGAGCATTTCGAGCAGTGCGTCGTTCTGTACAAGGAGTATGTAGGCGATCATCGGCCGGCCGTCACCCTCATCGGCGTGTCGGGTCTGGCGTTCCCACATCAACTGATCGAAATCCGCGCCGTCGCACACATCGACTAACTCGGGCACCGCGGTCGGCGCAGCGCCGGGCGGTCAGGCTTCGAAAGCGGCAAGGGACTATCGCGGATGCCCTTTCATGCCGCCGGGACGTCGACAAAACAAAAGCACCTCCGGCAGCCGTACGCCACGTACGGTCCGAAGGTGCTTGTTCTGCCGGCTTGATGCCGATCCGCCGATTAATTCCGGTTAATTCCGGCGATAGAGGCCAGAAATCTGAGGATGTACAAGAACAAATTGATGAAATCCAGATAAATGTTCAGCGCCGCTAACGGCACTTCCTCTGCGGCTACGCCGTCGCGGTACTGGGACACGTCGTAAAGCACCCATCCGCTGAAAATCAGAATGCCGATCATCGACCATACGAGATTCATGACCGAACCGAAGGACACAAACATAGAGATGAGACTCATGATAACGAGTCCGATTGTCGCAGCAAACAGGAAACCTCCAAGAAAGCTGAAATCTCTTTTGGAACGGTGCGCGTAGAAAGCCAAGCCGCCAAAAATCGCAGCTGTCGCAAAAAATGCGCCGGATACGACTTGCGCGCCGAGCAAGCCGCCGTATTTCATAATTACCGGATACAGCGTTACGCCGGAAATAGCGGTGAAGGCGTACAGGAATCCGTAGCCGATATTTTTGCCGCGCATCCGGATTACGATGGCCGCCACCAGCATGACAAGTTCCGCCACCACGAACAGCATAACTAATTCCGCAGGAACGACCAGGGCGCCGATCAACGTTCCGATAAAGGAAACCAGCAGCGATAACGCGAATGTCTGCAGCACGTGAGCAAAGCTGCCTGAGTGAGAAGCTGTAATTGTTCTTTCCACGAACGTTCATCCCCTTTGTAAAAAGTTGTACAATCTATACTATGTATTATATCCTTATTTCATGTAAGATGCCACATACAGGATGCTAAAACGCGTACGCGATTGGGAAACAAGCGGAAAACAAGTCAAAGATGAGGAACATAAAACCCGCGAAAAGCCTTGTAGAATCAAGGTTTTTCGCGGGTTTTTCCGTCTCTTTCAGACACCACAAGGCTTGAAGAAGTCCACGTAATGCGCTGTACGATTTTTATATGAAAAGCTTTAATTAAGTCCTCCATTTACATGCAAGGTTTGACCAGTAACCCACTGGGATTTATCGCTGACCAGAAACTCAATTACATTTGCGATATCCTCCGGCATACCGATACGGCCAAATGGACTCATGCTTTTCATGAATTCGATTTCTTCCTCCGTTTTCCCCACTTTAAAATGTTCGGTGGAAACAGGACCCGGTGCTACGGCGTTAATGGTAATTTTTTTAGGACCGAATTCCATCGCGAGCTGACGAGTGAGTTGTTCAACCGCCCCTTTTGTACCCGTATATACACTCATTTCAGGAAATATTAGTTTTGTCCCAGCTGTGGAGATATTAACGATTCTTCCGTTCTCCCCCATGTGTTTCATTGCTTGTTGACAAGCAAAGAAGATACCTTTGACATTAACTGCGAATTGTTTATCGTACTCAGCCTCTGTTACCTCAGCAAGGGGATTGGTTATCATCACTGCCGCATTATTGATTAGAATATCCACTCTGCCGAACTCGGCTAGTGTTTTTACGAACATTTCCTCGATCTCATTAACCTTACTGAGATCAGCACGAACCGCTATCGCATCGCCGCCTTTTTGAATAATGCCTTCTGCCACCGCTGCTGCTTCTTCCGGACTACTGGAATAATTTATGGTCACTTTAGCACCTAAATCAGATAGCTGCTCGGCTATAACACGTCCAATTCCTCTGGAAGATCCAGTAATAATCGCTACTTTTCCTTTTAAATTATTCATGTGTATTTTACCAACTTTCATATTTTCTCCCATCAAAGATAAGGGTATATAATAGCCCCTCTCTTCATTCGAACTTTAACACTTAGATATCTAACTGTCAATGATCTAATTATATTCACACCTGTTGACAAGCCCATTAAATCCTTATATAGTTCCATTACTGACAATTAGAAGTATAACAGTTCAAGAGCAAGAGGGGAGAACCTTAATGGATACCAAGCAAGATACACCCTACCTGGATTTGCTGCAGCTCATCGGAATGAAGTTAAAGAAACGAGCTGATCAGAGCATAAAAGAACTGGGATTAAATGCTCAGCAAGGAAAGATGATTGACTATATTTTTAATCATCAAGAGAAGGGCTTAATTCAAAAGGACCTTTCCGATCATTTCCATGTACGCGGAGCGAGCATTACGAGCATGCTTCAAGGTCTTGAAAGAAAGGGATACATCGAACGTAAAATTCCAGCCCATAACGAGCGACAAAAAAATATTTATGTTCTGCCGAAAGGCGTTGCACTAATCGAAGCCTTCGAGCAGTCCTTTCAACGGGTGGAGGATGTAATACTTCAATCCCTTTCCGATGATGAACAACAGACCCTCAAAGAATTGTTAACTAAAATCAATCAAAATTTGTAAACAACAAAAAGGTTTCTGCTCTGCCAGAAAAAGCAGATCAGAAACCTGTTGCTGATGAAATGGTGCGGTCGGGAGGACTCGAACCTCCACGGAACACGCGTAAAGCCGCTGGCCGCCCGAGTTACGCTTTATATTATTTTGGGCGGCATAGACGGGGGGCTCATTTTTCATTACATGTATGACGATTACTTTATTCGCGGGTACGACTTAAAGATCGGCAGCGCAGTGATGATCTTCAGCGCATTCGGTCTGCTTTACTCCATAGCCGATCAGCTTTCCGGTTCACGGGTTACAAGCCGTAATAACATGTCGACCTGAGGCGTTCGATAGCCTCCCAGTTGCTGCATATCCAATATCATTAGTCCGCTAAGCACCGATAAATAACAGGAGATTTGCTCATCAGGATCGTCTGCCGCAATTTCTCCCGTACGCTGTCCCTCTATGAATAACGGACGAAGCTGTTCGACAAAAGCCTGCATAGAATACTTTTCGATGAGCTGTTTGACCTTCTCGGGAACGCCCTCGGACGTACGAGCCAGATGGATTAGCATGAAATATGGCGCTCCGCTTTCATCGAGTATTTTCTCAGTCAACATTCTTATTTTATCGATCGGCGTTCCCGGCAGACCATAGACGTTCTTCATTTCGGCCTCAGCTTCTATCATGGCCCCATGAACGAGCGTAGTGAAAAGCTCGTCTTTCGAATCGAAATAGTGGTAAAGCAATCCGTGACTGATTCCGGCTTCCGCAGCGATCATACTCATTTTCGTTCCGGCGATGCCCCGTCGTGCAAAGACTTTAACGGCTGCAGCTATAATTTGTTCTTTGCGTTCATCACGAATTTGATGCAGTTGATCTTCATTTAATGGCGCCAACGATCAATTACTCCTTTGCGCTGAAATATCGAACGATTGCGGGTGGGTTCGCTTATGAGTATACCATTTCAGATAGTCGAAAACTACGGCCTCATCGATTCAACAGGTATCCCGGAAAAGCTGGGTAAAATCTCATCCAATATTGCTGGAGCGGCTGATCGTATTGCTGCGAAAGCTCGGCGAGCAGCTGCCGGCCTTCGGCAGATGCGGAAAGCACTGACGTAACAATGTGCGGATTCAACATTTCACGCGGCGAGACCGACAATGTATTTACTGCCCAATACAGCCCGTACAGCTCAAAATTGCGCTCCATTGTTGCATATTTGAGATGCAGATCCATGTACTTCATACCAAAAGAAATTCCTTTCAGAGGCTCGGAAGCCGCATATTCGACACCTTCCCATTGCAAGTCCGTAGCGCAATTCAACCACCAGGCAGGTTCGATGACATGTTGAAACTTTTGTAGCGTTCTCTGCTCGAAACCGGGCTTGGGATCGTTTTTCTGATCGGCCAGACTGGCTGCCAGCACCTCCGCTTCCATCGCGGCAACGGTCATTCCCTGCCCAAAAATCGGATCAAATATGCAGAACGCATCTCCCAGTACCAACAATCCGGACGGCCAACGATTCATTCTTTCATAGCGGTTGCGATATAATTCAGGCACACGGTAACTTTTGGGGGCAGTAATCGGGTCAAGCTCTTGCAATATTTCCGCAATGATCGGATTAGGGAGTTGGGCAACTGCCTGTTCGTACTCTTCAGCATCCGCAGGAGGAAAGTGTCCCCCTGGATGATAAAGCAGCAGCTCCGCTATATTGTTTTCAATAAAGGAAAAAATTCCTGCGGATGTGCCCTTGGCAGGCTGACCGGCGATATTGATGACATCCCTTTTTTCCGTAATATGCGCTGCGCCGGAAGGGACCTTGTAACGGCGGGTACTGTAGCCGAGAGCGGTTTTCAGAATGTCCGGGTTCGGCACATCATACCCCGATTTTTCAAGCCAAGCCGCCAGTTTGGAGGAGCGCCCGCTGGCATCGACTACGAGATCGGCCGTCAGCGTTTTTTCTTGTATGAATTGCCCGCGTTCACGTACTTGGATGCCGGTGACAGTTGTGTGGTCGGACGTCGTTAACAACCCTAGCACGTCATGTTTCGAAAGAAAACGAACATTGGGAATTTTCTCCACGCGTTGGCGAATGACCCACTCCAGCACCGCTCTGCTAAACTTGATATCATTCCGCGGGTATTGCATGACTATGCTTCCATACTGATTCATCTGGTAAACAGTCTTGTTCAGAGACGTCGGAGCTCCCAGAGCCAATAATTCATTCTCATATTCCGGAAAAAAGCGCTCTGTTGCCGCGCCATGTGAAGCGATGGGGATGAAAGGCTTGCGGAGTGCCGAGACGATCCTCCGGTTTTTCGGGAAACTCGTCTTTATCCACGATCTGAACCTCTTCATAATAATCCGAAAGCACTCTTGCAGTCAGCAGCCCGGCAATACTGCCTCCAATTACCAAAGCTTTTCCCCATTTTTGTTCGTTATTCAAGTTCATCATTTATCCTCTTAATTTATGATTGACTAATTCAGTCAATGATTAAGCAAAAAAAATCACGCAATCAATGACGATTGGTTCAATGATTTCGACATCGCCTGCAAATTGCGCATCTATGATCCGTCAATCCATTGTCCGACGGTCATATTTCATGGCTCCTTTCGACGGGTTCGGTTTTTTGATTGATTTGTTCAGTCAATAATAGGATATTGCAATTTTCAGCAGGTGTCAATGAGAAAAACAGCAAGATCGGCAATATACGCTCGCTGCCTTCAGTTTTTCTATTGGGTAAACCCTCCGGATCTTTCTTAAGGGCTTCGCTTGTTAAGGTCAAGAAAGACTCGAACTTCCACGTCTGCTACACTACTGGGAGTCTGGTGGCTGGAGTTGCAGACTACTAGAACCCTGAAATCTGCGGGTTTTCATTTTTGATGCGCCGGTTAGCCAGTCGTGCTAGAATAAATAAGATGCATGACTGATGCATCATCCAGCTTAAAATTATTGGAGGTAAGCTTAATTGGGACAACCTTACGATATGCCTTTGGAGCAATTGAAAACGTATAAGCCGGATCTGACCAGGCCGCATGATTTTGATGATTTTTGGGCTGGCGCGCAGGCCGAATTAAAGCTGGTGCCGCTTAAATACGATTTGGCGCCCTATGATTATCCAGTGAAGGGAGCGCGGGTCTACCGGATTCAATTTGCCGGCTTTGCCGGAGCTCACATTGACGGCTGGCTCGCCTTGCCGGAGGGAGAGGGGCCTCATCCCGGCCTCGTCATGTATCACGGCTACAACTGGGCGTTTGAAGGCAATCTGCACGATACGGTCAACACGGCGCTGCACGGGTATGCCGCCCTGCAAATGTTCGTCAGGGGACAGCACGGCAACAGCCAGGACAACATCGTGTCCTCCAACGGCCATACAACGGGATGGATGACGAAAGGGATTTTGAATCCCAATGAATACTACTACCGCGCCGTATACATGGATGCCGTCAGAGCCGTCGAAGTGCTCGCTTCCATGGATCAAGTGGACGCCGCGCGGGTCGGTGTAGCCGGAGGAAGCCAGGGCGGAGCCCTGACGCTGGCGGCCGCAGCTCTTTCGCGCATACCTGTCGTTGCCTGCGCGGACTATCCGTATTTGTCGCACTTCGAAAGAGCGATCGACATCACGCCGGCAGGCCCGTACCACGAGCTGAACGAATATTTCCGCCGCAACGGCGACCCGGCCATCGAGCAAAAAGCGAAGCAAACCCTTGCCTACTTTGACATCATGAATCTCGCTCCGCGGATCACCTGCCATACATGGATAAGCATCGGCTTGATCGACGAGATTACGCCGCCTTCTACAGTTTTTGCGGTCTACAATCATTTGAATTGCTCGAAAGAAATATCGGTGCACCGCTACTTCGGGCATGAGGGAATCCCTGGGGCGGCCGAAAAAAAATTGCGCACTTTGCTGAATTATTTACATAAATAAGACAAAAGGTTGCGGCTGATAAAAACACCCCGCTCTGCCATGCCATGGCGAGCGGGGTGTTTTTGCGTTGAGCGGACCGCGCGCTGGGAGCTGGCGGTGTTACGCTGCTTGACGGCGGTCGGTCAACCACGCTATGCGAGCGCCGAGGGCAGCTTAACCCCTTGCATCACCCATCTTTTGCCGACAGCAGTCCGGAAAAAGACACGTTCCGCAATGGCAATCAGCGAGTTCGTCGTCCAGTACAATCCGACCGCCGATGGCGTCAGCCAGATGACCGCTGTCATGACGACGGTCATCATGAGCGGAAGCCCGACCCGGCTGAGCAGCGATCCCGCTGTGGCCGCTTCGCTCGTCAGCGGAATCAGCATGCTGGCGAAGGTAACCAGCGCATAGACGAGCGGAAGAATATGCAGCGGATCGTACACGCCGAGTGTGGACATCCACGGCAAAATCTGCGAAGTCATGGTCGCGCCATGCGCAGCGAACAGACGGTACAGGCTCAAGAAAACAGGAGCCTGAATGAGCGACATCGCGATCATTGAAACCGGTTTGACGCCGAAGCGGCGGTACACGTCCATCGTTTCCTGCGCCAGTTTGGCACTATCTCCGGCAAATTTGCCGCGCAGCTCGGCCAGCGCCGGCTGCATTTTCGCTTGGCTGATCTGCTGCCTTGCCATCCTTAGGCTAAACGGGAACAGCAGCAATCGGATCAGCAAAGTGAGCAGTACAATTGCGATTCCCCAGTCCAGCGTGAAGCTGTGAAGCGATGTTAGCGCTATATTCAACAATTCGACGATCGGTTGAAGCAGTATATTCATTTTTATTTCCTCCTCGATTCATGTGTACGTACTCGTCGTTCATGAATGAGTCGAAAGATGCGGCGTCCTCGTCCGCCCGTCCCCGCCCTTTCGCAGGCTTAACGGGAATTTTTCTGCGCACCCGCAGCAGCCTTGCGCCGGCAGCAAGTGTCGTGCTCTGCACGATGCGGGCAGCCATGCCGGCATCGCCGGCTTTCGGGTCAGGAAAGGGAGAGGGACGGACATCATAAAAATAACCGGCCACAAGCCCGCTTAAGCCGAGCAGCAATACGATTAGCGACACATCGATCGTCAGTTCCATCATTGTCCGTATCCTCCTTTCCGCGCCGGCGTTGGTGCTGATGTTGGTGTTGGCGTTGGCTGGTATCATCATTGCCTGCCGGATGCGCAGCATCTTACTTTAGATACGAAACCGGGGACAGTCAGGTTTCAAATGCCCATAATGCGCACCGCCGGCAGCACGTGCGCTTCGCGAAAAGCCTGCGAAAGTGCAGGTTTTTTGCGCAAAAATGGTTCGTTTTGGCGAAAAGCCTGCGATTGTGCAGGAATTTTTGATGAAAATGAATCTAAGCCCTTGTTCTCAGCAGAAAGCCTGTACAATTGCAGGAATTTGTCGTGGCCAGCTTATCCATCGGGCAAAAACTGCACTTTTGCAGGTTTTCTTCGTGCAACCAGGCAGATGGCGCGACTGGCTTTGGCGTGTGGGCTTCTGAGCAGATGATGCGACCGGCTCTAGCCTGAGGGCTGGGCGGATGGTATGACTGGCTCTGGTGGGTGGGCTTTTGGGCAGATGGTGCGACCAGCTCTAGCCTGTAGCGCTGCCGGCTTTTTAGCTATTTACGATTCCTATTGCGAAGCCGTCGTACCCTTTGGAGCCGACAGTCTGGATGGCGGTAGCGGTAATCCTCGGTTCTTCAGCCAGCAGATCGTAGAACTTTCTTACTCCGTTGACGCGCGGATCGGTGCTATGCTCATTAATAATCTCGCCTTCGCGAACGACATTATCTCCGATAATGACCGTGCCCGGACGCGAATACCGGAGCGCCCATTTCAGGTAGCCCGGATTGTTCGGCTTATCCGCATCGATAAAAATAAGATCGAAGGGCGCCGTATTCTCTTCCTCCATCTCGGCCAGCAAATCCATGGCATTCCCCTCCCGAATCTCGGCAGTCCCGTCCAATTGGGCCAGCGATATATTGGCGCGCGCTACTTTGGCATGACGCGGATCAAGTTCAAGCGAAATGATTTTTCCGTCCGCAGGTAATGCTCTTGCCAGCCAGATCGTGCTGTAGCCTCCCAAAGTGCCGATTTCCAAAATTCGTTGTGCCCCTTGCATTTGAGCAAATATATGCAGCAATTTCCCTTGGTTTGGCGTTACGTCGATCTCCGGAAGACGCTCCTGCCGATTGGCCGACAATACTTGCTCCAGCACGGAATCGTGTGGAATAAGGCGCTCCACAATGTACCGGTCCACTTGATCCCACAAATTCGTTTGACTCATAACGATCGCTCCTCTATATGAGATTTGACTTTCTGATTTCATTGTAGAGGAACATATGTTATAAATAAAATATATATTTTCACCCGATTCATAATTAAAATATATGATTTAATGCGAGGATGATCTACCGTATGAATTTGCATGCACTGCGTTTATTTCACGTAATCGCCTCGACCGGAAGCGTAACGCGAGCTTCGGAACTGTTGAATGTAAGCCAGCCGGCCATTACGGCACAAATCAAAAAATTCGAAAAAGAGCTCTCCCTGACACTGTTAAAGCCGCAAGGAAGAGGGATTTCTTTAACGGAGGCGGGCGAAAAAATCGCGGCGCTCACCAAGCGGCTTTTTGCGGTTGAGCAGCAAATCGAACAATTCGTCCATGAATACCACAGCGGCTCGAACGGGCATATTCGATTGGCCGCCACCTATTTGCCCGCCCATTTCCTGATACCTACCTGGATTGCAAAGTTCAAACAACAATATGAGCAGGTCGAAATGACGATTACGACGACCAATTCTAGCGACGCTCTCAGGCAGCTTTTGAATGTCGATGTCGATTTGGCCATTTATGGAGGTTTGCCGGAAGAATACCCGGACACCGTTCAGACCGAAGAATTGTTTCAGGATGAATTGTGGTTTGTCGTTGCGCCGAATCACCGGTTTGCGAACCGGCACGTTTCCTTGCTCGAAATGATGAAGGAACCTTTCGTCATGCGCGAGGAAGGAAGTTCGACACGGGAAAGATTGCTGGCTCTTTGCCGAACTTATAACACTCCGGCACCTAAAATCAATCTGCAATTTAACGGCTTGCATGAAGCTATTACAGCGGTCATTGCCGGATACGGCGCGAACTTCGTTTCTTCGCTGGTAGTGCGGGAACATGTAGAACGCGGCCAATTGTGCCGGGTGTACGTCGAAGGCATTCATCTGCAAAATACGATCGCCATCTGCACGCTTAAAAACGAACCGCTGCCGCCCGCCGCAGCAAATCTCATCCAAATGATCCGGCAAAATCCGTATAAAAGCTAACAGGCGCCCGTCGACACCTGCTGCATCAAGATGAAATGATGGTTATCCTCGTGCAAAATCTCTTTCGTCAATAGGCGACCAGCAAAACACGCACCGAGCGCATTACCCAGCGCGTAGTGTTGCGCTGCATAGCAATGGTCGGTTACGAGCCAGCGGAACCGGAGGGGATGCGACGGGCTAGAAAAACCGAGGGGGATGCAGCCCCTCTTCTCCAACCCACGCCTCTCCTGTAAGGGTTGTGACGCTGAAGTGGGGATACGGCGGCTTTGACAGAGGAAAAACCTGCAAAAGTGCAGGTTTTTTGCGCAAAAATGGTTCGTTTTGGCGAAAAGCCTGCGATTGTGCAGGAATTTTTGATGAAAATGAATCTAAGCCCTTGTTCGCAGCAAAAAGCCTGCACAATTGCAGGAATTTGTCGTGGCCAGCATTTCCATCGGGCAAAAACTGCACTTTTGCAGGTTTTCTTCGTGCAACCAGGCAGATGGCGCGACTGGCTCTGGTGTGGGGGGCTGGGCAGATAGTGCGACAGTTTCTGACATGTGGGCTTCTGGGCAGATGGTGTGACAGGTTTTGGTATGTGTGGTGCTGGATAGATGGTGCGACCAGTTCTGGCGCACGGGCCTCTGGACAGCCCGACTTTCTTTCGCAGGCTTCTTCGCGTCACCAGCCAGTTGGGGCGACCGACCCTGACGAGTGGACCTCTGGGCAGCCTGACTTTCACAGGTCTTCCCCCCATCAGCGCAAACCGGGGTGTATTTTAACCAGCCTGTTGTTATAATGTATAGATACTAAACAATACAAGGGAGACTTCGCATGGAGCATGAACAACTGATTATATACAAATTTCGCGAAATCAAAAACGCGCTCACATCCTATCTCACTCAAGTTCTTCCGAGCTATCATATATCCCCCGTGATGATGTATACGCTGGAATTTTTGCGTAAACATCCGGACTGCATGGCCGTTGAAATTGCCGACGAATTTGGCCTGACCCGGGGCGCCGTTACACAACTGCTGGATAAACTGGAGAAGCAAGGCCTCATCGTCCGCAAGCCTCATCCCACCAGCCGCAGAAGCTTGTCGATTCAAGTGACCGATCAGGGCGGCGAATTAATAAATGAGATTTTAAAAGCATACAATAAAAAAATCGAAAACCTGTTTGCCAACTATTCGGCTGATGAACTAATTGCCTTGAAACGGCTTTTGGAGAAGTTGCCGCTGTAATTCCAACATTTGTTTGTTGGGATTTTTTTATTGCTTGAATTGTTTGTTTAACTGATATATTATTTAGTTTGTAAACAATTAAGAATATGAACAATGGGAGTGTTCGTACATGAATAAAATTATTGCCATCACAGGCGCCTCCTCAGGGATCGGATTAGCGACCGCTTTGCTTTTTGCGAGCAACGGTTGGACTGTCTACGCGGGTACGCGCCATGTCGAGCGCGATCGGGAGCTGCACGGCCACCAAGCCAATCTCCATTTTCTTGAAATGGAAGTGACGCAGCCGGAATCGCTGGAGCGGGCATTTGCCGTTATCGAGCAAAACCACGGGCATTTGGACGTCCTCTTTTGCAATGCGGGTTTCAGCATTTTGCGCACGTTAGGCCAGGCCTCTTTTGAAGAAATCCAAAACATCTTTAATACGAATGTCTACGGAGTTATGCATACGATTCGCGCGGGACTTCCCCTTCTCCGCAAAGCCGGGGCCGGGCACATTATCGCAACGTCCAGTGTCGGCGGGCTAGTCGGCCAACCTTTGAATGAAATTTATTGCTCAAGCAAGTTTGCCGTGGAAGGTTTGCTGGAAAGCCTCGCTACCTACTATAAGCCGACTTTTAATATCGACGTCACTTTGCTCGAGCCCGGGGCGATTGCAACGAACTTCGTCAGTACCGCTTTAGCCCACGCAGACAAATCCGGCGGCCTCCGGGACGATGAATACAAGCCCGTTATGGACAGGTATATCGACATGTTCAGAAAACGCAACTCCGTACCGCAAACTTCGGAATCCGTCGCTGAAGTCATGCTGGAGCTCGTGAACATGGAAACAAAGCCGCTGCGGATTCGCACATCCGAGCACGCCGAGTCGTTCGTACGGTTTAAAGTCGGCCAAGATCCTACCGGTTTGGACGGTATGTTGCATACGCGCAAACTGCAATTGGATTTGTAAGCACGCAAAAAAACGCTAAACCTTCGAGCATGACAGGCTTAGCGTTTTTTCATGTCTTCATGCGTCTGCAGACTTTCATCGCGCTGCCGATCCGCAAGTAAATTTTACAGACTTTCTCTTGTGTACATACTCTGATCCTGCAATCGAATCAGCACCTTGCCGTAACGCCCGCCCTGCCGGATGACCACTTTGTCCGACGGATAAGTCCGCTCCAAATACTCGGCGACGATTGCCCGGTTCCGCTCATCCGCAGGCAGTTTATAAATTCTCAGCCACTCCATAACCTCCTGGAGCGCCATCTCTCTGGTTGTCTCCGTCGTTTTCATCTCGCGGGTTACCAGCGATTCGTAGGAATAGCCTTTGAGATACAGCAAATGGAGCAAATAAGCCATCTCCAAATGTTCATTTTTCATGGGCTGATCGGTGACCAACGGCCAAATTTCATCCAACAGGCTGTGCTCCCTGGAACCTGCGGTCATACTGATATAGCAAAATTGCCGCGCGCAGCTCAGCACCCTCTCCACACTCTCCCAATCGGCAATGACCGGGCACATGGATACAAATACGAAATCGAAGGCGTTCCTCCATCCTTTTGCCTGAATATCTATATCTTCAAATGGTTCAGTGACAACCTCGACCTTCCCGTTCGTCAGTCCCGTTATATTTTCCTCCAGCAGTTCGACCAAGGGAAGACAAGGCTCCACGGAAGTAACATGGGCCCCTCTCTCCGCAAACGGTACCGTAAATCCGCCCGAGGCGGCTCCAATGTCCAGAATGGAGGCATCTTTGAAAATCACGCCTTGTCCTTCCAGCCAATTCATAATCCGTTTTGCCCGCTGTCTTCCCTCAGCATTGAACGTCTGCTCGTTGAACGATTTTGCCTTATGGTCAAAAGCGCGCGCTGCATCAATTCCGGCATTTTTCATCTTGTTGACTCCCGTATGCGGGTCTTCCTTCCAAGCTTTCTCCCAAATCGATTCATTAAAAAAATCGTTTGTCATGATACGCATCCTCTTTTCATTATTTATATGCCTTACGATCAAAAAATAAAGATTTTAAAGACATTTTATATCTATGATTAAGCTAAAAAAATAGCCGCGGTTCACTGAACCACCGTTATTTTTTTGGCAAGATCGGACAATTTTTGCTTTCTCAAAAAATTCTCCATTCCCTCTTCCGCCGATACCATCACCTTTTGAATCAAACATTCCGGACCATGGTTCAAGCCGCAATCGAATAAGGAGGCTGTGCCTTCAATGGCATAAATAATATCAAGGAACGAAATTTCTTCCCAATTCCGCTTTAACCTATACCCGCCATTGGCCCCTGAAGCAGATTCAATCATTCCCGCTTTGACCAGCTTAGTCAATATTTTGGACAGATACGTAGGCGATACCTCCTGCCGCTCCGCCAACTGCTGCACGCCGACAGGTTTATTCGTGGTGGCTGCCGCAAGAAAAAGCATTGTGTGAAGGGCATAGTTCGTCGCTTTTGAATATTTCATGCGAAATCATCCACCTTGATCAAAGACTTTTCTTATCCAGAATAACTTTTATTATTCAACTGCGTCAAGCTTTTTTCGCCCTGCACTTATGACAACAGCTCGTTTTGCGCTTGAACCGAGTCCGATCCGCGTATCGGATGAGTTGCTTGCCGATCTCCACAATCGTTTAAAGTCCACCAGATGGCCCCTTGATGCCGGTAATGATGACTGGTTTTACGGCGTTAACCGGAACTATCTTGAGGGACTCGTCGACTACTGGGTGAACAAGTTCGACTGGCGCAAATCCGAAAATGCGATCAACGCCTACGAACACTATAAAGTAAATGTTAACGGAGTTCCTGTGCACTTTATGCGCAAACCTGGCGTGGGACCGAACCCGATACCATTGATCCTGTCCCATGGCTGGCCTTGGACATTTTGGCATTGGTCCAAGGTCATTGATCCGCTAGCGGACCCCGGCGCATTCGGGGGTGATCCGGCTGAAGCTTTCGACGTTATCGTGCCGTCCCTTCCCGGTTTCGGATTTTCGGCGCCGCTGCCAAACAACCCGGACATGAACTTTTGGAAAATCGCAGATCTCTGGCATACGCTCATGACTGATATTCTCGGCTATGATAAATACGCGGCAGGGGGATGCGATGTAGGCGCTCTCGTGACCGGCCAACTGGGGCACAAATATAGCGACGAGCTCTATGAAGTTTGACCGCCGTTTTGCGTCTCATCTCGCCGTGCACGTTCTTGATCCCGGCACACTCGCCTACGGGCTAAACGACTCGCCGGTGGGAATGCTCGCATGGATCTTGGAACGATGGGCCAAATGGAGCGATAATAACGGCAGCGTCGAAAATGTCTTTTCGAAGGACGACATCCTTACACACGCAACTATATTCTGGGTCAACAACGCCATCGAAACCTCAATGCGCGTCTATGCAAACAATAACCGCTATCCATGGACACCCGCTCATGATCGCTGGCCTGTCATAGAGGCGCCAACCGGTATAACCTTCGTGGGCTACGAAAATCCGCCGGGTATCACGACCGAACATCGCGTGCGGAATTTTCTCGACAGTGATCGCGCTCCTTGGTATAACCATGTCAACATCGCAGCCCACGAACATGGCGGGCATTTCATCCCTTGGGAAGTTCCGGACAAGTGGGTTGAGGATTTGCGACGAACTTTCCGCGGTCGCCGATGAGTGCCCGGTAAAGCAAGAACGCCCGGCGCAAATGGCAGTGCGTTCTTGTCGTTTTTGTATCAAAGTGCGCCAATGACCGGATGAGGAACATACGGCTCTTCCAGCGACACAATTTCTTCAGGTGTTAACTTAACCGAAAGAGCAGCTGCCGCATCTTCGAGATGAGAGATTTTCGTAGCACCAATAATGGGAGCTGTTACCGGTTCTTTCTGCAGCAGCCAGGCAAGTGCGATGTGAACGCGGGAAACGCCGCGTTGTTCTGCGATTGCAGCAACGCGCTCCACAATCAATCGATCCGTATTGGCTGTCGCATCGTATTTAGATCTCTGTACTTGATCGGTCTCGGAACGATGTGTTGATTCCGACCAATCACGCGTCAATCTTCCTGACGCAAGCGGGCTGTACGGGATTACACCGATTTTTTCATCCCTGCAAAGCGGCAGCATCTCCCGCTCCTCTTCGCGGTAGATCAGGTTTAAATGATTTTGCATCGATACAAAGCGGGTCCACCCATTTTTCTCTGCCACATGTAACGCTTTCAAAAACTGCCACGCGTACATGGCAGAAGCACCGATGTATCTCGCCTTCCCGACCTTCACCACATCATGCAAAGCTTCCATCGTTTCTTCAATAGGCGTACTGTAATCCCAGCGATGGATTTGATAAAGGTCTACATAATCGGTCCCCAGCCTCTTAAGACTCTTATCAATTTCACTCATGATGGCCTTTCGGGAAAGACCGGCGCCGTTCGGACCTTGATGCATGCGAAAATGAACCTTAGTCGCGAGGACAATTTCATCGCGATTGGCATAGTCCTTGAGAGCCCGTCCAACGATTTCCTCGCTTGTTCCGTCTGCATACACATTCGCCGTATCAAAAAAATTGATACCAAGCTCCAGAGCTTTTTTTATAATAGGACGGCTGCGCTCTTCATCAATTACCCACGGATGAACCCATCTCTCTGCTACCCCAAAGCCCATACAGCCAAGACAAAAACGCGATACATCCAAGCCGGTATTTCCAAGTTTCACATATTCCATTTCGCAGTTCCTCACTTCCCGTTAGAAATTGTCTCATTCATAGGTAGTTTACTCTCTGGAGTTAACTCTAAGTCAAGAGATCGTCCTGCGCTATGCATTTTGACCAAGACAGTGAATAGCAGCAAGGACAACGCGACCGACACAGCGCTGACCATGAACACAACCTGGTAGCCGGTGTACTGGGAAACCCAGCCTAGCACGATCGCACCCAGCCCGATGCCGAGGTCGGTAGCCGTCAACAAAGAAGCATTGGCGACCCCTTTACGCTCCGGATTGGCAAGACGTATCGTTGCCGCTTGAAGAGCCGGCTGCGCGGAACCGAAACCGATACCGTACAGCACCGCCGAAACGAGCACCCCGAGCAATCCGGTCGAGAAGCTCAAGGCAAGCAATGCGGAAATCGTAATCGCAAGGGCCGGTATGATGACAAACGTCTGCCCGTACCGGTCGGAAAGTTTTCCCGAAATGGGACGGCTCAGGACGAGTGTAGCGGCATAGGCCAGAAAGAACGCGCCGGAATTGACTTTGATCGAATTCGCGAACAGCGGGACAAAGGCGGTAATGCCGCCATACGCGATATACATAAAAAAGACTGATGCTGTGACGGGTAAGACCGATTTTTCGAAAAGTTCGATTTTCTTTGCGCCTGCTTGCGGCCGGAAAGTGGTTTTTGCTCCAAACATCAGGAGCAGCGCTGCGGTAGAAAGAAGGGTGGCGAATAGAAACAGAGCGTGGAATGACACGTTCTGTGTAATCCAGATGGCAAGCATCGGACCGATCGCCATAGCCATGGTCGAGGCCGTGCTAAACCACCCCATCCCTTCCCCGCGGCGGTCGGACGGGATGATATCCGTTATCGTCGTGTAAACGGCGGTTGTGGAAAAAGCCCAGCTCATCCCGTGCAAAATTCTGAGCCCCAGCAAAACGATAATCCCGCCGATCCAGCTATACATATACATCACCAAAGTGAAGAGAAGCAGCCCCCAGATGATAAAAGGGCGCCTGCCGAACCGGTCCAGCAGCCCGCCGACGATCGGGCGAAAAATAACGGCAGACAGCATAAACGCCCCCGTCGATAGACCGACCTGCGCTTCGCTGCCGCCCATTTGTTTGATAAACAGCGGCAGTGCCGGGAGCAGAAAATAAAATGCAGTGAATAGAGAAAAATTCCCTGCAGTCATAAAAATAAACGGCTTCGTCCATAGTCGTTCCACACTGCATCCTCCTAAAGGTTCGTTATTTGCCCGCTCTATTTGCGTATTCCGAACCTGCCGGATAGCGATCTCCCGAAATCTTGATCTTCGAGAGCGCGTCGTTCAAATGAATGAGTTCCTCGGGAGTCAGCTCTACGTCCGCGGCGCCAAGATTTTCTTCCAGACGCTCCAATTTCCGCGTGCCGGGAATCGGCACAATCCAAGGCTTCTGAGCAAGCACCCATGCGAGTGCGATTTGAGCCGGCGTTGCGTTTTTCCCTTCGGCAATCTTCTTGATCAGCTCGACTAGAACTTGATTTGCTTCGAGATTGTCAGGTTGGAAGCGTGGAACGATGCTGCGGAAGTCGGTTTTATCAAATGTTGCATGTTTATCAATCGCTCCGGTAAGGAAGCCTTTACCCAGCGGGGCGAACGGAACGAAGCCGATCCCGAGCTCCTCGAGCGCAGGCAGCAGTTCTTCTTCAGGACTTCTCCACATCATGGAGTACTCACTTTGAATCGCAGTGAGCGGCTGAACCGCGTGTGCGCGGAGAATCGTTCCCACTCCTGCTTCAGAAAGTCCCCAATACTTGACTTTGCCTTCCTTGATAAGGTCATGTACGACTCCGGCTACTTCCTCGACCGGCACATTGGGGTCAACACGATGCTGATAGTATAGGTCAATGGCGTCAATTTTAAGGCGTTTCAGCGAGCCTTCGACGGATTGCCTGATGTGCTCAGGCTTGCTGTCCATCACCTGCTTGCCATCCACCCTTTTAATACCGAATTTAGTGGCGATCACGACCTTTCCCTTGAATGGGGCAAGCGCTTCGCCTACCAGCTCCTCATTCGCATATGGACCATAAATTTCGGCGGTATCGAAGAACGTAACGCCGCGGTCAATCGCCGCATGGATCAGCGATATCATCTCTTGTTTGTCCGATGCCGGACCAAATCCGCTGCTCATTCCCATGCAACCGAGCCCGATAGCGGAAACCTCTAGGCTACTTTTCCCCAATTTTCGCTTTTGCATGATTGATCTTCCTTTCTTTCATTATTCATCACCCCGGCCTTGCCTTAACCGGTCAAAGGGCGTAACCTTATTATGCAGTAAATGAAAAAAAGACCGGTATCTCATTTATCTTAAATGATTGCCTAATCCTCTCAATGCACTAACACTGTAGACTGCATATGCTTTATAATTAAAACAGAACGCAAAACAAGGAGGATAATCGGAGGATGGATCTCATGTCTGAACGTATATATGAACAGCAGAATGAGCTGGCCAAACTGATTGAGCGTCATTCGGGTCAGGACGGAGTTAACGAGACCGCTATCCCGTCTTTATTTCTTATTCGCCGAGCTAATGTGACCGAGCCCGTCTTCAGAGTTTACAAGCCTTCCTTATGTTTCATAGCTCAAGGTTTGAAAGAAGTATTGCTGGCACAGGAACGTTTTGAGTATGGCCCTGCCGACTACCTGATTTCGTCCATGAACTTGCCGGTGATCGGCCAGGTCATTCAAGCTTCCCCCGACGCTCCGTTTTTAAGCTTTAAACTTGAATTTACGAAAAATCAAATTTTAGAGGTTTTAGAGGACTCTGACATTCAAATCACCTCTCAAGAACATGCAGAGCGAGCAATGATTGTAGGCCAGATGGAATTATCTTTACTGGATGCGATACTCAGATTATCGCGTTTGCTGGACAATCCCAAAGACATTCCGTTCCTTGCTCCTATTTACACAAAGGAAATTTTATACAGGCTTCTGCAAGGCCAGTATGGAGTTGCACTGGCACAAATCGCCATGGAAGGAAGCAGCACCTATCGAATCAGGGAGGCTGTCGAACATATTATGAATAACTGCGAGAAGCCTTTACGAATTGAAGAGCTTGCAGACATAGCCAGTATGAGTATTTCTACGTTTCACAGACACTTCAAAGAGGTAACCGGCATGAGCCCGATACAGTTTCAGAAACAGCTGCGATTGCAGGAAGCACGGCGCCTTTTAGTGTCCGAGTCGGCGGATGCCGCTGATGTGGCATTCCGGGTAGGCTATGAAAGTGCTTCTCAATTCAGCCGTGAATATTCCCGCATGTTCGGTTCCCCGCCTAAAGAAGATGTCAAGCGTCTGAAGCTGAAATATGACCAAAGGATGCAGGCATAAATCCCCTGCTCCACGGAGGCAAAACACGCATGTAATGAGCGCATAATAAAACAAGGAGCTGCTGCCTTAGGCAAACCGCTCCTTGTTTCGTATCTATTTGGATATCGCCCCAAAATAGTCTACAACGACCTCACGGAATTCATGAGCAGCCCGCGAAATGTACCGACTCCTGTGCCATAATAAAGCAATCTCCCGTACCAATCCGTGTTCCTCTACTTGGAGATATCGGATATGATCCCGTGAATTCCTTACCGTGCTTGGTATGAAAGCAATCCCGATTCCGGCTTCCACAAGATCGCTTAGCCTTGCAGGTTCATTTCCTTCATACACATATTTAGGTTCAAATCCAACCGTTTGGCATACATTGTCTATTAAATCGCGAGTACCGTGGCCTTTCCTGACACCGACAAACCATTCATCCTTTAGTTCCGTCAAAGATACGCTGCTGCGGTCTGCCAGCCGGTGCCCCATTGGAACAGCTATGAGGATGGGGTCGATGTGCACGATTTGACATTCGATGTCATCCCCTTGTAGGGGAGGTGAGGACAAGCAGAAATCGACCTCTCCGCGATGAAGAAGTGCTGCCATTTCCTGCGTGGTCATCATTTGCACATGAAATTGAATATGGGGCCGCTTTTTCCGAAATTCCCGAAGGATATTGGGCAGCGTGCCTGCGGTGGTCACCGCCAATTTGAGCGTGCCATGTTCCGGGCAGGACAAATCGCTAATCTCCTGCTTCCCCTGTTCCAACTCAAACAAAGCCCTTTCCGCACGGCGAAGGAATCTGCTTCCGAATTCATTCAACCGCAGCTTCCTCCCTGTTCGATCGAATAGAGGGACCCCCAGATCCTCCTCCAGGCGCTGAATCGTTTTGCTTAGCGACGATTGAGTAACGTGCAGACTTCGTGCAGCCTCGGTCACATGTTCCAATCGAGCTACCGCGATAAAATATTGCAGTTGAAGAAGTTCCATTACACACCCCGATTCATTCCTTCAAGTCAATGAAATTATAACATGAAATGCGTTGGAATAAATAATCAATTTCAATTAAGATGTCATCAATACACTTTAGGGGGAACTCAAAAATGAATGCTCGCAGCAGGTGGTTGATGATTTCCGTTGGGCTGGGGATACTGCTCAACCCATTGAATTCTTCGATGATTTCCGTCGCTATTCCAAGACTGCAAAATGTGTACCGCCTTGACTTTACAGTTGTTTCCTGGATTATTTTTTCTTTCTACATTGCAAGTGCTATCGCTCAGCCTGTCATGGGAAAAGCCAGCGATTTATTCGGCCGCAGGAAAATATTTCTTACCGGGCTTGTCGTAGCCTTCGCTGCATCATTATTAGCTCCATTTTCGCCAAACTTCGGGTGGCTCATCGTGTTCCGCATCGTGCAATCCATAGGTACAAGCATGATGGTTGCAGTTGGAATGGCCATTGTGCGAATTCATATTACGGAGAAACAAGGGACTGCGCTGTCCGTTTTGTCCATATTTCTATCCGGAGCGGCAGCAATCGGCCCCTTTATTGGCGGGGTCTTGATTCATTGGTGGGATTGGCATGCTATCTTTTTCGTCAATATTCCGTTCGTGGCGGCGAGCTTTCTATTCTCTTGGAGGATGATTCCTAAGGACGAAACGCCAGCAACCGCTGCAAAGGGCATGTCTTTTCGCAAGTGGTTGGAATTGATCGATGCGCCAGGGATCCTGCTCTTCACAGTGGCCTTGATTGCCCTGCTTGTGGGATTACTGTCGGCAAAATCATCCGGACATATCTCGTTAATAGATGTCATTGTCGGGCTGATTGGCCTCGTTGCGCTCGGGGTTTTCGTACGACATGAGTTAAAAACGGCGTCCCCCTTTATCCCTTTGCGAACGTTCGCCAAATATCCTGCGATGACTTGGGTCAATGTCGAGTTCATACTCGTTAACGTACTTTTTTACACTCTCTTTTTCGGGGTACCGTCCTACTTGCAAATGGTGCGCCATGTCAGCGAGTTCCATACAGGGCTTATCATGCTAACCTTAGGCTTGTGCTCGCTCGTCGCTTCTCCGATAGCAGGACGATGGATCGATAAATCAGGACCTCGGCCGGCACTTCTTGTGTCCGGAATGCTGATGACATTCGGGTCAGTGTGGATTGTGACATTGAGTCCAAATTCACCGGTTATCAGTGTGTGTTTGGCGTTAGCGGCATTCGGTATTAGCAACGGATTGAACAGTGTCGGTATGCAAGCGGCTTTGTTTAAAAGCTCTCCAAAAGAAATGGCCGGCGTAGCATCCGGACTATTTAATACATCGAGATACCTGGGAACCATTTTATCTTCATTGTTGATAGGCATCGTAATGGGAGATAAGTTCAGCTTCGGGGGATTTCGATGGCTTGGGGTTATCCTCACGGTCATTGCGTTGTCCTTGGTATTTATGAGTTGGCGGTGCCGGGAGTCAGGACAATTAGAGAAGTCGTAGGCTCTAAAAGCAACAAGACTCCTGTCATACCCAAAATATGTAAGTATTCCCCTGCGCGTTATTGATAACAATATACCTATGCAAAAATCAAACCATCGAAGGAGAAAAATGAAAATGGATAACAACAACAATGCCAATAATAACAGCAACAGCAATAGCGGTAATAACAATAATAATAATAACAATAACAACGATGACAGCGGCTGGTACGGAGGGGGATGTGAACCCCATCACCCTGTTGGCCATTACGGCCATCATCATGACGACAATAACAGTAATAACCCTAGTAACAATAATACTAATAATCCAAGTAACAATAGTAATAACCCGAGTAATAATAGTAATAACCCAAGTAACAATAACAGTAATCACCCCAAGTAACAAAAAGTTAAAGTGGGGGACAAGTCGGTTTGCAAGTCAAAAAACTGCGATTGTGCAGGCTTTTTAGGTGTCAGTGACCTATTTTGAAGAAAAGCCTGCGATTGTGCAGGAATTCCCGCCCCTGACGGGCTTAAGCTCGACTATTCGCGAAAAAGCCTGCACATTTGCAGGAATGTTTCGTTGCTAGCGTATCCGCGAGCAAAAAACTGCACTTTTGCAGGCTTTCTCTGCGTTGACAAGCACCTACCGGCCATCCCCGCAGAAAGACCGCCAATGCGATGTCGTCTAAAGTCGATCTCGCCATGTCCTCCCAAAAACTTCGCCCTAACCCCCTTCATTATCTTCTTTCCTTACCTTTCCAAGAAACCTGTGATTCAGGTATAAAAATGGGTACTGCGGCAAAAAATGTTACAGTCCGAGCCAGAAACGTTAAAAGAAGGGATGTCTATGTGGAATCGATTTAGTAAAACGAAGCCAAAGCCGAACCGGGCAAACATCGAAATCACCGCATTGGACACAGATTGCCTCCCTCTTGACCGGGATTTAAAAACAAACCTTGCTCTGCTTAATCAAAAAGCGGGGAATAGCCCGGATATCGTAATTCGCGAATTTGAGTTCGGTGGCAGCGTGAAGATTTCCGCTGCAGCAGTCTATACGGAAGGCTTGACTGACAAGCAGATGGTCAGCGATTTTGTGACGCGCTCTCTAATGATCGATCATGCCGAAGCGGTGCAACAAAGCGCAGTTCCGGAACAAGACATGTTTCATTTCATCAAGAATAACGCTTTGACCATTGAAAAAGTCAATGTGATCAAGGACTGGAACGGATTTATTTTATCGATTCTTTCCGGAGATACGGCGATACTGATTGACGGCTGGCCTGAAGCCATTATCGGCCATACGAGAGGCGGAGAATCGCGAGGGATTTCCGAGCCGACGACGCAAGTCGTCATTCGCGGTCCGAAGGACAGCTTCAGCGAAACGATAGGAACGAATATTTCCCTTGTCCGGCGGCGAATCAAGAGCCCGAATCTTTGGCTGGAGACGTTCCGGATCGGAGAGGTTACGCAAACGGACGTAGCTATCATGTATGTCAAAGGCATTGCACGCGATCGGCTCATTCAAGAAGTCAAACAGCGGCTGCAAACCATTACAATTGACGGAATCCTCGAATCCGGCTACATCGAGGAATTGATTCAGGATCAATCGTTTACCCCCTTTCCGACGATTTATAATACCGAACGTCCAGATGTCGTGGTGGGAAATTTATTGGAAGGCAGGGTAGCCATCTTGGTGGATGGAACGCCTTACGTACTGATTGCACCTACAAGTTTTTTTCAATTTTTTCAGTCCGCGGAAGATTACTATAACCGGTATGATATTTCGATCGCGATCCGGTTGTTACGATATATGGCTTTGATTATTTCCTTATTGGGACCTTCCGTTTATATCGCAGCCGTTACGTTTCATCAAGAAATGATTCCAACCCCGCTCATCATCAGTCTGGCGGCGCAGCGGGAAGGTATTCCCTTTCCTATGTTTGTCGAAGCTTTAATCATGGAAATCAGCTTTGAGCTGCTGCGGGAGGCCGGGATTCGCATGCCGCGGGCGGTCGGTCAAGCCGTATCGATCGTCGGCGCTCTTATACTGGGACAAGCAGCCGTGCAAGCCGGGATCGTGTCCGCCGCAATGGTCATCGTCGTAGCCACAACGGGTATCGCCAGCTTTGCGACAGCAAGCTATGGTCTGGCAACCGCTATACGCTTGCTCCGTTTTGCGAACATGATTTTCGCCGCCATGTTCGGCTTTTTCGGCATCGCGATCATCGGCATTATCATCATCGCCCATCTTTGTAGCTTGCGTTCATTCGGAACTCCGTATATGGCCCCTTTTGCTCCGTTTATCCCGGCTGATCAAAAGGATGCGGTGCTGCGCCTCCCCATCTGGGCACTTCTGACGCGCCCGAAGGTGCCCGGCTCCAAAGACTGGAAACGGGCGGAACGAAACCAACCTGCAGGTGATCCTGATGAAAGCTAGAATGCTTTTTCTAACTGTGACGATCGCAAGCGGCATGCTCTTATCAGGCTGCTGGAACAGTCGGGAACTCAAAGATCTTGGTCTTGTGATGGCCATGGGGATCGATCAGTCGCCGAAGTCAAAGGAATACCGGATTTCGCTGCAGTTGGTCAATCCCGCAGAAATTTCGGGGGGATCGATGGGAGGGGCCGGGGCAGGAAGGGCGCTGCCGGTGACGATTGTGACCGAAACGGGAAGCACGATCTTCGAAGCGATTCGGAAAGCATCGCAAAAAGAGTCGCGGCAAGCCTTTTTCGGACACATGCGTTTGATTGTGCTTGGGGAAACGCTAGCCAGAGACGGGGTTCGGGATATTTTTGATTTTTTCGAAAGAAATCATGAACCGCGCGACACGACAAACGTGCTCGTAGCCAGAGGAAATACGGCCGAACAGATTATTAGCATCATAACCCCGATCGAAAAAATTCCTGCAAACAGTAAAACGGGCAAGTTGACGCAATCGGAAAAATTATGGGCGGAGAGCATTAAAGTCGAGATCGACGACGCGATTAATATGCTAACCGGCGAAGGAAGCGAACTCCTCCTAAGCGGGGTGGAAATCAGCGGCAATCCCCAAGAGGGAAGAAACAAATCCAACAATGAACATACAAAGCCTCCGGCCGTCGGCCAAATTCATGGAATCGCTCTGTTCAAGGACGGGAAATTGAAAAGTTGGATGGATGATAAAGAAGCTCGCGGAGCGTTGCGGATTCATAACAAGTTGAAGAGCAGCATCATCAACATCGATTGCGGCAATAAAAAAGATGCGATCGGCATCGAGGTCAAACGTTCAAAGACGGGAATAAAAGTGAACATCAGAGATGATAAACCAATAATCGAGATCAAAATTCGGGAGGAAGGAGATGTGGGGGAAATGAAGTGTCCTGTTGATGTAAGCGAACCGAAGGAAGTCGAGAAGCTAGAAGCTGCATGGTCCGAAGAGACGAGGAAGGAAGTTCTGGCTGCTGTCCAAGCGGCTCAACGCGAAAAATCCGATATTTTTGCTTTTGGGGAAGCTATCAATCGCCAGGAGAAGAAAGCTTGGAAAAAAATTAAAAAAGACTGGAGGAAGGAATTGTTTGCGGAAAGCCAAATTCATGTAAGCGTGAAATCCTTTATTCGACATACCGGCATGAGGACGAAGCCGTATTCGTTTGAGGAAAAAAAAGCGAAAAAATGACCTCAAGGGGGAGCGTTATGTCATGGAAAAAGAGAAAATCACTGCATGGCAATTGTTTTCCTTGGTTGTATTGTTCGAATTGGGCACTGCCATTGTGGTCAGCTTCGGGCTTGACGCCAAAAAAGATGCTTGGATCGCAAGCCTTCTTGGCTTGGGAATGGGGCTCTGCCTGTTTCCTGTCCATGTTTATATGTATAAAAATTTCCTAAATATCCCTTTAACAGGATATATAAGAGCAATCGTTGGGAAATACTTAGGCTGGCCTCTTGGTCTGCTGTATGTCGTTTATTTTATTTATGCCTCTGCAAGAGATTTAAGGGATGCAGGGGATTTGCTGCTCGCTTCCGTTTACGATCAAACACCGCTGTTCGCGATTGTTGCTTTGATGATGTGCGGAGTTTTTTACGTTCTTCATAAAGGTATCGAGGTGCTGGCCAGAACTTCAGAAATTTGTTTGCTCATCCTGATTGCTCTGGGAGTCTTAGGAAATTTCGCTGTTCTGGCTTCCGGCACCATCGATCTCAATCATTTGCTGCCCGTACTGGAGAACGGCTGGAAACCCATCATCACGACCGCTCTAACGCAGACATTTGTTTTTCCTTTCGGCGAAATGATTGCCTTTACCATGATTCTTCCCTATTTGGACCGACCGCAGCAAGCCGCAAAGAGCGGATCGTTAGCCATTGCGATCAGCGGCGTCCTTCTAAGCTATACGACCTTGCTGAACGTCGCTGTCCTTGGCGTCGATGTCGCCGGCCGTTCCACCTTTCCCTTGCTTACGATGATAGGCAAAGTAAACATTATCGAGTTTATCCAACGCTTGGACGCAATTGTTGTATTGACTTTGATTATTGCGGATTTTTTTAAAATATCGATCTTTATGTACGCCGCTGTTATCGGGACTATGGATCTGTTCAAAATCAGGGAGCATGGCCCGCTCGTATTTCCGATCGGAATTATCGTTATGTTTGCGTCCATGATGATGGCAAGCAATTATCTGGAACACATCGCCCAGGGGAGATTTTCCCTGAAAACGCTGCATGTTCTTTTTTCCGTAGCCATTCCTCTGTTTCTGCTCGCCGTACTCTCGATTCGCAAACGATTCGGTTCCCCGGGCAATAGCGTCGTATGACTATATAGCGGTCGACCTCCGGGCCAGCTTTTCTATACACGCCTCCTTTGTCTGTAAGAAATAACAGCGTAGACGGCCCAAGACAAAAACAAGAGCAGCGTAATGACAAATTCCTCCCATCCTTTAACCCAAAAGGGGTTAAAGAGATTGGTCAACGATCTGCGCAAAGGGAGGCCTATGAAAAAATCCATAGTCAGAATTAACGCGATTTCCAACCCGAATAACAGAAAAAAAACAGCCAAAATTTTCAACTGGACTCTCCCCTTTGGCAATGAATTTCCCCCGGATCACGACGGATGCTCAATTCTTAATATAACTAATCCTGAACATATCATGCACGCCGGAAACAAACAGCTGGCGATAAACCCCATGCTGCATGATAAGCTCGTTATGATTGCCTCGTTCAATAATTTTGCCCGCTTCAAGCACCATAATCGCCTCGGAATTTCGGATTCCGGGTATCGATGGAAGAGGTCGCCTCATCCAGGATCATAACAGGCGGATCGGCTATAGCCGCGCGGGCGTTAGCAATCAACTGACATTGGCCTTGTGAAAGACTGCTGCCGCTTGCTCCAAATAGAAGTGAAATCAATGCAAAAAACACAAGCACAAGACCGTATTTCCAAATCATGCTCATGCTGCCGCCCTCTATCCCTTTATCGATCAGTTCTGCCATGATGAGCGGAATCATAACTTCAAGCGCAACCTCACCGAGCAAATAAAGCGGTGTCAGCATGGTGTCTTTTTTATATTCTCGAACACTTCGCAGAAGTCTTTTTATCATATTTTATCCCCTCATAATAATGTCTAGTTGATTGTTTCACCTGTGAATCCACGGTTTGAACGCTTAAGCGATAGTTGCTATAATAGGATGTATAGAAACTATACAGTCAATAGTTTTTTAAAATTATTTTGGAGGGTAAATAATCATGCATCATTCAGACCTGTTGTCGATTAGTTCATTTGCGCATGTTTCGGGTATTGCGCGTAAAACGCTGATTTTTTATGATCGCATAGGGTTGTTTAAACCTGCTGTCATTGCCGACAACGGTTATCGGTATTATCATCGGAATCAATTGGATATCATTGGCGTCATTCAGGCGCTCAAGGACCTTGGTATGCCGTTAGAGGAAATCAAGAAACATCTGGAGACACGTACACCTTCCCGAACGCTGGAGCTGCTGCGCAAACAGGAGCAGGTGATCAAGCAGGAAATTTTAAAGCTTAGGGGGGTGGAAAACATGATCTTCCAACGTGCTGCCAGTATTGAACTTGCGATGTCTATTGATACTGATACAAATCGAATACAAATTATCAAACAAGGTGCAATTCCGTTGATGTTGAGCAATCCAGTGTATTATCCGAAAAACTCGATCTCCGATGATTTGTGGATCCAATTCCAGTCACAATTGCTTGCCGAGAACATCCCCTTAGGGTATCCGAATGGTGTTGTTATTCCTTGCGATGATATGCGTAATCAAAACGGCGATATGATCTCGCATATGTTTGTACGTTTAAAGACCGCCCTCTACAAGCAAGACTATATGCCGGAAAGCTACTATCTGGTGTGTTATGCTCACGCTGACTATGGAGAAACAGAAAAAATATATCCTCAAATTTTTGACTACATTGACAAGCACAAGCTGACGGTTATCGGCAACGCTTACGAGGAATATCTACTGGATGAGGTCACCATTTGTAATCCGGAGGAATATCTCGTTCGAGTGATGGTGCAAATTCAGGAGCCTTAATTTAAGTCGGCATGCTCGTCTGGACTATAGCTCGAAAATTTCTTCAGACCAGATGATGAGCGCCACATTGCATATTCGAGGTATGCAAAAAGCTCTTGAATTGTCCAAAGACAAATTCAAGAGCTTTTTCATTGCTAAGTTGATGCGGTCGAGAGGACTCGAACCTCCACGGGGGGTTAGCCCACACGGACCTGAACCGTGCGCGTCTGCCAATTCCGCCACGACCGCGTGTTACCGAAATGAATAAATCATTTAACAGCGACAAAAATTAATATACCATGCAACGCCTTCAAAGTCAACTGCACCCCTTAAAAAAACTTGTATGGCAATGGCTCGAAACATACACAATAAACACAAAAGGAGGTTTACATCCGATGAAACAGGAAGAAATCGATGCCCTTGAACCTAAATATACGGGCAACCAAAGGCAGCTCACGGAAGGCGAAGCCGAAGCAATCGTGAACGACCCCAATTATAAACAAGAAAACGCCGAAAGCGACCTCGGCGGCATTTCCGCCGCAGCCGCTTACGGTTTGTTCAGAAGAACTTAGCATAACGCTCATGCCCTGTCCCTGCGGTACTACTCTTCCTCAGGGACAGCAGGCTCCTTGGGAAGCGTATATTCAAGCGGCCTCGCTTCCGTAAAAGGTTGATACACGTAGCTGCGGGCCAGCTTTACGACTCTTCTGTTCTGCTTCCTTATAAGCACGCTCTCATCGTCCCACGCAACGACGATGCCTTTCACATCGTTGCCCGGATTGACGTCGCGAATGACACGCAGCACTGTGCTTTCCACTCTGAATGCATCGAGCTGATCGTCCGAGATCATTGCATTGCGCCCCTCCTTTACAAATCCTTTCCTTCATTCTGTATTAGCATACACCAAAACCGCTGCGGATGAAAATGACGCGCCGCCGCGCCATCCGCGGCTTTTTCAAATTGCAAAAAAAAGCCCGAGGGCGCTAACCCCCGGGCCTCTTTCGTATATAAAACTGAATTCAGCTGACATGCTCCTTGGAATCGTTCGTCTCGAACCAGAAATCAAGGACTTTGCTTGACATGACCCGCTTCTGAATATACTCTACCTGGTGCTGGGAGAATTGCTGTTCCCACTCGATAGAAAGTTCTGTGCAAAGTTTAACGACAGTTAGCAGCTCCGACCATGCGACATAGCGTTTGTACCAAAAAAATTGCGGGTGTTCGATCATATAGGGATACAGATCATCGAATTCTGTATGCTTGCAATCGAGCGCACGTTCAAAATGATTTTTCGCTTCAGCCAACTTGGTCATAAAATAGTCAACAGATACATTTTCAATACCCATAGATGCCAGCCTCCTCTCATACCATGTAACCATTATAAAGGAAAAATCGTTTTCAGGAAAGATTGATCCGACAAAAATCAGTCAAACACGATTTGTCCGTTTGCAAGCGAAGCGATGCGGGCCAAAGATTCTACGCGGATGCCGCGCTCGCGAATCGACCGGCCGCCGGCCTGGAACAGCTTTTCCACGGCGATCCCAACCCCGACAAGTTCGGCTTCCGCCTTCTCGATAATGCGGATCAAACCGCGGGCGGCGTCGCCGTTAGCGATAAAATCGTCGATGAGAAGTACGCGCTCCCCTTTGTTCAATAAGTGAGATGATACCATAATGTCCGTCACGATGCCTTTGGTAAATGAAGGGACGCGCTCGCTGTACGTATCCTGATCCATCGTAAGCGTCTTTTTGCGGCGGGCGAATACCATAGGAACTCCGAGCTGCAGAGCGGTTGCAAAAGCGATGGGAATACCCGAAGATTCCACAGTGAGCACTTTATCCGGTCTCGTCTCCCCAAACAGTCTGGCAAACTCCTTCCCCATCTCCACGATCAGCACCGGATCCACCTGATGATTCAGAATGGCGTCCAGCTTTAATACTTGATCCGATACGACGACACCCACTTCCAAGATCCGCTGCTTCAACAATTCCATAAAAAACCCTCCATACCCTTGTATTATGAGTAAGGTACCATATTGATCAACTAGGTTTCAAGTCCCAATTTACCGGGTTAGGTCTTTTGGCGTGAAACTTTTTTGCACTTTCGGGTGTCTATAATGTTGTAAGGCTTTGAAAGGACTACCATTGCCGTGAAAGCACCGTTTTGAAAATGGAATTTGTCCGTTTTCATGGAATAGGAAGGTAATTTGCCTACTTTTGACTCTTGTGAGAGGAAGCCCAAAAGCATTATGATAAGTGATGTTGCCTTTACATATGATGTTAGCATGAAAGAAAGGAAAGATGACGATGAACAAACGTATACTACTAGCGGTAATTAGCTGCGTGCCTGTTGCGTTCTCCGCAATACTGTTATCCGGCTGCCAAAAGTCATCTGTTCCGATTGTTCAACCGCCTGCGGAGACGTCTGCTTACCGGCAGCCGATCACGGCAGTAAGTACGGCCCCCGTACCAAGCACGGCCTCGACGGAACCGACAGCAACGCCATCGGAAGAAACCAAACACGAAGCGCAGGTCGCCAACAGCGTCAAAAGCGCCGATCCTTCCGTCGGAATGCCCGTAAGCGCGACAGCCAAGCCTTCTCCCAAACCGAAGGTTAATGCCGAAGACACCTATCAGCAGGAAAAGCCGACCTTGATGGGTCTGAAGCTGGGCACGTCCAAAACTACGGTTCTGAACAAATTCGGCAAAGCCAAAAAACAGTTCGTCATGGATGACGATACGGATCCTGTCAACGTATACGATTACACCGACTTCTCGGTAGGCTTCAACAAAAAGGATGAGCTGGTATTTGTCGACGTCCATTCTGCGGATATCGATCCCGGCCTGGGCGGAGTGCGGCTCGGCCAAAAATCCGATGATGCCATAGCCACCCTCGGGAAGCCCGATTCCAATACGACGTTCGTGCTTTCGTACAAAGCGCAGGGCACTATTCTTAAGCTGGATATCGATCCGAAGGAAAGCACGATTCAATCGATCAAACTGTTCGCCGACCGCTAGGGCGCGCAAGCGGCATACTAAATAAAGACCATCGATTCTTGCCGAATCGAGGTCTTTTTTGCGTCGAAGCGCCGTCTACTGCACCGTTCTCCGTTTGCGGATGCGCAAGTATATATAAATCCCGATGAGGACGGCAGCCGCAACGATCAGCAAGCTCATCCCCATATACCGGTGAACCAGTCTCATCAGTTCATCCAAATTACTGCCGATAAAATGCCCGAGCGTCAAAAACGTCGTGCACCACAATAATGCGCCGGTTCCCGCAAAAAACAAATATTTGTAAAACTTGACCCCGCTTACCCCTGACAAATAACACGTAAAATGCCGGACACCCGGCACGAAATAGCCGAAGAACACGGCCCAGAGCCCGTACTTATGAAACCAGCCTTCCGCCCGTTCGATACGGCTTGGAGTCAGCTTGAACCATTTGCCGTAGCGGTACAGGAACGGCTTGCCCACGCGATGCCCCAGCACGTAGCTGACCATCATGCCGGTCATCGTCCCCGCATAAATGACCAACAGCGTCATCGAAAACGCGAAGGGGCCCCCCGGCGCGGTCAAGGAGCCGACGAAAGTCATCAAGGTTTCGTCCGGCACCGGAACGCCGACTATGCCTGCAGAAAGCAGGATGTATAAAGCGATATACCCGTAATGATTAATAAAATCATAAAGTGCTTGCTGCACGTACGACACTCTCCCGAGCGATCAAAATCATAAAACATCCAATTTATACCATAAAACAGGGCTTGCCCCATTTTCCTGTCATGTGTTTGCAAACCATAACATACCTTGTACTATATCAAAGGACAGGGAGTGGAGCAACAGATGCGTACAGGACTTTCGATCCTGCAGGTCGCTTTTACCTATATCGGCACGATTGTCGGCGCAGGTTTCGCTTCCGGTCAGGAGATTTTGCAATTCTTTACCCGCTACGGCTGGATGGCCACCCTGACGATTGCGCTTTCCAGCCTCCTGTTCGTATGGCTCGGAATCAGGCTCATGCTGATGGCTCACGATCTGAAAGCCGCCTCCTACGAAGATTTGAACGCCTTGCTATTCGGCAAAAAAATAGGAAACTGGATCAGTTTGTTTACCATGATCGTCCTGTTCGGCATTACAACGGTTATGCTCGCCGGAGGCGGCACCGTCTTTCAAGAACAACTGCATCTGTCTTACCAGACGGGACTGTTGGTTACTTTATTTTTCGGCTATGTCGTCCTGTCGAAGGGTATCCGGGCGATTATGACCGTCAATTCCGTCGTCGTGCCGATCATGATGCTGTTCAGCCTGGGAATCGTCATCTATACGTGGCATTCACCAGGCTCCGGAAACTGGCTGGTGCTCACGACCGATTATCACCCTGGGAAAATATGGTTCGCGCCATTTCTTTATACGGCGTTCAACCTGGCCATGGCCCAAGCCGTGCTCGTCCCCGTTGGGGCGGCTGCCGACAATCGGTCCGTACTGTTCTGGGGCGGCTTGCTGGGCGGAGCGGGCATCGGGCTGCTGCTGCTTTCAGCGCATTACGCTTTGTCCGCGCAAATGCCCGGCATCGCACAATTCGAAATTCCGATGGGCAACATCATTAACCGGCTTGGCCCCGTCGCGCAGACCGCTTATTTGCTTGTCATTTACGGAGAAATTTTCACCACGTTTATCGCCGACGCCTACGGGTTGTCTCTTCAACTGCAGCAGCGCTCCAACATTCATCCCAAGGTGCTGATCATCTGCATTTTGATCCTCAGCTATTTGGTCAGCCTGATCGGCTTCAAAGCGCTGCTGTCCGCGCTGTATCCGTTATTCGGATTGATCAGCGTCGTTTGGCTCGTTTTGATGATCTGGCGAAACCGCGCCCTGTAGCGCTCCCGCCTGCTTGATCTGAAGGACGACGAGCAGCCGGGTCACGAGCAGCAGCATCCCCATCGCGGAGATGACGATGCCTAATAATAAATAGGCAAAATGAAAATTTTCAATAGCGGTCTTATCGCGCATAACGGCAAATAACTCAGCCAGCAATAGCAAAAGCCCGATCGCAAACAGACCGACAGTCGAATAATCCAGAATAGTCCATTTCGACAAGTACACAGCCGCAATCTGCGCTTGACTGGACGGCTCCGGAGCTGCGGCCTGCTGCTTCCAAAGCTGATGAATCATCCACGCCGTATAGACGGCGGCACCGGTCACAAACAGGCCCAGCACACCGCCGAAAATCGCCAAAACCAAATTCATGGGCAAATCCTCCCTAAAAAACGTTCGCTAAAAGACACTCCTCAGGCCCCAGATGAGGACTAGCGTCAAAACAAAGCAGGCGGCAGGCAGTGCATATAGCAGCGGGAGCGCGACGCCGGCCGGCCAAGCGGGAGCCGCTTTCCACAGCCGGCCAAGCTGCTCGTCCCCGCTGCGGACAAGCTCTGCTGGCGGATCGGAAGCGGCGCCGGAAGCAGCGTCACTCCACTCGATCCTGCCTTTTTTCCATCCGACCTGGTACGTAATTTCGCGGTGCTCTTTTTTCTTTTCCGTGCCTGTTGCCATATGTATTACCTCCTGAAGGGGGACATGTATCCCGAAAAAAGCAGACACTTACAGCTCGATCAGCCGATGCCCGGGAATCAATCGGGCCGCCGCGTCGCGAACGTGGCTGTGGCAGGTGAACAGCAGCACCTGATGGCGGCTGCTCAGCTCGCCGATCACTTGCAGGCAGCTTTCCATCCGCCGCTGGTCGAAGTTGACGAGAATGTCGTCCATCACTAACGGAAGCACCGCCTTCCCCGCATACTCTTCCGCCAACGCAAAACGCATGGACAAGTAAAGCTGCTCGGCCGTTCCCCGGCTGAGCAGGCCCGTGTCCACCGGCTCGTCGTTCGCTCTGACCGCAACGAGCTTTTGCTGGCCGAACGGCGCTTTGATCTGTTGAAATTTGCCGTCCGTCATCTTGGCAAAATAGACGGAAGCCCGCTGCAGAACGCCGGGCTGACGCTCCCGCTCGTATACGTCGCGGGCTTTTTTGATCAGCGTGGCGGCGAAGGACGCGACCGCGTACCGATCCGCCAGCCTACTGATCTGCGACCGCAAAGCTTCCGCCTGCAGGAGCCGGTCGGCCTGCGCAGTCCCCTGCTCCAACTGCTCGATTTCGCCGGCCAGCTTGCCGAGCCGCTCGCGCAGCTCGCCTGCTTCCTCCGACGCTTGGGCGAGCTGCCGCTCCAGCTGCTGCATGCTGCGAGCCCATTCCTCTTCGCCCTGAGCATCCAGAAGCTGCTCCAGCTCCGCCAGCCAGCCGCTCCCGGCGAGAGCTTCCAAAGATGCCTCCAGCGCCTTTTGCTCGCTGTCCAGCTTGCTGCGCAGCTCCCGCTTCGTTTCGTTCAGCCGGAGCTGCGCTCCGTCCGCCGCCGAAGCTTCATTCAGCAGCTGCGCCAGCCGTTCCTCCGCCCGCTGCCGCTGCTCCTCAAGCCCATGCGCTTCTTCATCGCCGGCAGCCAACAACTGCTGCGTCTGCTGCCGCTCCGCCAAAAGCCGAAGCTGCTGCTGCTCGAGCTCCTTCCAGCGCTTAAGGGCAAGCAAAACATCTTGCCCTTGCACTCGCTCAAGCCGGAGAAGCTGCGCTGCGGCTGCTTCGAACTGCCGGGCTTGCTCGCCGAGCACGCGCCGCTTTTCTTCGAGCTTGCGCAGCTGCCGCAGCAGCTCGTGGCCTTGTTCGGCCGCCTGGATCGTCTCCAGCGCCGCATCCGGAGACAGCGCGCCGCTGAGCGAAAGCGCCCTGAGCCATTGCTGCCAATCGCTGCGCAGCTTGTCCGTTTGCAAAGAAAGCTGCTCCAGAACTGTCAGCAGCTGTTCCTCCTGCCGCGCCAGCGCCTGAGCCGCAGCGCGCGCGTCCTCCAGCTTCTCCAGCTTGCGGCTGTACTCGCCTGCCTGCTGCCGCTTCAGCTCGGCTTCGCGCATCCAACTTTCAATCTGCGGCTCCAGCTCTTGTAAATACTTGGAACCGTCGAACCGGCCCAAACCGGCTTCCCGCGATGCCGCAGCCTCTCCGACTGCACCAAAGCTTTGCAAGCGTTCGATTTGCTCCTGCAAGCTCCGCTCCAATTGACGCTGCTGCTCGCCAAGCCGCCTCGCTTCCGGCGACTCGTCCCCGGAATCCGCGAGATCGGCAGCGAGCGTGCGTGCGGATCTTTTCGGGGAATCCGCACGGCTGCCCATCAGCAAATAGATCGACAATGCGGCCAAAAGAACGAAGGAACCGATGCCGGCGACCGGGCTCCCGTTCCTTAGAAACCAGAGGGCAAGCGCGACAGCCGCTAAAGCCGACACAGCGGACATGCGGCGCTGCAGCCGTTTGGCCGATTCTTTGCTTTGAGCGGCGGCTTCCGCTACCGCCTGCGCATACCGCTGCCGTTCCGCCTCGCGCTCCTTCAAATGTCCGGCATCCCGGACCAGGAGCTGCCAGCGCGAATAGTCTTTGGCCAGCCGCTGCAAAGCAGCCCGTTCCTCCGCTTCGTTCCAGCCCGCGGCAGCGGCAGTACCGGCGGCCGCCGGTCCGCCATATTTCTTAAGCTCCTGCTCCAGAGCCTGGATATGATCCCGCTCTCTGCGCATTTGCAGCCGCAGGCTTTCCAGCTCGGTTTGCAGCCGCAATTCCTCCGTCCGGTCGTCCTGAAAATGTTCTTTAAACGCCCGCACCTGCTCCCTAAGCGATATCGACACCGGAAAAGCAGCCAGCGTAGCGATATCCCAGGCGGCATCGATTTGTCCGAGCAGCCTGCCGAGCCGTTCCCGCTGATGGTCCAGCTCGACATCCAGCTGCGTCAGCATGCGGCCGTTTTCCTCATATATGGAAGCTTGTTCCAGCAAAGCATTCAATTCGATTTGATGGGCGAGCGCTTCCGGCTGAATGTCCAGCGCGCCCAGCTTGTTCTGCAGCCCGCGCTGCTTCAGCTCCAGCCGGGCGAGCTCCCCGCGGAGGCGCTCCAGCTCCGCCTCCAGCGCTTCCAGCCTCGCCGAGGCGTGCTCGGGGAAGCTTTCCAGCTGCGGCAGCGCCGCCAGCTCCCGGCCGATCTGCTTCAAGCGGATCCATCCGCTTCTCGCCTTCCCGGCCAGGCCAAGCTTGTGCAGCTCCGCGCGCAGCGCCTCCTGCTGCCGCTCGGCGGCGGCAATGCGCCGCTCCGCGGAGCGGCGCTCCTCCTGCAGCCGGTCGTAGTCGGCTGCCTGGCCGCGGCTGCGGCGCAGCGCCTGCTCCAGCCCCTCCAGCTCCTTCAGGAGACCATTGATCTCCTGATTGCGCCCGCGGGGCTTGTACAGGCTCTCGGCCTGCGCCGTCAGCTTCCGTTCGGCCTCCATGATGGCCGAACCGCTCACGCCGAGACCGGCGCTGTACAAGTAGCCGCTGAGCTCTTCCGTCTGCAGGGTGCGCAGCTCCTGCAGCTCGGTAAGGCCAAAAGCGAACAAGCTGCGAAAAAGGTCGGCCGAAAGGCCGCCCAGCAGCGTGTTCAGCAGTTCCTCGCCGCCGGCGGAGCCGTCGCCGAGCGTGACCAGGACGCGCCCCGCCGAGGCGCGTTTGCCGCCTGCGGCGGGCGCGTCGTAGCGCTCGACGCGAATGCGCCGGCCCTGCTCGTCCAGCAGGGTCAGCGCTCCGCCGTGGACGCCGCCGCCCGGCGGCTCGTAGCGTTCCGCCGCCCGGCTCGACCGGGGCGGGAAGCCGAACAGCACCGCGCGGATGAAGCCCATCAGCGTGCTTTTGCCCGCTTCGTTGGGGCCGTGGAACAGCGTCAGCGGGCTGTCCGTGTCAAGTGTCCGCTCGCGGAGGACACCGAAGCCTTCGACATGGATGGAGGTGATTCTCATCCATCCCACCCCCCGTCCGCGGCCAGCAGGTCCGCGGCAAGTTCCTCCGCTGCGCGCAGCCATTCGCGCAGTTGTTCGGGCTCTGCGCCGGCCGCGTGCGGCAGACCGTGCAGCGCGGCGAGCGCCTCGTCCGCGAAGCCGGCAAGCGCGGCTCCGTCCTCGCGCAGCGCGCCGGAGAGGCGCAGCAGATCGCCGAGGAAGCTCTTCTGCCGGCGCAAAGCTTCAAGGTCGATCTCGCTGCCCGTGCGGTCCTCGATCGACTCGATCCAGACGAAGCGGCTCCGCTCCGCTTCGTCCTCGCGCAGCTCGGCGGCCAGCTCGTCCAGCGCCCGCCCTTTGCGCAGCAGGCCGTGCACGGCGCCGCGGCCTTCCAGCACGATGCGGACGACGGCGTCCCGCCCGTCCGCTTCCGCTCTCAGCCGGTCGAGCAGCTCTCCGAGCCGGTCTTTGAGCTCCTGCTCCGTCCGCATGCCGGAGACGGATACATGCTCCTGGAACCAGCGCACGCGGTCCAGAGCGTGAAACGCAAGCTCAGCCTTCGCATCTTCGCGCACATCAACGATGTAGCAGCCGCGCGGGCCGGTCTCGCGCACGCTTCTCCCCTGCGGATTGCCTGGATATACGATAGCGGGCTGCTCATGAAGCACTTTGCGGGTATGTACGTGGCCGAGGGCCCAGTAATCGATGCCGCTTGCCAGCAGATCCGCTTTGGAGCACGGCGCATAATTGTCATGTCCCGGATCGCCGTCCACATTCGTGTGCAGCAGTCCGATCTGATATACCCCATTGCCGGCTGCCTTGAACTTGACCGCCAAATTGTCCGTAACGGCGGAAGCGGCGTAAGATATGCCGTGAATGTGGGCAATGACGCCGAGGTCCGGTTTGGACACCTCGAACGTCTCCACCCGGTCGGACGCAAAAAAATGGGCGGCGTCCGGCCAAACCAGTTTAGCCGCGCCTCCATCGTCCGGGTCGTGGTTGCCATGAATGATATAAGCGGGAATGCCCTGCGACGAAAGCTGTTCCAGCGCTTTTTGGAAACGGATTTGCGCGCGCAGCGACCTGTCGGACAAGTCGTACACGTCCCCGCTGATAAGCACAAAATCGACCTGCTCCCGAACCGCGAGCAGGACCAATTCTTTCAGCGCTTCGAAGGTCGATTCCCTGACCCGCTCCCGAACCTGCTGAGGAAGCGCCGTCATTCCTTTGAACGGGCTGTCCAGGTGCAGGTCGGCCGCATGCAAGAACCGCAGTTTTTTCATTGGTTTAACGCCTTTCCTGTCAAAACTGTTTGATTACTAATAGACAGTTTACCATGGGAATGCCCGCTGTGGTGAAATGTTTATGTATTGACGTATAAAATAACGAATGTTGTATTATCCACAGTAATTTTATGTGAATTAAAATATTTATTCCATATATAATTTTTTCTTATCCACATGCAAACTGCCGATCAGTCGACTGAAGGACAGCGCAGCCTGCATATTCGTTGCGGGCTTCCCTTCCTCAGCCACTGGGTCAGCGCGCGTCTTGAGCCGATTACGCTGCTCTCCGCCCTCTCGACGGTTACGGAACGGATCGGTTTGGCGGTTACGGCAACGACGACGTACAACGAACCTTTTCATTATCGCGCGCATGTTTGCGTCGCTCGATCATCTTAGCGGCGGGCGTGCTGCGTGGAACGTCGTGACCTCCTCGACCGAAGCGGAAGCGCTGAATTTCGGCAAGGAAGAGCATCTGGAGCATTCGCTCCGTTACGAGCGCGCGCAAGAATTCGTGGAAGTTGCCCAAAAGCTTTGGGACAGCTGGGAAGACGACGCTTTGCTGATCGATAAGGAATCCGGCTTTTTTGCCGACAGGGACAAGCTGCATCGCATCGACCATACCGGCAAGCATTTCTCGGTACGCGGCCCGCTCAATTTATCGCGGCCTCCGCAAGGCTATCCCGTCATCATTCCAGCCGGATCGTCCGATTCAGGCAAAGCTTTCGCGGCCCAAACGGCTGAAGTCGTATTCACCGCCCAGCCGACGCTGGAGAGCGCGCAATCTTTTTATGCGGAAATCAAAAACAAAGCGGCCGCCCTCAGGCGATTGCCGGAGCATGTCGTTGTCATGCCGGGCGTATTCCCGATTGTCGGGGCGACGGAGCAGGAGGCCAGACATAAGTACGACGAGCTGCAGGAGCTGATTTTGCCTTCGGTCGGGCTCGCTCTGCTCTCGCGCAAGCTCGGTTTCGACGTCTCCGGTTACCCGCCGGACGGTCCGCTTCCGGACATTCCCGAAACGAATGGCGAGAAAAGCCGGTCCAAGCTGCTCGTTGATATGGCGCGTCGGGAAAATATGACGATCCGGCAGCTTTATTTGCACATTGCCGGGGCGCGCGGTCACCGGATGATTTTCGGCACTCCCGGGCAAATTGCGGATCAGTTGGAAGATTGGTTCGTTCAAGGGGGAGCCGACGGCTTCAACATTATGCCGCCTGATCTGCCCGACGGCCTGGAGCAGTTCGTAAATTCGGTCGTTCCCGAGCTGCAGTGAAGAGGCTTGTTCCGGACAGAATATGAAGGCAGTACGCTGCGGGAGAACCTGGGGCTGCCCCGCCCGCTCAACCGCTATGCCGGTCTCTAATCATTTTGCCGATAAGGAGGACGAAAAAATGAGTCAACTCGAAAATGAATATTTGGCGCTGCCTGCCACGGCCATTTCCGACGCTTTGCAAGGGTTGAACAATCTGGACCCCGCCATCAAACCGCTAAAGGACAGCTATAAAATCGCGGGACGCGCCTTTACCGTCAAAATTCCCGTAGGGGACAATCTTGCGGTGCTCCGCGCCATTCGGGAAGCAAGGCCCGGCGACATTGTGGTGATCGACGCCAAAGGGGACACCTATCGCGCAGTCGCCGGCGATTTCGTCATCGGCCTGGCGCAAACGCTCGGCATCCAGGGCTTCGTTGTGGACGGCGCAATCCGCGATGTGCAGGCCATTAAGGATTTGAACTTTCCCGTGTTTTGCAGGGGAACGACGGTTGCCGCCAGCGGCAAGGCAGGGTCAGGCGAGACGAACGTGCCGATTTCCTGCGGCGGAGTCAGCATCCAGCCCGGCGACATCATCGTAGGCGATGTAGACGGCGTTGTAGCGGTCCCACAAACGATAGAGCGGGAAATTCTCCGCATCGCGCTGAACAAGCTGGACAAGGATCGCCAGCGCGAGCGGCAAGTGGCGGGCAGCCGCGAAGCGGCGCTCCGGTATTTGGACGATATTTTGGCGAAATAATTCGTCATAACGGAAAACAGGCTGCCGAATGGCAGCCTTGAATGGCTCGACACGCTGTCATGGGCGTTTCAGAGACGACCTGTACCTGTACCTGCACCTGCACCTGGCCGGCGCCCGGCAGAACCTGCAAAAGCGGCCCGTTCCGGCAAAAAGCCTGCGATTGTGCAGGCTTTTTCCATAAAAGCGGCCCGTTTTGGCGAAAAGCCTGCAATTGTGCAGGAATTTCCGGCCATTGTGGCTCCGAGTGCGAGTTTCGGCGATAAAACCTGCAGTTTTGCAGGAATATTTCGAGGGAAGCGGTTATGCGGGCAAAAAGCTGCACTTTTGCAGGCTTTCTCCGCTCTTGCCAAACAGTTGAGCTGTCTCCTGGCGGGTGAGTTTCTTGGGCAGCATTAGGCTGCCCTTTGGCATTTAAGCGACCCGCGCTCTGAGCGGGACACCTTTCGCACCGCGCGCAGCTACCGACGCGCTGCGCTGCGCTGCAAGACGCCCATCGCCTATACGCTTCCGTTATTCCTTCGCCTGATATCTTTCGTATACGCCTTTCAACTGCTGAAGCACGCGGTTCAGGGAGTACGTCTTTTTCGCTTTTTCCCAGGCGGCGCGCGCCATATTGTATCGATAAGTCGGATCGATGATTACTTTTTCCAGCGCATGGCTTAGCGCATGAGAATCGCCTACCGGCACGAGCAGGCCGTTATGGCCGTGCTCGATTTGCTCGGCGATGCCTCCCACATTCGTGCCGACGAGCGCAAGCCAGCACAAGGCCGCCTCGGCAAAAACCGAGCCGAAAGCTTCGGCGCGCGACGGCAGCACGAAAACGTCAAAAAACGGCATAAATTCCTCAGGATGCAGCATATATCCATAAAATATCGTATCTTCGTAGATGTTTTGCTCGATGGCCAGCTTTTCCAGTTCTTCCCGATTTGGGCCGTCGCCGATAATGTGCAGCACAAACGGATGACCGCGCCGTTTCAGGTCGCCGCATGCGAGCAGGAGCGTATCGAGCCCTTTGGCCGGCACGAGACGGCATACCGTAATAAATTGCGTCACTTTATTTTCGTGCGAAATGGGCCGGAAACGCTTTTCGTCAAAACCGTTGGGAATAACTCCGATCCGCTCGCTGTCCTGCACAAATTCCGCCAAATACTGCTTGAACGAGTTCGATACGGTAATCATCTGATCGACTTTCGCTTCCAGTTCGCCGTAGATCAGGGTCAGAAACTGGTGCTCAATCCCGTGTTCCTGTATACGTCCGTTCAAAACCAGCTCCCGTTCAAAGCTGGAGTGGACGGTCATGATGACCGGCACGTCCGGATACAGCTGCTTCATGACGAGCCCGGCGATCGGGTGGTGCGCATGAATCAAATCGTACCGTTTCTTCAGCCGCAGTTTTGTCCACCATACGTAATCTTGGTAAGTTTGAATGTATTTATCTACGATCGGGTTGCCGGCAAATTTCCGCCAATCGAAGGTCGTAAATTCCACTTCTTCCGTCCCTTTGCCGCGAATCCGCTTCGGCAGCGAAAATAAATCCATTTCCCAGCCCTTTCTATTGAAACGGTCCAAAATATAAGGAACCATGGATGACACACCACCCGGCTGCTCCGGGGGAAAAAACAATGCTTGCAAGATGTTCATTGCATGAGCCCCTCTCTCAAATCCTTGAGCTTACTGTACTTATTGTAACTGGTGCGGACCGTTTAGAAAAGAGAACAGCGTCACGCCCGCCAAAACGATTCTATCCCTCCCCATCATTTTCCTTTATAATAGAGATGTCCAACTACGTTCAGGCATTTGGAGGAAAGCTCTGCATGAAACTTTCGGAATTGCTATACGACAACACGGCATCCATTTTATCCCATACGGCTACGCTTGTCATTTTATCGATTATGTTTGTCGTTTCGCTGAGGCTTTTTTTGGACAGGCGAAAAAAAGGCTACTTGTCGATGACGATCTCGCTGCTCATCTTGGGCGCTCACGATATTTTGCAGCTCTATCTGGTCTTTACTTCCCTGGATACGAGTCTTCTGGCCTACTCTTCGCTCATGCTGAAAATCGTCTCTTTCGTGCTGGTCAACATGGGCATTTATCAGCTGTACAACCGGACGCACAGGAAGCAGTACGTATTTTTCTACGGACTTATTATTATGGGATTTGTCGTGTCTATTTTACATTTTTATGTTCCGCAGTGGTACAACGGTGCGCCGCATCAGGTTCGTCTGCTTCAGGATATCGGTCTGGAGCTCTATATGTTCGTGCTTATTTTTCTCTGTTTCTATATGATTCCCCCGTACATCGGCCAGCAGGTCAAGTATCAGATGGGGTTGATGGTATTTTTTTTCATGCAGGCCGCACACGTCCTGAATTCGTATTTGTACGGGGAAGTAAAGCCGTGGCTGACGATTGCGACCTACGTCCTGCCTATCGTGTACTACTTTTTACTGTTCCTGCTGCTGTTTGAAAGAGTCGTCGAGCTGATGCAGGCTATTTATAATTCATCGATAACGGACGGGCTTACGCGGCTGTACAACCGCAAATTTTTTTACAACCGGGTCAGCCAATATGTGCAGCGGCACATTCCCGTGTACATTTTGTTCAGCGATATCGACAACTTCAAAAAATTGAACGATACGAAAGGCCATCAGATGGGCGACGACGTGCTCAAGCAAGTTGCGCAAATTTTGAAGGAAGAGGCGGAAGAATGCGGCATTGCCGGACGATACGGCGGCGAAGAAATGGTCGTCATGGTCACCGATCCGAAGGTGAAAATGGATGCTTTTGCCGAACGCGTCCGCAAGCGCATTGAGGAGGAAACGATCGTCACGGCCAGTCTCGGCTACAGCAAATACAAAAGCGGGCTGAGCGCCGAAGAGCTGATCAAACAGGCGGACGAAGCGATGTACAAAGCCAAGACGACCGGCAAAAACAAGGTGGTGAAATACGGTTAATGCACAAATACCGCGCAGCAGCGCTATGGTTGACATTCCCTTTTATCGGCCTATTGATTTCCGTCATTGTATACCCTCTTGCCATACATAACAGCAAGCTTCCACATGCCTACACTTACTACAAATTTAAAGCCGCCAATGGCGTAGTGCTGCATGCGCTCAAAACGACGCCCGACAATATCGCCCTCAAGGCGATCGACCGCAATGTGACGGAAACCGGCTTATACGGGATTAACGGCGGTTTCTTTTACAACGGCGATTTGCTCAGCATCGCGGTTACGGACGACGCCCCGGCCAAAGGCGAAGCCAACGACTACGGGACAGGCTGGTACAACACGGACGTGCCGCGCGGCACGCTGGTGTGGGACGGTGCCGCGCACAAGTTCGGCATCCAGAACGTCATGCATGCAGGCGAACTGCAGGTTACGGACCGCAAGCGCTATTGGGCGCAGGGCGGCGTAAGCATGAAGCTGGCCGATCCGGCCGGCTGGGAAGCGCAAATGATCGCGGAAGAAATGCCCGCTTATGACGAAAACAGGCTGCGCTCCGGCGCCGCGTACGATACGCAAGGGAACGTCTGGCTGATCGTGACGCCGACTCCCTGCACCGTCGAGCAGTTCCGCAGCGCCATTTTGCAAAAAGTCGTACCGGGCAGGCTCATAGACGGCATTTTCCTCGACGGAGACGGTTCTTCCCAGTTAAACAGCCGCCCAACGAAGCTCAAAGGCGACGGGCGCGAAGTTTATCAAATGCTGCAAATTGTCAAATGAGCGACCATTCGTCCTGACTGTAGTACAATATAGGCAATCCCGGTTAAAGGAGATGGATCAAGCATGGACCAAGAGCTTAAAGTAATGCTTCAGACGATACTGGAGAGTCAGCAATCGCTGATCAACAATCAGGAAAAATTTCAGCAGGAACTTGAATCAATTAAAAGGAATCAAGAATCGTTCCAACATGACCTTGAACTTGTTCATCAAAATCAAGTAACGTTCCACGACGCAGTCCATGCAAGGTTCGACAAACTGGACAATGAAATATACGGCATACAAAAACAACTTGAAAGAATAGAATCCAACAGCAACCAGGATATTATAGCTATGCTTGAAGTCATAAACGGGCGGTTGGAGCATACGGCAACTAAGGAGGATATTGACTTTTTGGCCGGAAAACTGGGACAGCACGATCTGGAAATAGACAGGCTGAAGCGGATTAAATAACTGCAGGCCTGCAATTAGCAAGAAAGGTCAAGAATCGGGCTCGAATCCGGTTTACAATGGGGATAGCGCAAAAGGGGGCCGCACATAAGTGTGAAAGTGGACTACTTAAAGCAGATTCAAGCGACGATCGATTACGTGGAGGCACATTTGGCCGATGAGCTGTCATTGGCGCGACTGGCGCAAGTCGCGAAGCTTTCCGACTTTCATTTTCACCGGGTCTTCCAGTCCATGGCGGGAGAAACGGTAATGGAATACGTGCGCAAACGTCGTCTGGCTCGGTCGGCTTATCAGGTAGCTTACTCGGATTCGCGGCTGCTCGACATTGCGTTGGAGAACGGCTTTCAAAACCATGAGACGTTCACCCGCGCCTTTAAGCGCATGTTCGAGATGACGCCGGCCGATTACCGCAAAAAGGGAATCAAACCGCCGACATACTCGAAGCTGAATGTGCTGCAGCGCAAATACAATCCTTATTTGGGAGGCATTCGCATGGAATACCGTATCGTAACCAAACCCGCATTCAAAGTCATCGGCTATGAGCTTCAAACGTCGACGCATAATGGAGAAAACTTGCAGCAGATCCCAAGCTTTTGGCAAGATTATATTCAGAACGGCTGGTCCCGCCGCATTCCGAATCGTGTCCACCGCGATAGTCCGGTAGAACTCGGCATTTGCCACAGCTTTGACATGGACGCCGGAACGTTCACGTATTTGATCGGCATGGAAGCGGAGCATTTCGAAGACGTTCCCGACGATCTGTTATGCCGCGAATTCGCTTCGGCCGAATACGCCGTGTTCACAACGCCCAAAGTGCCGCAAGACCAGTTCTCGCCCTCGATTCAAAGCACCTGGAAATCGGTGTTCCAGGAATGGTTTCCGCATTCCGGTTACGAGCACGCCGGAACGCCGGAGTTCGAGCTTTACGACGAACGCTGCCATTCGGACAAACAGGAAGTACAGATGGACATCTATGTTCCGATTAAACGTAAAAACGCCTAATATGCAGCAAAGGATGCAGCCTTATTGTAGGGGCTGCATCCTTTGCTTTGTACAGCTAGGAGCCAGGAGCCTGTCCCATGAACTTAGTATGCGAAATGACGGATGTTATGCAGGCGTTAGCGGCATAGAGGCAGTCATAGGTCGACCGACCGCCGTCAGGGAGCGCAAACACCGCACACTGGGAGCTGAGCGCAAATGCAAATCCGCCCGCCAGACTCCTAGCGATGTCGGAGTCACGCCGTAAGCCGCTCACATTGTGCAGGGCTGATTTTCGATGGCAGCCTCTTGCCATCGTTCTGGCCGGCGCTTCGAATTCTACGCTCCGCCGTATTGTTTTTGCTAGATTTGACTGATTTGCGAAACGGGTCTGTTCGATCGCTCTTTACAACTATTAGCGTTTTGGCCGATGCTCATGATCCTAAAAAAGACTGGATAAATACCAGAGTATTGAGAAAGCCGCAACGCTCTGTCAGGTCAGTTAGCCTGAGGAGGGCTAATTGGGGCTGCAGCCGTTCGTGAAGCGGCTTGGCAGCCCGTAAAGCCTGCGAAAGTGCAGGCTTTTTATGCGGATGAGGCCCGTTTTGAGAAAAAGCCTGCGATTGTGCAGGAATTCCTGATCAAAATGATCCTGAACCCATTTATTCGCGAAAAAAACTGCAGATTTGCAGGAATATTTCGCTGCTGGCATACCAACGAGGAAAAAGCTGCACTTTTGCAGGTTTTCCGCGCGCGTTCAAACAGACGGGCTTCCTCCTGCGTGCGAGTTTTTCAACAATCTGGTAAACACCCAGTATCATTAAAAAAGTTAATGCTTGCGGAAAAGCTGATATTCAGTTTTACTTAAACACCACTCTGTAATATAATAATTGTGTTCTCACAGCAGCTCAATTTGAAACAGCTCCTCCAGATCTTTGCCCAATACATCGCTCAATTTTTTGGCCGTCGCAGGTCCTACCGGTTTCATGGAACGTTCTAGTAAGCTGATATAAGCATGGCTTAAACCCGAATGCTTCGCCAGTTCTCTCTGGGTGTAGCCCTTAATAATTCGCGCTTTAATGAATGCATCGGACTTCGCCATAATTCTCATATCCCTGCAAATCCCCCGTTCTCTCTTTTGTTTACAACTGTTAATTCCATTGAACCGCTTTATTTCAGGTTAAGTGACTTTATATCCATTAGAAACCTTATTGCATCTCGGCTGCGTTGGCACTCAACCTCCGTTCTCATTTTGTTCCCCTGATTGACATTATACCATTATTTTCCGCTATTGCAATCAATTATGTTTACTTTTGTATATTTTTTTCTTGTCTGGCTTTGCTTTACTTTTGACAGCACAAAAAAGCCAAGTCCCGGCAGTACCGACTGCCAGGGCTAGGCTTTTTATCGAGAAAGTTCCTGAAAATTTCTTGTGCAGCCGGCAGATCGATATGGAGACGGTACGGTTCTGTCCCCACGCAAGCTCGCCGCCGCCCAAAAGCGATAACATGACTTTTCGCGTACGCCAGAATGAGCGCAGCCGCCCATCTGCTGGAGTCGACCGACATGCCGATCAGCCAAATCGCGCAGCGGGTCGGCTATTCGATTGTTGAACGCTTGGCGACGCCTTCAAGTAATATAACGGCCCCCCGGCAAGTCTGTCCTCGTTTCGCACAAAGTATCGTCCGCTCAGCTTGCTCCCGAGCATGAGTTCACCCCGAGCTGACAAAAGCGCCGTCGGACTCGCGCCAGAAAGCCTGCAAAAGTGCAAAAGTGCATCTTTTTTGTTCGCAGATGCGCGTGCTTCGAAACATTCCTGCAAATGTGCAGGTTTTTTAACAAATATGCGAGCTCGAACACATTATGAGCCGGAATTCCTGCACTTTCGCAGGCTTTTCCTCCAAACGAACCACTTGCACGGAAAATACCTGCACTTTTGCAGGCTTTGCGGACTGCCTGGCCGTTGAGCAGACTATTAACCGCTGAGCCGGGACTGTCGAGCCGCTGAGCGGACTGCCATGTCGCTGCGCGGACTGCCGAGCCGCTGAACGGACTGCCATGTCGCTACGCGGACTGCCAAACCGCTGCGCGGACTACGACCCGCTTGGCGGAGCCCCGGAGCCCTGGCCCCCCGGCCTACCGGAGCCCGCGGCTTATTTTAGCTTGTCCAGCTTGTTCATCAGCAGCCGGATTTTGGCATCCGTATCGGACCCCTTCGACGGCGTGTACACGCTGCAGCGCAAGTCCGACCGCCCCTGCACCTGCATCGTCGTTAAATCGAACAGCATTTTTCCGACTTTGGCGTGGCGAAACTCGATGAATACTTCCGGTGCAGAGCTGACATCGTTGTGGTTCCAAAACGTCCGGAACTCCGGATTGCGCTCCCCGATTTTTTGAATAAATTCGCTGTACCAGTTGTCTCCCGCGTACTGCCCGTAGTAGGAGCGGAACATCCCCAAAAAGCCCCTCACAAAATCGCTCCAATTCACCGCCAGCGCCTTCAGCTCTTTGCGCGTAAACAGCAGCCAGATCATGTTGCGTTCTTCCGCGGGAATCCGTTCAAAATCGAGAAATACCCCGGCCGCCGCCTGATTCCAGCCGACAATGTGGCACCTCCGGTCGAAAATAATCGCCGGGCACTCCCGAAGCTCAGTCAAAATCCGCTCCAGCGCCGGGCTGATCGTCGGCGTACTGTCGACAACGGCGGTTGGCGCCGGCTGCTCCAAAGCCAGCAAAAACATATATTGACGCTCATCTTCGCTGAGCTGCAGCGCAAAAGCAATCCGTTCCAGCACCTGGACGGACATTTTGATCTCTCTTCCTTGTTCCAGCCACGTGTACCAGGTTGTGCTGACGCCTGCGATCTGCGCGACTTCCTCTCTCCGCAGCCCGGGCGTGCGTCTGCGGCTGCCTGCCGGCAGGCCAGCGTCGCTCGGCAGCAGCTTGGCCCGGTGCGCCGTCAAAAATTCGGATAACGCTCGCAAACGTTCTTTCGAATCCATCAAAAATCCCCCCATCATGTAACTCATTATACCAGTATAAACCATAACTTGTAATAGGATAATTCTTATGCCAAACTATTAAAAAAGCTTAGGAGGGATCATCTGTATGAAACGAGTAGTCATTACGGGAATGGGTGTCATTAGTCCGATCGGACAGGATGCGGAAACGTTCTGGAAGAATTTGGTCGAGGGACAGTCGGGTATTTCACATATTGACACGTTCGATACCTCGATCTACAAAACGAATGTTGCCGGGGTCGTCCGCGGCTTTGACCCGGAAGCCGCCATCGGCGGACGCGATGTGCGCAGAATGGACCGCTACTGCCAATTCGCGGTCGCGGCAACCAAGCAGGCGCTGGAGGATGCCGGCCTCAGCATCGATGAGACGAACGCCGAGAAGGTCGGCGTCTATATCGGTTCAGGCATCGGCGGCATCCAGACGATGCTGGACAATTACCGGACGCTGCTGGAGCGCGGTCCGGGACGGGTAAGCCCGACCGTTGTGCCGATGATGATCGCCAACATGGCCGCCGCGCAGGTGAGCATCCGCTATGGCATCAAAGGCCCCGTGCAGGCACCCGTCACCGCCTGCGCCACCGGCAATAACGCCATCGGCGAGGCGTTCAAGCTGATCCAGCGCGGGGGCGCTGAGGCCGTCATCGCCGGCGGAGCCGAGGCGACGGTCACCGACCTCGCGCTCGCCGGCTTCGGCAACGCGACGGCGCTTGCGGGGCGTACGGACGCGCCGGAGAAGGCCAGCCGCCCGTTCGACGCGCAGCGCGACGGCTTCGTCGCCGCCGAAGGCGCGGGCGTGCTCGTGCTGGAGTCGCTCGAATCGGCCGAGCGGCGGGGGGCCCGCATCCATGCCGAGATCGTCGGCTATGGCACGACTTCGGACGCCTACCACATCGTGGCGACCGATCCAGAAGGCGATGGGGCGTACCGGGCCATGCGCATCGCTCTTGACGACGCCGGGCTCGCCGTGGAGGAGATCGGCACGATCAACGCGCACGCGACAAGCACGCCGGCCGGCGACCTGTCGGAGACACTCGCCATCAAGCGGCTTCTCGGCCGCAGAGCTTACGAGGTGCCGATCAGCGCGAACAAATCGATGCTCGGCCATATGATGGGCGCCGCCGGCGGCGTGGAAGCCGTAGCGCTCATCAAAACGCTGCAGGAGCAAGTCATACCGCCGACGATCAATCTGGAGCATGCAGACCCGCAGTGCGATCTGGACTATGTTCCTTTGAAAGCAAGACCCGCTCAGCTTCAAATCGGCTTGTCCAATTCGTTTGGCTTTGGCGGCCACAACGCGGTTGTCATTTTCAAAAGATTTTCATAAACATTTTTCCGGCCTCATCCTCGCGATCCAGTTATTAGTATATGAATCCTCCCAAAGGGATTGTAATAACTAAAGTAAACTGTTAATATATTAATGTTAACTTATGTTTACTTATGGATCGTTCGTGAGGGTGATGAAACGTGTATTTTTACGATAAATTAAAAGATATGCGCAAGTTGAAAGGTTTTACGATCCGCGAGCTGGCCGACCGTTCGGGAGTTTCTGCGGCATACATTTCCCAATTGGAGAACGGTAATCGCGGCGTGCCGTCGCCGGAAGTTTTGATGAAGCTGTCCGAAGGACTGAACACTTCGTACTCGGAACTTATGGAAATTGCCGGATATTTGGAGTCCGCCCAGCCCGTTCAGGAATATCAAAGCGATCCCGTCAATCTGCGCCGGTTTATTCGCGAGAATGAGCTTATGTTCGACGGAATTGTGCTGACTCCTGTGGACAAAGAATGGGTCGAGCGCATGCTCACCGTGCTGTTCTGGAAGGAGCGCAAGGCGCGCGACGCCGCAGAACAGCAGGAGAATAGCTGATGAACAGCAATCCCTTTGAAATGACACCCTAAGTCCGCTCCGCTGGAAATCGGGTCTTTCGAGGATTTTCGTTAAACCAAAAAAGGGATTCCACGGTCAGCCGCGGTATCCCTTTTTGATGTTTATTCCAAGCCGCCCTGCACATTCAACTTGTAAACGACCAACCGGTCCGGAGCGGAATCTTCCTTCGAATCCGTTTGCGATAATAACCGCAATTCTCTGTCCTTCGTGATCGAATCCGTCGTGTAATTCCCGGAAAGCCGGTATCTCGTCGCCTTCCCCGAGCCGGTATCGATTGCGACAAGCTCCTCGTGATCCGTCGGCAGTTCGCTTCTGCCTCCGGGCCGAAGCGTAAAATACAGCTTCCCCCTGTCCGACAGCAGCTTGCCCATGTTGGCTTGAAGCTGCCAGAATAAGGTGCCGACCGTTCCTTTGTCCGGCTCAATGCGCAGCAGCCTGTAGCCTTGGATCAAGTAAAGCGCGCCAAGCTCTTTATTAAACGTATAGGAATTTTCGCCTGTCGGGGTAGCATCGTAAATCCCGTCCGGCTGCGACCGGGGGAACGAAATTTCCTTTTGCCAATTTCCGTGGCTGTCAAATACATGCATCCGGTCATCCAGCAGCAGGAGCACCTGATTGCGATACGGAATTAGCTTGGCGGACCCGCTCATGTTGGTCATTGCGCCAATATAATGCGTTATTATCGTATGTTTGCGGGTATCGTACAAGTAAAGCCGGTCCATAAGGAAAACCCATAGCATATGGTTCGCAGCTTCGTATACAGCTTCCGGGGCGGCGCTGACGTCGACAAGAGGCAGTTGCCCTGTCTCTTCCGCACGGGACGGCTGGAGCGAAATCTGCTTCAGTTGCCGGTTCATAAGCAGAACGCCTTGCAGGCTTTGAACTTCAAGCTCTTTTTGAGCTGTTACGGTGAGCCGCGAGGGCACCGGAACGCTCGCTTCATCCACCAGCTTCCACTCTCCGCTCAGCTTTAAAACCCGGTTGCCCACCGTATCGGCCACATACCAGTACCCTTCTTCTTGCGCAAAATCAGCCGCTGTCGCGCACGTGACATAACTGCCTGCAGAGCAGCGGACTTTCACCGGCAATCGTCCGGCCGTTTTGAATCCAGCCGCAGTATCCCACGTTTCCATCGTATCGTTGGACAGCACGTACCAGACGCCTGCAATCTGCCGGATCGTGCGGCCTGCGCTGCTGTCCCCGCTTCCGCTGTTGTCCCGCCGCCGCAGCGCCTCCTGCAGTTCCGCGGGAATGGAAGACGCATCGCTGCCCGCATGAAGTTCCGGAAAAGAGAAAGTCAGCTCTTTTTGCGGATTGTGCCGTTTCTTTTCTTCGATCGTCTGCCCCTGGGGAAGATCCCTCATCCACAGCGCGCTAGTGTCTTCCTGCTGCCGTACGTTCATCAAATCGCTAAGCGACAAATAGTGCCGAATCCCGTCTTTCGTCGCAGCTACCAGCTTATTGTGCCGCACGATTTCGGAGAAACCCGCCAGCGATGCGGCAGCCGAATGCGCCTCCTCCTGAGAACGGGCCGGCGAGGCCGGCGGATAAGACAACGTTTCTATTCGCTGTGCGCTTGTTTTTACAAAACTTTGCCCGTCAATCAACGTCCAGCCCTGCTCCAAAAGCTGAGGCGAAGGTGTGAACAAAACCGGGCTATAGGATGGAAGCAGGACGCCCTTGGAAGTTTTGTCCCCGGCGCTTCTGACTAGAAGAAGGAAGGCGTCCTTACCGGAATAAACCGGCTGCAGCTTGAGAACCGGGTCCGTCGGAAACGGCATGATTTGCTGGAACTTATATCCCGACAAGCGAAAAATTTGCGGGCCGCCCCCTCCCGCCTGATAGACGAGCAAACCCAGGTCATCTTCCATCATGTAGGCGCCGTCGTGCTCTTGAACGTTATCAAATCCGTCCTTGCCGAAAACGGGCTGACCTGACGCGGCAGACGCCTTTTGCAAATTCGGAGAGTAATCGTTCACATAAAACTGTTCCCTCGCCTGCCCGCCGATCCAGTATTCCTGGTACAATTCATCTTTATTTTCGAGAAAAAGCGCGCCCGCCGGTTTTTTGGAAAATGTAACTCTTTTGACAGACTCAGGGGCGAGCTGGATGTCCCCCAGCCTTTTCAACGGATTGCCGGTCAATGCAGCGAGATTGATTTCATACCAATCCCCTTTGCCTTTTTGAACGGAAAGCCCGATATAGGCGGTCGTCCCGCTTCTCCATATGTAGCCTTTTCGCACCGCAGGGAAATTTAAAGGGATATTTTGATAATTGGCGCCGCCGATCCAATCGTAACGAATTTGATTGTTTTGGACGTAAACGACCTGCTTATCGTTGCGCAGCAAAATCAGGGGCTCTTGCGTATCCGTTGAAAAACCTTGCTCGGCCGTCTTCCAAGCGTTTATTTCCTGCAGCTTTCGTTCGATATCGGCGGAAGTGTGATCCGGCTTCGCCGCCAAAGGTTCCGGGGAAACGGACGGATCGGCTCCACGGAGAACATCCTTCAACCGCTCCTCCGGACGTCCGTATGCAAAATAGCTGACGATCAGAATTATTCCGACAAGCAGGCACGCGGCGCCACTCATCCAAATCTTTCTATTCAACCGGTCTCCTCCCTCCCGCCGGAATCTGCGAAGCTTGTCTATCAACTAGGCTAAGAGCGCTTACAGTCAAAACCTATTTTATTTTACCATAGTAAAAGAAAGAAAGAGTATACAAATCCAAAAAGTCATCGCAAAAAAGATAAAACAAGCGGGACTTGGGGCCTGATCCCTGCGATCCCCACTTGCGCAGCAGCAGCATTGCCGCAGCCAAGGTAAATATTGGATGAATTACTAAAAAATTATCAACACCGAGGGCATCTTTCCGTGCCGCGAAATGTGCCGTCACCTCTGCCGAAACGATGTACTGCATCGTTCCTTGTGGGATAGCTAGGTGGCACTGCTCTTTAGCAGCCCAAAGGCCCGGCAGCCCAAAAACCTGCGAAAGTGCAGGTTTTTTTCACAAAAGTAGCTCATTTTGGCAAAAAGCCTGCAATTGTGCAGCAATTTTCGATAAAAATGAGTCGGAACCCATGCTCGCGGCGAAAAGCCTGCACAATTGCAGGAATATTTCGTAGCCAGCGCATCTATGAGCAAAAACCTGCACTTTTGCAGGTTTTCTTCACGTTACAAGGTAGATTGAGCAGGAATGTCCGACCAAGACAGGTCATAAACTATATTCTAGCGAAAAAACTGTATTTTCCCATAAAATGTTCGAAACAAGCGCACCAATGAGCAAAAACCCCCCACTTTATACGAAAATATAACGCAGTAGACCTGGTTAATTTCACACTGTGGGGGTGACGCCCACAACGTTATAGGAGTTTTTTCAAGTTTTCTTCGTGCAGCCAGGCAGATTGTGCGCCGGCTCCGGCGTGTGGGTTTCTAGCAGCCTGGCTTCTGAGGATGTTCGGCACTGCGCGTTGCCTGCGATATGCCCCCGGCCGGCCGCAGGTTTTTCGGGCGATCCCGCTAGCAAGCCGACATAGACGCGCAAAAAAAACAGGCCGCCCCCTCCGGCAGAATTCAGCATTCATCTGCTTTGGGAACAGCCTGTTTATGTTATTTTGCGTTGGCGAGCAGGCGTCTCGCTGTGCCGTTCTCGGTTTCGATCAACTCGTAAATGTTAACCGATACCGGAGTGACGAACTGCTGGGAAGTGACGTTGCTCGCATCGATGATCTGGGTGCCGCTGATCAGCTTGTTCGCGCCTGTAAAGGTAGCGTCTTTGGAACCGAGCACGCGACCCGCACCATCGACAATTTCAAATCTCAGCTTGGAGAAGTTGTTGTCGACGACGACATTTTCCTTTTGCGTAATGTCCAGATCCAGATTGATTTTATAGGAATATTGCGACTGGGCATAAGTGAAAGCGACAAATGCGCTGTTCAGCTTTAGATCAAACGGATATAAAGAGTACGTATTGCCGGTTTCTTCGGTTTGAGCCTTCGTTTGCAGCGAAGCGACCGTTGTCGTGTAAGGCGCCGCCGCCTGCGCGTCCAGCAGCTTCATGGAGAACGTGTCGCCTGTTTCCGACTCCGGCACATTGTAAGAGTAGCTGACAACGTAGCTGAGGCCCGGATTCATTGTAGTCGTTACCTTCGCTTGCCGGGAGCCGCGGTAAGTGACCCCTTTGCCGTTGGCCAATTCCGTTTGGAATGCCGGAACGTCTGCCGGCACATCGCTTTTGTTCGTCAGCTTGAATTTGGCGACGACCGTTTTGAAGCCTTCGCCCGGATTCTCGTGAAGGTGCAGCTCCATCAGCGACACTTCGGTTTTGCTGTCCACCACTTTCGTCATAGGGTCGAAAGCGATCGGAGTGCCGATCGTGTAAGCCGTGCCAGCCGCATTTCCTTGTCCGGCAGCCGGCCAAGCGAAGCCAAGCTTGCCCGTGTTGATCGGCGTTGCCTGCGCGCCCGCTTTGGCGATGAACGAATCCGTGGTGACCAGCAGGAGGTCGGAAACCGTCGCACCGTTGTCAATCGGAATGGCGAAGTGAATGTATTTCTTTTCGCCTCCGTCCAAAGTTACGGCATCCTGCTCCGTTCGTTTGCCTTCGAACGTTTTTTGAGCGGTTTGGGCATCCAGACGGAAGGTCGGAACCGTTTCCCGGCCGCTTCCCGGATTTTCGGCAAGCAGTGTAACTACGACCGCCCGGCCGCCGCTCGTATTTTGTGCAGCCGCTGCAGACGACGTGTTTTGCGCAGCTGCTGCAACCGGCGTATTTTGCACAGTCGCTTCAACCGGCGTGTACACAAGCCCCGAGTTCAGCCCGGGAATCGTGAACGCCTGTCCCCAATTGAGCAAATCAAGCTTTTGCAGCGCCGCGTTGCCGGTTCCGTACCATACGGAGCTTGCCGGCATCGTCAGCAGCGTCGTTTCCTGCTTCGGATACGAATAGATGTCCACGTTGACGAAGGAGATCGAGTCGATTTTAGTCAATTCTTTGCTGTCAACGACCGCCATGTAGGTCAGTTCGCCGATTTCTTTCGGCTGCAGAGCCGCCTTGTTGCTCACGCTCGGCTGAAGCGTATAGACGAGGCCTTCCGCCGTCCGCACGCGAAGCTCATGCTCCGGCAGGCGGTTTTGCGTCTCGCCTCCGTTGTATACCCTAACGGTTGCCGATATTTGCAGGCCGTTCGCCGTAGATTCGACGGCGATATTTTTAATCGCCGCGCGAATGTCGCTCGTCAGCCCGTAATTGGACGACGGAGCAGCTGCGACAACTGCCGCAGCGTCCGCAGCGAACACCGGAAGCCCTCCTTGAATGATCATCGTACCGATGACTAACGCGGTAAAACCCGTTTTCCATGGTTTTTTCATGCTCGTGTACTCCTTGTTCTGAGATTTGCGTTTCTTATTTGGCTGCCGGAGTCGCCGATGGCGAAGGCTGGGCCGCTTCCGCTTTTTGCCCGTCCTTCAATGTGTTTTGCCCGGTTACGACAAGCTGTTCGCCGTCCTTCACACCTTCAAGCACCTCTTGAAACTCCCCGTTGATGCGTCCAAGCTTCACTTTGCGTTTTTGATACTGGCCGTCCTGCAAAATGTACACATAGGTGTCCGATTCCTCGCGGACGACGCTTAAAGTAGGCACGGAGACGACTTGTTCTTCTTTTTCCGTTGTCAGTTGGACCATGTAACGCGTGCCCGGCTGCAGCTGATGGTCGGGGTTCGGGACCTCAAGCTCCAACGTATACGTTTTGGTCGTTGCGCTCATGATCGGCGCCAAATAGCTGATTTTGGCGGTTCCCTTTTTATCGGGGGCGTCCGGATTGTAGTATACGAGCTCCTGCTTGCCTTTGACAAGCTGATAGTTCGTTTCGGACAGCTCCGTTTTGATTTTAATCGGGTCAACCTGCTGTACCTGGCCGACTTTTCCCGCCGCTGCGGAAACGCTCTGTCCGACGACGATCGTAAAGTCGGTCAAAATGCCGCTGCCCGGCGCTTTTACGCTGTAGTTCTCCAGCGAGCGCGTTGCGTCATCCAGGGCAAGGGCCGATGATTCGGCTTGCGTTTGTATCGACGATATCGAATCGCTTGAATCGAAAGCCGACAGCTTGTTTTGAACGGATTCGAGATTCATCTGCGCCGTGTCGAGCGCCTGCTTCGTTTGATCGACCTGATGCTGGGTTACGAGGCCCGCGTCGAAGTCATTGCGGATCTTGTTGTAATCCTGCTTGGCATTTTGCAAAGCAGTCTGCGATTTTGTCACGTTATCCGCCAAATCTTTGCGGTTGTTGACTTTGTCTTTTTGGGCTTGCGACAGCGATTCCTGGGCGCTGCGCAGGGCGAGCTCGCTCTTCTGTTTGGCCGACACCGCATCTTTGCTGTCGATCACGAACAAAACATCGCCCTTCTCCACGTACTCGCCGCGCTTTTTCAAAACTTCCGTGACCTCGCCGTTCGCTTTGGGAATGACGTCCAAAGTCGTGCCGGCCGCTAAGTCGGCCACCTGTTCAATAGGACTGCTGATCGAATGCTTCGCGATCGCATCGGTTTTTACCGGTCTCGGCGTTATTTGCGTGGTTGCCGCACCGCTCCCGCCCGGAGCCGAGCAGCCGGCGGCCAGAAGCGCAGCCGCAGTCAAGAGAGCGAACACTCCTATAGTTTTACGTTTGTATTTTTTATTTTCCGTGCTAACCTTTTTCATCTATGTGCCTCCCTTAATTAAACCTCGACTGTGCCCGGCGATGCGTTCTCGCTGTTTTTGCCGCCTCTTTTGAACATACGGGAAACTCTGCTTTTAAAGCTTTCGATCAATTCGTAGACGATCGGCACAACAACCAGAGTCAAGATGGTCGATGTGGTCAAACCGCCGATAACGACGACCCCAAGCCCTTTGCCGATCAGGCCGCCTTCTCCGGAAATGCCCAGAGCAAGAGGGATAAGCGCCATAATCGTCGCGCCGGCTGTCATAATGATCGGGCGCAGACGAACTTTTCCCGCTTCAATCAGCGCATGCCGTACCGTGTAGCCTTCTTCGCGCAGCTGTTGAGCACGGTCCACCAACACGATCGCATTCGTAACGACGATCCCGATCAGCATCAGAAACCCGATCATGGAAGTTACGGTAAGCGGCTCTCTCGCTATGACGAGTCCGAGCAGGCCGCCGATGACGGCGAGCGGAAGCGAGAACAGGATGGCGAACGGCGCGCCGGCGTTGCCGAAAGCGAGCACCATGATCAAATAAACGACGAATACGGCAGCCGCCATGGCGACGAACAATTGCGAGAAGCTGCTGTTAATATCGTCCGATACCCCGCCGGCTTTCGTCGATACGCCATCAGGCAGCGTCACTTCAGCCAGCGCCTGCGACAGTTTCTGGCTGACGCCGTTTTTATTACTGGAATTGATTTTGGCCGTCACTTTCACAAGCTGTTGGCGGCCTTCCCGGCCAAGCGAAGCGGCGCCTTTGATTACATTGATTTTGGCGACTTCCTTCAGCAGAACCGTGGAGCCCGTGGAAGTAGTGAACGGAATATTGCCCAGCTTTTCCAAGGTGTCTTTATCTGTTTTATCCAGCGACACCGTTGTGGTGTATACGATATTGTCGAACTTCATATCGCCAAGAGCCTGTTTCTGGATCCAGGCGCGCGCGGTATCCCGGACTGTCGCAGCGTTTAGACCGTAAGCTCTCGCTTTTTTCTGGTCGACGGCGATTTCGACTTCCGTCTTCGCGTCGCTCAGGTTATCTTTGACTTCGCTGAGCTCAGGGAACGTGTTCAGCTTCGCTTTTACCAGACCGGCGGCTTTTTCCAGCTGAATCTGGTCTTCCCCTTTCAACGTGTATTCGAAGTCGGTTGAGGAGACTCCCATGTCGCCTTCCATCGATTTGGGCTCGACTTCAGAACCGGCCGGAAGCTCGGAAAGAATGTAATTTTTGACCTGATCCTTGACTCTATCCGGCGCTACGCTGTCGTTGACGCTCACAAATATTTGCGAAGCGTAAGGCGTACGCTCATCATTATTGCCCGCATACCCGACGAGCCCCTCCACATACGTAAATACCGGCTGGCCTTTAGAATCTTTCGAGTTCATCAGCTCAGTTTCAATTTCTTTCGTTTTGGCGTCCGTTGCATCGTAGGAAGTCTCATAAGGCATCTTCAATTGGAAGTACATCGTTTTGGACGGCTTAGAGCTTGGCAAGAACGAAACGGATAAGAACGGCATCGTAGCGACAATTGTAATGACAAAAATCAAACCTGCAATAAGCAACGACTTGATGCGGTTTTTCAAGCTCCACTGCAGCACTTTTTCATAGAACAAAGTGATTTTGCCGTGCTGCGACTCGTCGTGATGCGCTTTACCCGGCTTGCCTCGCAGCACGAGCAATTTGGCCAGCATCGGAATAACCGTGAGTGCGACGATCAGGGAAGATATGAGCGCGCACGCGATCGTTAAGGCAAACGGTCTGAAAAATCCGCCGATGATGCCGGTTACCAACGCCAACGGCGCAAATACCCCTACCGTCGCTAGTGTGGATGACGTAATCGCCATCGCCACCTGGCTCGTTGCCAGAGCGATAACCGATTCTTTGCGTTCCTGCGCTTTTTCCAGCGAGGCGTAAATATTTTCGATAACGACGATGGAATCGTCGACGACACGGCCGACCGCGATAAAAATACCGCCGAGCGTCATCGTGTTCAGCGTCAATCCCAGCTGCCCCATCAGCAATAAAGTAATGAGGATGGACAACGGAATCGATACGAGCACGATCAGCGTCATCCGGACGTTGCGCAAGAAAATCAGAATCATCAGCGAGGCCAGAACGGCGCCTACGACCCCTTCGCGAATCAGACCCGTGATGGATTCCTTGATCTGGTCTGCGCTGTCGTACGTATTTTTGAACGTTACGTTCGGCATCGACGATTTCCAGCCGTGAATCATCTTCTCGATGCCTCCCGAGAATTCGACGGCGTTGGCGCTGCCCGCTTTGTACATCACCATCGCGATAGCCGGTTTGCCGTCCAGCCGCCCGATAAATTTGGACTCCGTGACGGATTTGACTTTGGCCACCTGGGAGAGCTTGACGATATCTCCCTTGGGCGTCGTAATTTCAAGCTGTTCAAGCTCGTACAAGCTTGTAATGTTGCCCGTTACGCGGGCCATCTTGTCATTGCCGCTGATCTCAACGCTGCCAATCGGACTTTTCGCGACGGCGGCATTGATGGCGGCACTCAGCGACGATGGCGACAAGCCGTATACTTCCATGGCGCTTGCGTCCAGTTCGATATCAAGCGACGTATCGCGCGCGCCGACGATATCCATATGGTCGATGCCATTGATGCCCTCAAGCCCCGGCTTGATTTTGTCTTTGAACAAAGCGTCCAGCTCGGTTTGGCTCATGCCGTTTTCGGCGTAGGCGACTAAATAGTTCGTCGGGATGGATGCCGCGCCGAATGTGGATGCTTTTGGCGTTCCTGCGGCAGCCGGCAATTTCACCTCGGCAAGCAAATCCTGAACGTCCTGCTTCTTTTGTTTCGCCTCCACATTTTCTTTGAACTTCAAAATGATCGTCGAGAAATTATCGCTCGAGGTTGAGCTCATGGTATCCAGATCTTCCATGTTAGCCAATTTCTCCTCGATCGGATCCGTAACTTCATCCATAACATCCTTGGGCGCTCCCGCATAGGTTGTTGTTACAACAACATACGGAAAGGATACGTTCGGCATGTTCTCGACCTTCAACTGCGTAGACGTATAGAGCCCGCCCACAAAAAGCATGATCATGATGATGAACAGCGCCGACACGTTTTTCATGGAAAACTGTGTAATTCGATTCATTCCTGCACTCCCCTCGTAACAATCGTGTTGCACATTTGGATCAAAATCAAATGTTCGTATGCTCAAGATACCCGGTGAATATGAACCCAATATGAACTAAAAGAAAAACCTTGGAAAATATTTCTCCAAGGCTTCGCTTCACAGATTAATTTTTCGGATGGTGCATTACAATCGGCAGCGTGACCACGAATAACGTGCCTTCCCCCGGTTCGCTTCGCAAATCGATCGTTCCCTGATGCATCTCGACGATTTTTCTGACGATAGCCAGCCCGAGCCCGTTTCCTCCCTTATCGCGCTGTCTGGCCTGATCAGCTTTGTAAAACCGGTCGAAAATCCGCTCCTGATCTTCTTTGCGGATGCCGATGCCGCTGTCCTTGACCAGAACCCGTATCCGGTCCATCCGGGTCACAAGCTTCAAACGTATTTTCCCGTGCGGCGGGGTAAATTTGATAGCATTGCCGAGTAAATTGATCCAAACCTGATTCAACTGATCGGCATCCGCCGTAATTTTAACTCTGGGCAGCTCCAGTTCCATTTCCAGATGCTTCTCAGACCATTGAGGCTCGTAAAAAACGACGACTCTGCGCAGCTGTTCATCGAGGTCAAAGGTTGCAGGATGGAAAGGATGATGCTCGGATTCGAGGGAAGCCAGCTTTAACAAATTTTCGCTTAGCCTCGACAGCCTCTCGCTTTCCCGTTCGATAATTTCCAAATAACGGTGGCGGTCCTCCTCCGTAATTTCCGGTTGTCTGAGCGCCTTGGAAAAACCGCGGATCGATGTGAGCGGCGACTGAATCTCGTGGGATACGTTCGAGACAAAATCCTGTCTCATTTGCTCCAGCTGCTTTAATTCCCCGGCCATATGGTTAAAGCCTTCCGCAAGCAGTCCGATCTCGTCCTTCCGCTTGATCTTTACATTGACGTTGAAATTGCCGCGGGCAAGACGATTCGTCGCCAGGGTCAGCTTTTTGATCGGATTGACAATATACCGGGAAGCGAACAAAATAAGGATGCTTCCGATAATCAGGACGACCGCAAGTCCGGTCAAAACCGCAGCCCTCGTCTGCCCTTTGCCTTCCTCGGATATTTTGGGAGCGACAAATAAAGCGTACGTCCTTCCGTCCTTGACAAGAGGAATACCGACCTTGATCGTGGCAAGATCGCTCAGATTGTCGGTGTACCGCACGCTGTTTTTGTAAACTTCGCCTTGCAGCACTTGCTGCACCTCTTCGGGCTGAATAACGGGGAAGTACTTCTTGTCTTGAATGCCGTAAGTTTGAAAATTTCCGCTGTCTTTGAACAATGTTAAAGAAAATCCGTCGTTTAGTTTGGTGCTTGATTTCAATATATCTTCCAAAGGGACGGATGGAAACGTTTCGCTCATTTCGATAACCCGATTGCCTGCAGTAAGCAGCCCGGCCTGAATCTGCACGGAGATCTGGCTGGTAAAAAATATCATGGTCACCGGAAAGGCAAGCAGCACGCTGACAATGACGACGGCGGAATAGGTCAGCACAACCCGCAAATAAAGCGTTTTGATCATGACTTGACCTCAAGCCGATAGCCCAAACCGCGGATCGTCACGATCTGGAATTGGTCCGTTTCGTTCTCGAAGCGTTCCCGGATCCGTTTGATGTGCACGTCAACCGTCCGCTCGTCGCCCTCATAGTCGATTCCCCATATTTGCTCGATTAACTGCGCGCGTGTAAAAATTTGCGCCGGATAGCTGGCCAGCTTGTAAAGAATTTCGAATTCTTTAAGCGGCAGCACGACCCGTTGATCCTTTACGCGCACCTCATACTGCATGCGGTCAATGATAATGTCCCCGATTTGCACCGTCTGGGAGGAGGCGATCCGGTACCGCTTCAACAGCGCCCTCACGCGCATCACCAGTTCCACGGGATCGAACGGCTTGACGACATAATCGTCCGTCCCGAGCTTGAAGCCCTTCACTTTGTCGGCGGACTCGCCCTTCGCCGTAACCATGAGCAGCGGAAGATCGCTGTACTGGGCCCGCAGCTCGCGGCACAGCTCCCAGCCGTCCATAAGCGGCATCATCACATCGAGAACGACCAGATCGATCTGCATCGTTTCAACGATGGCGAGCGCATCCTGTCCATTGCCCGCCTCGATCACATCAAGGCCCTCTCCGGCCAAATAAACCCGGATCAGCTCGCGGATATCCAGATCGTCGTCCACAACCAGCACTTTGGCCATGTTATCCCCCCATATAGGCAATCGGGTCTGTCGAGCCCGCTTCCTCGAACCCTTTCAAGCGCAGCCGGCAGCTGTCGCATTCGCCGCAAGCTTCGGCCTTCCCGTTGTAGCAGGAAGTCGTCAGCTCGTACGGTACGCCGAGCCTCAGCCCTTCCTCAATAATTTGCGCTTTCGTCCACTCGATCAGCGGCGTTTCAATCGTTATTCCTTTGCCTTCGACGCCGACTTTGGTCGCCAAGGCGATGACTTCCTCGACTTTGCCGATAAACGCCGGACGGCAGTCCGGGTAGCCGCTGTAATCGAGCGCGTTGACGCCGATGTAAATCGCCTCGGAGCCGGTAACTTCGGCATACGAAGTCGCAATCGATAAAAAGAGCAGGTTGCGCCCCGGCACATAAGTGACGGGAATTTCCGGCTGCTCCTGAGCGGAATGCGCCGATTCGCCGGCCGCCGCATGCGGAACGTCAATGGAATCGTCCGTCAAAGCGCTGCCCCCGAAATCTTTCAAAAAATCCAGCTTGATGATTTTGTGCCTCTCGCTGACGCCGTAATGTTCGGCAACCTGCCTCGCATTTTCAAGCTCGATACGGTGTCTTTGCCCGTAATCGAACGTGAGCGGGTAAATCTCGTACCCTTTCGCTTCGGCAATGCCCATGCACGTCGTACTGTCCAGGCCTCCGCTTAAAATGACCACAGCTTTCTTTACCGGCTCGTTCATGCTATCCACTCCGTTTATTTATTGAAATTAAACCCCGCGCATCGCAGGGTCCCAAATGATTTTGTGCAGCTGCATGTTCAGCTTGACGTGCGCAAGCCCGCTTGCGAGCATCAGCTCGACCAGCTTGCGCGGCGGCATCGTCTCCCACACCGGGCTGAACATGGGCAGCGCCGCCGTCGGATGCTTGTCCAGCACCTCTACCGCGGTGCGGAAGTCAAGCTCGCTGCCGATGACGAACTTCAGCTCGTCCTGCTTGCGCAGCAGCCCGAGATTTCCGGCCAGCATCCGGTCCATTTCCCCGGAATCCGGCAGCTTGAAGTCCATGATGTACCGCACCTTCGGCGACTCGATCCGCTCGATGAACATCCCAAGATCGACCGCACCGTTCGTCTCGATGTGCAGGTCGTCGACCTGCTCAAGCGCGGCGAGCGCTTCAACCAGGGCGAGCGACTTCTCGCCGTACAGCAGCGGCTCTCCGCCGGTCAGGCAAATATGCCGCGAGCGGTACGTCCGTACCCGATCGACGATTTCACCGATCGTCATGACGAACTCGGCCTCCGCGGGCGGATAGCTGTACTTCGTATCGCACCACGTACAGCGCAGATTGCAACCAAAAAGACGGACGAAGACCGTCGGAAACCCGGCGCGGGTTCCTTCGCCTTCAACCGTCTCGAAAATTTCCACCATCGGAATACGCGTCTCGCGCATCAGTCTTCCTCCTCCATCATCCCGCGCGTCACCGCCGCGTAGCTGGTCGGAGTTTCCCACAGCCGGATCTCCTCCAGCCGGATGGCCGGATACAGCAGCTCCTCAAGCAGCGCTCCATGGATTTGCTCGTACATCCAGACGACCATGTTTTCGGCGGTTGTATTCATCGGCGGCAGCACGTCGTTCAAATACCGGTGATCCAGGCGATCGACAATGCGTTCCTTGGCAATGCGCTTGATATCTCCAAAATCTATGGCGATTCCCCGGCTGTCCACTTTGCCGCTCATGATAACTTGCAGCTTGTACGTGTGGCCGTGCAGATTTTTACATTTTCCCTCATAACAATGCAAATGATGCGCACTGTCAAACGTAAATTCCTTGGACACCAGTACGGTTTTGCGATGATATTTCAATTGATGCTCTTCGATGTCGCGTCCCAATACCTGTACGTCCTTCGGTATTTCATAGCTCATAGCTTTCACCTCGTGTATGAAAAAACAAGTACTCCCCATTATATCACGGCAAACGTTCTTCTCACAATCGGTTCAAAAAGGTATAATAGGGCAATGCTCATCTTATCCGCTTCAACCGACAATCGTAAAAAAGGAGCTTGAACCCGTGGTGCAACTGCCTGCCGCTTATATAGAACAGATGAAACGCATGCTTGGCAAAGAAGCCGGGCTGTTTTTGCAAACGTATGAACAACCGCGAACCCAGGGATTGCGCTTGAACCCGTTGAAGCTTTCGCCGGACAGCGCGGCGGCCGAACGGGTTGCCCGCTTGTTTGAATTGGAGCCGGTGCCCTGGTGCGGCACGGGTTATTACTATGACGAACGGTTCCGTCCCGGAAGGCATCCGTGGCATGCGGCCGGACTTTACTATATCCAGGAGCCGTCGGCCATGTCGGCCGTTGAGCTGCTGGCGCCGGAGCCGGGCGATACCGTTCTCGATCTTGCCGCCGCGCCAGGGGGCAAATCGACGCAAATCGCCGGCAAAATGCGCGGCAAAGGGCTGCTCATTGCCAATGAAATCCATCCGGCCAGGGCGAAAATTTTGTCCGAAAACATCGAGCGCATGGGCATCGCAAACGCGGTTGCAACGAATGCCCCGCCGGATCGGCTGGCGCAGCGGTTCCCGGCTTTTTTCGATAAAATTATGCTGGACGCTCCTTGCTCGGGCGAGGGCATGTTCCGCAAAGACCATGACGCGATCGCCGAATGGTCCCCCGATCATGTCGCGATGTGCGCGGCAAGGCAGATGGACATTTTGCCCGATGCCGTCGCGATGCTCAAACCGGGAGGCCTCTTGGCCTATTCGACCTGTACCTTCAATAAGGTAGAAAACGAGCATACCGTCGAAGCGCTGCTGCGCCAACTCCCGATGCTGGAGCTGATCCGGACGGAACGGATATGGCCGCACAAGCACAAGGGCGAGGGTCATTTTGTCGCGCTGCTGCGCAAAGACGGCGGCAGCCGCAAAGAAGCGCAGGACACGGGACGGCGGCCAAAAAGCAGCGGCAGGCCGGACAAAACCGCCGCCGAAGCCATCCGGCAGTTCGCCGGCTTTTGCAAAGATGCGCTGCCGGACTTCCGGCTGGAAGAGGGCGAGCCGCTGCTGTTCGGAGACCAGCTCTATATGCTGCCTTCTGCAGTTGGCTCGGATTTCGGCAGCCGCGATCTGGACGGCCTCAAAGTGCTCAGGCCGGGGCTGCATTTGGGCGAGCTGAAAAAGAACCGCTTCGAACCGTCCCACGCGCTCGCCCTAGCGCTCGATGCCGCGGCTATCGCCACAGCCAAGACGTATACCGCGTCTGCGGATTCCGAAGAAGCCGCAGCTTACTTGCGCGGCGAAGCGCTAACGACCGGCCGGGACGTCAACGGCTGGGTGCTCATGACCGCAGACGGGTTTCCGCTCGGTTGGGGCAAAGAAAGCGGCGGCCAGCTTAAAAACCATTACCCCAAAGGGTTGCGCCGGGGTTGAGGCCAGTCCAGATGGCCGCGTATTTCCTGGATGCGCTCGTTCTCATCGCGCAGGTCGGATTCGATCAGGGCGGTCAGCCGCCCGATCTGATCCACTACCGAATCGGGAAGATCAACCTCTTCCACCGATTTTACTATATAAAGCAAACATTGCAGAGTCTCGTGCATGAGGCTCTTTTTCTTGCCCGTCAGCACAACTTCCGTTAAAAAAACAAGATGGCTCAGTTCCTCCTGGGTCATTTTCATCAGGGACATCCCCTTCCTTGCTCCCATTATCCAACATTTTTTGACAGTCCGAAAGAGCCATTGACATCGGCGGAGATAAAATTTAGAATTAAAGTAAAATGTTACTTTCATACTTGCAGTTAAAAGCATGGAAATATGCCAATTTTTCCAAGCGAACGCGACTGTATGCTTTACCGCAGCAGACAGCAAACTAAAAAAAATTTGTGGAGGGATTCTCAAATGAGTCAACAATCCGTACAATCCGAAGTTTTAAAAGTTTTGGCAGAGCGCCACTCGGTTAAGGAATATCAAGCCGGGCACAAAATGCCTAAAGAACATCTGGAGCAGCTGCTGCTGTCCACTTCCCAGGCTCCTTCCTCATGGAACTTGCAGCACTGGAAACTCATCGTAATTGAAGACCAAGCCTACAAAGAAAAGCTGCTTCCGATCGCATACGGCCAAAAGCAAATTGTTGAAAGCTCCGTTGTCATCGCAGTTCTCGGCGATCTGGAAGCGAACAAAAACGTAGAGCCCGTATTCGGTCCGCTCGTAGCTGCCGGCCATATGCCCAAAGAGCTGAAAGATACGCTTGCCGGACAAATCGAAGGCGCGTACCAATCCGCCCAGGTTGCCCGCGACGAAGCGATCCGCAACGCTTCCCTCGCCGCCATGCAGCTGATGATCGCCGCCAAAGCGCTCGGCTACGAAACTTGCCCGATGGGCGGCTACGATCCTGTTCGTTTCGTCAAAGAATTCAACGTGCCTGAGCGTTATGTGCCGGTCATGCTGATCAGCGTAGGCTTGCCTGCGAATCCGGCCAGACCGTCCACAAGACTTCCTTTGGAGCAAATTACCGTATCCAACACGTTTTAATATACCGGACTCGTCCACACAAAAAGGCATGCAACTCCCGGCTGCGGGGGTTCCATGCCTTTGTTCGTTTTAATGCACCTGATCGGACTCAAACAAAATCTCGTCGATCAGCTTGTTTTTGTGCAGCATCGATAAATTGACGGTTTCGTAGTCTTTTTCCTTATCCAGTTCTTCCAGCAGCAAAGTCGCAATCAGCTCCCGGTCGTCGGAATTGCCGGGCTCGCGCAAATCGACGAAGCCTGTCAGTTGACGCTGGCTAATATCTACAGTCGCCGTACCGATGGGGTGATTTCCATAGGACGGCTGATAAATCTCGTAAGTAAGCGTATCTCCGTCGTCTCTGACGAGTACGACCTGATAGTCGTCACGCCCGGGCTGCAGAAAGTCACTGTCTGCGTCCTCTTCCTCATCCAGCAAATCGACATGCGCCAGCTCGATCGTATCGATGGGTTCTCCCTTGTAGTTCATATGAATTACGAACGTATCGGTCAAATCTTCATCAAAATCTTTCACGATCAACTCGGCAGCGCAATCCATTTCCACTTCAAAAGGCTCGAATTGCCACTCGACGGCCCCTACGACATCGGAACCGTAGATATGCACGGAAGCCTCTGCGACAATTTCCGCTTCCTGATCATAAATATGGTACTCCACCCGGTTCCTTCTTTCGCCGACAATCACAAGCTCATACTCCGGGAGCTCGTTCCGGTCCGCCGTCATGCCGACTTCATCGGCACCTTCCGGATCGATATCGTCAAAACGCGATTCGTCCCTGATCCACTCATAGTCCGCTTCGTCGTCGCCGTACAACGACGCATCCGGTTCCCGGTCCGGGTAGGCCGACTGCGCCGCGTGATCGGTAGCGATCACGAAATCGAAATCGCTGTATGTGACGAGCACCTCGCATTGCTTGATCCCCAAAGCGTCAATCAAATACTGCATATGAGATTGCATAAACGCGTAAATCTCCTGCTTGTCCGCTTCCGGCAAGGAATGCCGCTCAAGCTGTATGGAGCCGGACAACCGGTCCGCTTCCCTGTACACCAGCGTTAACGTGCCGACAAACTCCCTGTTACACATAATATCGCAAACTTCGCCGCCTGCCGTTTTGAGATCGGGTCTTAACAAGATATCGGCCATGGGTTCGCCCAGCCTCCTCTACGAATCGTTGTTCATTCATTCGTAGAATGTCCCGCATTTGCCTAAAATATGAATGGTCGGGCGGCGCCCGATGCAATAGGATAAGGCCCCTTTTGAACCCCCAAATACGACAAAAACCCTCAAAAATTGAGGGTTCAACCGCCTGTTCGACCGTCTATAAGGCATATTTTAAAATAGCTTCATGCACGCCGTCCTCGTTATTGGACGCTGTAATCGCGTCGGCGGCGGCTTTGACGTCTTCCGGCGAATTGTCAACCGCAATGCCAAGTCCGGCGTACGCCATCATTTCCAAATCGTTATAATAATTGCCGATCGCCATAATTTCGCCGGAATCGATGGCAAGCGACTCGGCCAGCGCGCGCAGGGCGTTGCCTTTGTTCGCCTCGGCGCTCATCACATCGATAAACAGGTCGCCGCTGCGTATCATCCGCAGATCGCCGTACAGCTTCTGCTCATCCCACTCCCGCTGCACCCGGTCGAGCACTTCCGGCTGACCGAACAGCGTAAATTTCACGATCGGCAGACCGAGCTCCGCCACATCGGTTACGAGTTTGGGGTTGATCAGAAATTTTTTGTACATCTGCTTCTCGTATTCGCCGATCCGTTCGATGTACATGTTAAAAGGCGTACACACGTCAAAGTGAATGCCTTCCCTTCGGGCGTAATCGAGCATCGGATGTATGGCATCAAGCGAAAACGAGAATTCATGAACCAGCGTCTGGCCCCGCTCGTCCGCATGAATGGTCGCAGCACCGTTGTGCGTAATCATCGTTCCTTCCAGCCCGAGCTCCTGCAAAATCGGCAGCGTGCTGGCAGGCGCCCTTCCTGTGCAGAGTACAATCTCGCTGCCCGCTTCGTGAATTTCCCTTATCGTTTGCTTCGTTTGTTCGGTCAAAACATACTGATCATTGAGTAAAGTGCCGTCGACGTCCAACGCGATTAATTTGTATTTCACTGTACAACCGCTCTCCTGTTCTCCTCATTTTCGTCATATTGTACCATATGAAATCATGGCCCGGGACCGCTTTACAAGAAAAACAATTCGAAAAACTCCCGCCTGCGGCGATTCGGCCGGCTTGACGCGCGGCATGTCTAGGTGTCTCGCGTACCGCTTTCCTGCTCGTGCGCGGAGCGTAAAGCAAGCAGTTCTTCTTCGGTCAGCTCCCTGGACTGGCCCGGCTTCAAAGTCTCGTCGAGCCGAAGCGGCCCCATAGACAAACGTTTCAAATACACGACCATTTTGCCCACAGAATGGAACATTCGTTTCACTTGATGAAACTTACCTTCCATAATCGTCAGCTCAATCTGCGATGGCCGTCCGTCCTGGCGGCTTCCGGCGTCCACAATGTTCAGCACTCCCGGAAGCGTTTCGTAGCCGTCGTCAAGGGTAACGCCTTGCGCGAATGCGTCGATGTCCGCCTGCCCCACTTCCCACTCCACTTTGGCAAAGTACGTTTTGGGCACATGCTTGCGCGGAGACAGCAGGTTATGGGCCAGCTTGCCGTCGTTGGTCAGCAGCAAGAGCCCTTCCGTATCTTTGTCCAGCCGGCCGACGGGGAACACCTCGAAGGAAGCGTACGCATCGTCCAGCAGATCGACCACCGTGCGGTCGCGATTGTCCTCCGTGGCGGAGACGACGCCCGGCGGCTTGTTCATCATAACGTATACGAATTGTTTATACATGACCGGCTCGCCGTTTACCGTGACGACATCTTTGTCCGGATGGATCTGCATGCCGCTGTCTTTCACCTTGGCGCCGTTAACGAACACCGCCCCGCTCTTGACAAGGCGTTTCAGTTCGGAACGCGTGCCGATGCCCATATGGGCGAGTATTTTATCGAGCCTTTGCGTTTGTTTCATACGCGATTAAGTCCACCTCCAACCGGGCGGGTATTCGTTTTTGAGCATTCCGTCGTGCCATTTGCCCCAGCCGACGGGAAAGCCGTCTATGCAAACCAGGCAGTAGCCCTTGGCCGCAGGAGTGTCCCCGGGGTCGCGGACGATCTCGTCTTCCGCGACCTCCAGCGTCTCGCCCTTCAAGTACCGAAGGGCGCGCGCATCGTCCGAAGCGAGGCTGATCGCCCGCTTCGCTTCGCTCATGCGCAGTCCCATGGCGAGCGCATGGGACGGTTCGAACCGGCCGCGGTGCAGCGCGCCGATGTACCAGCCCGGCCGCACGACTTTCAGTCCGTGCAGCTCGGGCAGGCCCGCCGGCGGCGCGTACGCGTGCTCGCCGTAGCAGACGAGCCGCCCGGCGGCGAAGGGCTCGCTGCGCAGCAGCTCGCGCGCGAACGCCTGCAGCGGCTCCAGGCTCACGGCCGCGCGCGGCGGTTCTGCGCGGCCCTTGCCCTGGCGCAGCGCCTCGCGGCCGCTGCGCTTTGCAGCCGGTGCCGGCTCTGCGCCGGCACCGATCGCGGCATCCGCCGCCGCAGGCCCGGCGGATGCGCCTTCGCGCCGCAGCACCGCGGCGAAGTGGCCCTCGCCCTGCAGGCGATGGGGCCACAGCCGCGCCGTTGCGGCGACGGCTTCGCGGGCGCGCGGCGAGAACGCGCCCGGGTCGGCCCACGGCGCCCGCAGCCAGTCCGGGCGCCCCCGGTCGAACGCTGCGGCGTCGACCACAGCGAAATCCTCTCGCCGGTCGAGAAACGCGGCGATTTGCGCCTCGTTCTCCTCCGGCGAGAACGTGCACGTCGAATAGACCATCGTACCCCCGGGAGCGAGCATCTGCGCGGCCTGGTCGAGCAGCTCCCGCTGCATGAGGGAGCATTCCGTTACGGAATGTCGCTCCCACTGCGCCGTCATGTCCTCTTCCTTGCGGAACATCCCCTCGCCGGAACACGGGGCATCGATCAAAATTTTATCGAAATAGCCGCGAAAAACGGAAATCATCCGCTCCGGCTTCTCGTTCAGCACAACCGCGCCTCTGACGCCGGACAGCTCCAAATTTTTCACTAGCGCTTTAACCCGATCCGAATGGATGTCATTGACGACCAGCACCCCTTCGCCCTGCAGCTTGGCCGCGATTTGAGTCGACTTGCCGCCCGGTGCCGCGCACAGATCCAGCACCCGCTCCCCGGGCTTGACATCCAGCAGTTCAACCGGCGCCATCGCGCTCGGCTCCTGAATATAGTACAGCCCCGCATGATAATAAGGATGCTTGCCGGGCCGGGCGCCTTCTTCGTAATAAAATCCTTCGGCCGCCCAGGGCACAGGGCTAATCGCAAAAGGGGACTTGCCCTCGAAATCTTGGGCCGCGATCTTGACCGCATTCACGCGGAGGCCGTACGTTCTCGGCCGTTCATAGGAATCCAGAAATGACTCAAATTCATCCCTGCCCAGCAAATCGCTCATCTTGTGTAAAAAACCGGCAGGAAGCTTGCTGCTCATGCTCGTATCGATCCCTTTCCGCAATCATTGTCCTGTAATATATCGGTATTATAGCCGACTTGTCACGAAACAGCCAATTATTTTCTTGAATTGAAGAGGAATTACTATTCTTTTTATAGAAGATGTTAGGAAGTAAATTATTAAAAGAGGTGCATAATGAAAAAGCTGTTCATCTATCTCGGTATCGTCGTTATTTTATTTGGAGGTCTTTACTGGGTCAACCAACAATCCAACAAATCGGCGGATAAAGACTATCCGTACAATCCATACGGAGTTTCAGTCAGCAAACTGCATCCGGAAACCGTCAAACAGCTGAACGATCCGAACTATCAAAACATCATTTTGCCGAAAGACCTGGATCAAAGACTTAAAAACAAGGAAACGTTTTTCCAGTACTATTTCGCCTCGACCTGCCCGCACTGTAAAGTGACGACGCCTGTCCTTGTGCCGATGGAAAAAGAGCTCGGCATCGATGTCAAGCAATTTAATCTGGAAGAGTTTAAAGACGGCTGGCAAAAATACAACATCCAGTCCACTCCTACACTCGTGTATTACAAAAACGGCGTAGAAGTGGCGCGTATGGAAGGCGGCATTCCCGAAGGCGATCCGAATGTCGGGAACAAGCCGGAACAATTCAAAGCATTTTTCGAAAAATACAAAAGCTGATTGACGCAGCAACCCCCTGGCTCCGGTTTCCCGGAATAAAAGCCAGGGGGTTTGTTTCATCCGCCGTTTCGCGCACACTTCCATTGTGTTCGCCCACCGGACTCCTATGATAGTTCCTTTATTTTCTAGATCACTCCAAAGAAAGTCGCGACGCTTTGTTAAGGTCAGAGGAACCGGAATAATTTAGGGGACAGCCGCTTTTTCCCAACTTGTGCCTCTCCCGGAACTGTGCAACTGGGCAGAAAGCAGCTCGATAGAAAAAATGCCTGCGAAGGTGCATGTTTTTTCTGCAAAATCGGCTTATTTTGGCAAAAAACCTGCAAAAGTGCAGGAATTTTCGGCGAAAGTGAATCTGAGTCCATGTGTTCGGTGAAAAGCCTGCACTTTTGCAGGAATTCATCGCAGCCAGCGGTAAAGGACGCAAATTCATGTATTTTTGCAGGTTTTCTTCGTATAGTCAGGCACATTGAGGCTATTTTGTTCATGCCTTCTACTCAGTTCACCCACCGAACCCTAGAGTCTGGCGGGTGGAGTTGCTTTTATGCATACCTAACTGCTTGCGCTAGTGTAGCGCCTGAGTGCAAACATCCAGAACCATCTGGCCAGCCCGAAGAACACGGCCGCTATCCCCAAGCTCAAGCCGGCTTGCAGCCATGTCAGCTTGCCGATTATGGCCGCTGCAGGGTACGTAGTGATGAAGGCGATCGGAAAAATATAGGTGAGCGCGAGCCGCAGCAAACCTTTGTACACCGTAACCGGAAACCGCGCCGTTTCAAACACCGAGCTGAACAGGAACGACAAATTGTCGACTTTCACCGCCCAGAACGAAAATATCATCATGCCCATCCAAAGGGAATAGACGACGACGAGCGACGCAGCGAACACGACCACAAAAATGGCCGTCTGCCCGGCTGTAGGCACGGCGCCCATCCGCCACAGCGCAAACGCGACCAAGCCAAGGCCGAGCACCACATCGGCCAGACGCCAAAACACCAAATGCCTGAAGCTGATATAAAATTGGCTGTCCACAGGCTTGGTCAGGACGAAGTCCAGCGTCCCTTTGCGGATATGGCTCACAAGGCGGGACATATTCGGCTGCAGAAAAAATTCGATAAACCCGTGTATGGCGTTGAAAATGCCCAGCAGCACGAGCACTTCGTAAAATCCCCAGCCGCCGACCTGCTGCGTCCGGTAAAAATAAAGCTGAACCGTCAGCACGGCCATCCCGAGCCAAAAGACGGTACCGAGCAAATTCGCGGCAAAATTGGCCCTGTACTCAAACTCTTCGACGAGGCAGGCCCGTAAAAATTCGCGAAACAGCCGCACATATTTCATCGCTGTCCTCTGACCTCCTTCGATGCGCCTATTTGTAACCGTCCGACTATCCGCCTACGGCTCCGTACTTCCGCAATCCGCGCCTCCATTCCCAGCGGTAGACGGCAGCGAGCACAACGAGCCACGCAAGTTGAATCGCAAATTGCTGGAATACGGCGGCGGAGCCTGCTTCCAGCTTGCCTGTCAACAGTTCGACGGGAAAACCGACCGTTCCGTAAAAAGGCAGCCATGAAGCGGCTTCTTCGATCCAGGACGGGAACATGGTAAGCGGGGCAAGCCGTCCCGCCAGAAACAAGTGGATGCCCTCAAACAGCGCGTAAATCGCCGTCGCCCGATTCGTCCAGAACGCGAGCAGCCCGAATTCAAACCCGATCAGGAAGCGCAGCGCCGAGGAAAGCAGGATCGCCAGCGCCGTGAGCAGGTAAGTTGCCGGAGTGCCGTCCGGCCTGAGCACAGGAAACAGCCAAGCCAAAACAATCCAGGCGGGGATGAGGAAAACGGCAAAAAACAGCTTATACACGAGATTTTGCGCAATGCTCCAATGAATCGGATGAAACGGCCGAACGAGTTTGGAAGACAAGGAACCGTCCTGTATACTCGCATCCAGCTCCCATACGTCCCATGTGCTGGTCAACCGGTCAACGAGCAGCACGCCGAGAAAATACACGATATAATCGTGGGCGTCGTAGCCGGCGACAGACCCGCTGCCGCTGATGGAAAGCCAGACCGCTAGACTGACCAGCGGCTGAACGAACGCTCCGACCATCCAGATGACGCTTTCGCTCCGGTAGGCGAACATGACCGCCCATTCCATCTTCAGCAGCACTTTATATTTGCTCCAAAACAGCCGTACAGCGTTCATCGCGCCCCACCGTCTTCTTCCGCTTCCGGCTCCGCTCCCGCTTCGAAAGCTTGCGAAATGACCGATTCCATCGACGGGTCCTCAATCGTCAGGTCAAGCACCTCAAAGTGCGTCAACAGATGTGCGGACAGCTCCGACACCTGCTCGCGGGGCACCTCCAATTCGGCTTTCGGAAAATCGTATGTAACGAGCCTGCCGCCCGAACGCTGCGCGGCATCGTCGATGTCCGGCCGCTGAACATGCCGGGCGAACTGCAATTGTATGCGCTTGTTCGGCGCATATTTGTCGATCAATCGGGCGATAGCTCCGTCGTAAAGCAGCCTGCCCCGGCCAATGACGAGCACGCGTTCGCAAAGCGCAGTCACGTCGGCCATGTAGTGGCTGGTCAGCAAAATCGTCGCTTTGTACTTGCTGTTGTAATCCTGGATGAAGCGGCGCATCACTTCCTGCATATTGACGTCGAGCCCGATCGTCGGCTCATCCAAAAAAACGATGCGCGGGCGATGCAGCAGAGCCGCAGCCAGCTCGCATTTCATCCGCTCGCCGAGCGACAGCTGTCTCACCGGCTTGCGGATCACATCCTGGAGCTCAAGCAGCTGCACCAGGTCATCCAGCGTTTCCCGATATTCCTGCTCGGGAATTTCGTAGATCACTTTGTTGACCAAAAACGTTTCCGCTGCCGGAACGTCCCAAATCAGCTGGCTCTTTTGCCCCATGACCAGGCTGATCTGCTTTTTGAATTCCTTTTTGTGTTCAAAAGGAACGAAGCCGCCCACCTTCACGTCGCCGCCGGAAGGGTGGAGCAAGCCTGCCAGCACCTTCATCGTCGTCGTTTTCCCCGCCCCGTTCGGCCCCAGGAAGGCTGCGATCTCTCCTTCCGGAATGTGGAACGATACGTCGTCAACCGCCTTGACTGTCCGGAATTTGCGGTTAAATAAGCTTTTGAGGGACGCCGCAAAACCCGGCTCCCGCTCATGCACCTGATAATGCTTGCTCAGCCGGTGCACCTCAATCATCAAATCATCCCTCCTCGCCCGGAATAGGCGGATTTCGTTTCAGTTCCTCCAGCAGCTCCTGAAGACGCTCATCGACGATGCGAATGTCCAGATCATAAGGCTCGAAAGGCTCCTCCCGAATATGCAGCAGCTTGACCAGATACGTATGGCTGTCGCTTCTCAACCGCTGCAGATCGATGCCCAGGCTGTGAGCCGGGTAAGTTTCCAACTTATCCAGCCCGGCGGTGAACAGCTTGATGGAACCGCTTACGTTTCCGTTCGCATGATGATAGAGGCCTACCGCAATTTGCAGCAGACCTTGATAAAGAGGATTTCGGCCTTCTTCCAGCCAAAGCTCCTCCATAACCTCATGGCATTCAAAATAGTCCCGGGCTTCGTTAAAGTAGTACAAATATTGTACATATAAACGGTCGTAATGATTCATCGGATCAGGAATACTCCCCTTTTTTGGCTCTTGCGATGGCTGCCTCAAGTTCCGCCGACAGATCGCTTAAACGCCATACGTCCTCGTTTTCCCAAATTTCGTTGAAACGCAGCTGGAATTGCGCGGCTTCGCGGACCCGGTGATAAAAGTAAAGCTCCTGGATATGATTCAACACTTTGTTGACCAAGTTGGAATTATCCTCGAACATCAGCTGGGCTTCCACGATTTCATCGCGGATCAGGGACATTTCCCGATCCAGCAGGTATGCCGCCTCGGCGGCTTTGCTCAGACGGTTTCTGACATCCTCCGGCAGCGTTTCTTTATATTTATAATTGAGCGAATGCTCGATAGTCGCCCAAAAGTTCATCGCCAATGTGCGAATTTGCACCTCGGCGAGCACTCTCTTCATCCCCAACGCCGTTTGCACCGGATATTCGATAATAATATGAAAGCTTCTGTAGCCGCTTGGCTTTTTGTTCGTTATATAGTCTTTCTCGTACACGACAGACATATCCTGCCGGGCCCGAATCAAATCCGCCAACCGTTCGATGTCCTCCACGAATTGGCACATAATCCGAATGCCTGCGATATCTTCAATCCCGGATTCCAGCTGATCCATGGACACATTCAGCCGTTTGGCTTTCTCCAAAATGCTCGATATTTTTTTGACGCGCCCGGTCACGAATTCGATGGGAGAATATTCTTCTCTGCTTTTGAGCTCGCCACGGAGCGTCTTGAATTTAACTTTCAACTCTTCCACCGATTGTTCGTAGGGGAGTAGAAATTTTTTCCAGTCTCGTCCATCCATCATACACTGCCCTCCATTCGTGATGAAGTCACTTATGATCCGCGCCTATTGCCTGGGAAATATGTGTGAATCCGTCCTTCTTAAGAAGTGCCTGCAGCCCTGTATTCAGACGGCTCAACAAACCCGGACCTTCATATATCATCGCGGTGTACACTTCCACGAGGCTGGCTCCGGCCCGTATTTTGTCATATGCATCCTGTGCGGAAAAAATTCCCCCGGAGCCGATGATCGGCAGCTGGCCCTCCGTCAGCCGGTATACGCGGCGCACCACCTCGGTCGAGCGTTCGGTTAACGGCTTGCCGCTCAAGCCGCCGGACTCCAAACGTTTCGGATGGTTCGTCCCCGCTCTGCTCAGCGTCGTATTCGTCGCGATAATTCCGGATACTCCGCTGTCCCGGATCGTTTTTACTGTAAGCTCCAGTTCGTCGTCCGAAAGATCCGGAGCAATTTTGACCAATACAGGTTTGCCCGGATGGCGGTGCTTTTCCTGCTGCATCTGCATCTCATCGGTAACCGCATCCAGCAGCCTGCATAAATCGTTCCCATGCTGTAAATTACGCAAATCCGGCGTGTTTGGTGAGCTGATGTTCACCACAAAAAAATCGCCGTAAGGATACAGCGCCCGGATGCACGCCCGATAATCGTCCTCGGCATGCTCGTTGGGCGTTGTTTTGTTTTTGCCGATATTAATAGCTACCGGAATATCCCTTTTTCCCGCTTTCTGCAAGTTGCGGGCCATTTCTTCCACGCCGACATTGTTGAAGCCCATCCGGTTGATCAGCGCGTAATCCGCCGGCAGACGGAACAAACGCGGCTGCTCGTTGCCCGGCTGCGGCTTCGGCGTAATTGTGCCTACTTCCATAAAGCCGAAGCCAAGCTGGGAAAATCCTTTTACAGCCTTGGCATTTTTATCCAGACCTGCAGCCAGCCCGACGGGATTCGGAAAGTCGATCCCCCACAAATTTTGCGCCATCTGCGGCGCATAGCCGACGCCCCATACGGCCTTCAGCATCTGCTTGCCGCCGGGAAAAGCGCCTACCCCGCTTAAACCGTTAATGATCAGGTGATGCGCACTTTCCGGGTCCATCCGGAACAAAATCGGTTTGCCTAACGCTCGATACAACATGTCCATACACTCCGTTCTCCAATGACTCTAACAGTCAGTTTATCCGACAATGTCCATTTATGCAATCAACAGAACGGTTACAAAACCGTTTCTCGGGCCAATTTATGTTCACAAACAAAAATTCCCCGCAGCCGCACAATCTGCAAGGAACCTCATTTTACTCAAACTATAGCGCTAACCTAAAACTTTCATATTCAAAGAATCGGGATTTTTGTGATAAAATAGGCATACGCTCAAAATCCAGAAGAAACGGGTGATCGCATGTCAAAAAGAAAAACCGCTTATGCCGGACGGAAAGCCAAAGACGAGGTGAACAAAAAAGCCATCATTTGGACAGGCTCTATCCTGCTCGCTGTTATTATAGCAATGACGGTGCTGCTTATTGTAAACAAATAAGCCGTTCGTTCGCTTATATCGATCCATTGATGCCTCACTTTTTGCAATCGCTTACTCAAGCTCTGCGGCAGAAGGTCCCTCTTTCGGAACTTCTGTCTGTTTGATTTGCCGGCAAGCCGATTAATCCAGCCATTTGTACTTTTTATTCGGATTGGAGTCATTCGTCTGCAGCGGGACACCGAACGCTTTGCCGGGGTTCCCTCTTCCCGCTCCGCCCCCTGAGCCATCGTTCACGGAGCCGGGGGTATCGTCCGGGAGCAGCCCTTTTCCGATCGTTACTTTGGTTTGCTGCGGCGCCATATCGTACAGTTCCTCCACATCCGCCTGCAGCATTCTCACGCAGCCGTGCGATTCGTCCTTCCCGACGCTGGACGGCTTGTTCGTGCCGTGAATCGCATACAGCGTATCGGAGAGGGTCATTCCTCTGCTGCCGAATTCTCCGTTCGATCTCCCGTTGGGATTGCGCACTTTTTCACTGATGACGAACTCGCCTTCCGGCGTTTTGTCGCCACCGAGCCCTACCGGGTAGCTGCGGAGTATGTAATTCCCGCTAACCAGCGCCAGGCGGTGTTTGTCCGTGTCGATCACGATGCTCACCGGCTCTTGAAGCGGCGAAGTGGACGCTTGCTCAAGCGGCGTGCCGGCCGGGCTTTGAGACGGAGCGGCGGTTGGAGTCGCGGCAGGCTCCACGGGCACCTGCTTCTCAGGCTCGCTCCCGGAGGGCTTCGCGCCGGCGCCGGCCCCGGCCAGTTCGCTTACGGTTTTCGGAAACATGGACTGCATCTCAGGCGTAATTCCCGGCAGCAAATTATCCGGATACGGTTGGGCAAGCTGTTCCGCCTTTACCGGCAAAGAGCCGGTCTTTTTTTGATACGCCAGGATCGCGCTTTTCAGGACGATGGCCTGCTCGCTCGATTGCACCCAGCCGTCGATCACCGGAGCCAGACGGGTGCCGTCGGATAATTGGCAGGAGCAAACTTGCGAGCTGTAATATCTCATGACGGCGCCGTAATCGCCGCTTCCCGAATTTTCGACGCCAACTACAGGCTGCAGCGGTTTATTCCACTGGATCCATTTGCCGTCCGGACTTTTGCCCGCTTGTACGATGAAGGACTCCGCCGCTCCTGCTCTTGAAGCGGACAGCATCTGTTTCATTTTCCCGCCCCAGTCTCCGTCGGAAAAATAAATTTTCATGTTCAGCGACGGCGTCTCGCCGGCAGCGGGATCCGTCTTCTCCCCTCCGGCTTGAGCCGGGATCGGGACCGGAGCTGGGGCTGGGGACGCTTGAACGGCGGCCGGAGACTGAACGACGATCTTGTTCTTGGCCGCATCGAAAGACTCCGTCACTACGATGAACGCCAGCAGCACCAACAGAGCGGCCCATCGCTTCTTGAACTTCATCGTACCGGCTTCGCCGGCTTTTTTATCGGCCTGCGCGGCTGCAGAATCGCCCACAGTCGGAAGGGGCCCTTCCAGGACGATTTTCTGGCGCTCGAAAGCTTCGTAAATTTCCCCGGACTGGGCGAAACAGTATGCGGCTTTACCCGCTTGCCCCTTCGCGGCATACTCTCTACCCAATAAATACCAAGCCATTTTATGATCGGGATGCTCTTTTACGTATTTTTTCAAGTACAGAGGATCTTCGAATGGATTATGCTGGAAAAATCGTTCGACTTGATCATTCCGATGATTCCCTTTCAAAGAGTTTTCCTCCTTTTTCTTCAAATAACTTTTTTCGAAACCGTTGAGAAAAATCGTCCGCTGGAGCAGTCTATCGCGATTTACGCGCTGAAAACCTGCGACTGTGCGGAAATTCCGATAAAAATAGGGCCGAACTCGTGGAGCAGCTAAAAAATACATTTTTCAGGCTGCCCTAAACTACATGCGCTGAAACCGGTCGCGCCATCTGCCTGATTGAGCGAAGAAAACCTGCAAAAGTCTGGAGCTCGCACGCTAGAGGCAGCAACTGTTTGGCAAAGCAGTGAATGCCTGCAAAAGTGCAGCTTTTTTAGCGTTGATGCGCCGGCCACGACATATTCCTGCAATTGTGCAGGCTTTTTGCCGCGAATATGGGCTCAGGTTCATTTTCATCAAACATTCCTGAACAATCGCAGGCTTTTCACGAAAATGAACCATTTTCAAGGAAAAAACCTGCACTTTCGCAGGTTTTCTCCCTGTCAAGCCGCCTAGCCCCCCCTCTACTTCAACTCAACAACCCGCGCAGGAGGGGGTGGCCTACTTCTGCTCCGCAACCCGTGCAGGAGGGGCGTGGCCTTCTTCTACTCCGCGAACCGTGCAGGAGAGGTGTGGCCTTCTTCTATTCCGCAACCCGTACAGGAGAGGCGTGGCCTTCTTCTATTCCGCAACCCGTGCAGGAGGGGCGTGGCCTTCTTCTACTCCGCAACCCGCGCAGGAGGGGCATTAGTCGGGAAAGAGCGGCTGTGTCCCTTAACGCGAGAGTTCCCGTATGCCCTGGACAGTGGCCAGGGCTTTCTCAACAACTTCTTCTTCCTGATTTATCGGCATCGGCCCCCGTAAAGTGAAGAAAAAAATGGGTATTGGCAATTTGTCTATTCAACAGGGTTGTTATTTGCTACTATTAAGCAATATTATTGCAGCTAAACTCGGACCAGAGGTGAAATCAAAATGTTTAAGGCTCCATTGTTTGAAAACGATGTACCAGCAGCACCTTTTCGCCCTTAGTGGAGTTAAGGTGACTGCATCTCTCCGTTAGGGGCTTCTTGACCTTAATTAAAAACGGAGGGTACAAAACATGAAAAATACCTTATTCGGTTCTATTTATTTAGCTTTAGCCGCCAGTATTTGGGGTGGCATGTACGTTGTTGTGAAAATTGTAGTATCAGTCATACCGCCACTGGAACTGGTTTGGATGCGCTATTTAGTGGCTATTGTCGCACTGCTCGCGGTCGGCTTGATTACACACCAGAAATGGCGGATCTACAAACGTGATTTCTTAATCATCATGGCTATCGGGGTTGTTGGTAACACGATTTCGATTGTTGCTCAGGAAATAGGTACAATGTTATCCTCAGCACAAATGGGAGCCATTATCACTTCGTCAACACCGGCATTTATGGTTATTTTTGCCCGCTTACTCCTTAAAGAACGGTTGAGTTTAAAAAAGGTGCTTTCTGTTTGTCTAGCTACAATGGGGGTTTTCCTCATTGTTGGATTCGGTCATTTGGAGTCGCCCAGTAAACTTGGCGGTATTTCTCTTCTTATAGCCGCTTTAACATGGGCACTCATGTCCGTACTTGTAAAGCGTGTGCCGAGTGATTATTCGCAGATTGCGGTAACTTTCTATTCCATCTTGGTAGCCCTAATTGTGCTTACTCCTTTTGTTTTGCCACGGTTACACGCATTGAATATCTCTCAACTGACTCACCCTGTTATTTGGGGAGGAGTCTTGTATTTGGGCGTTGTCTCAACCGCAGGTGGATTTTTACTGTGGAATCGTGGATTACAAATGCTTAACGCCTCAAGCGGGGGGCTATTTTTCTTCTTCCAACCCATGGTTGGAACATTACTTGGATGGCTTATTCTAGGGGAGAACATAGGTGTAACGTTTTGGATCGGCTCGATCTTAATTCTCATTGGAGTTTTATTCGTTATCAAAGAGAAAAAATAATATTTAAAAACCCCTTCAATTACGGTTGAAGGGGTTTTGCTTATGACGGGAATTGCCCTTTGACAGCACCGCTATTCACTGTAAGACTTCGTACGCAAAATGACCGTTTGATTGGCCTGATCCCACTGCACGTCGAGACCGATTTGTTCGGCAAAGAACCGAACAGGAACATACGTGCGCCCCTGCTTCATGTATGGCGCCGCATCCGTCGCCTGGCTGACAGCCGGTTCATTTTTGACGATGCGCCTGACTCCCGTTTGTCCGAGCGCAAGCTCTACGGTTACATCGCCCTTGACCAACTGGACCGTCGATTGGCCGTTTTGCTCCGCATATTTGACCTCATAGCCGAAAGCTTCGCCGATCGCTCTGACCGGAACCATCGTCCGGCCGTCCGCAAATTCAGGCTGAGCGTCAAAATCGATCCGTTTGTCCCCGTTTACGACTTTGATAGCCTCAGTGCCGTGAAGCCCTTGCGGAAGGCGGTACGCCGCCAGTTTGCGGATTTTGTTGTTGTAAGCGTCCGCGATAACGACATTGCCCTGGGCAGTAACGAACACACCTGTCGGATTGTAAAAGGCAGCCGCGCTCTCCGTGCCGTCCGCTTCGCCCGTCTTCGCCGTTCCAGCGAGCGTCGTCACTTCGCCGCTGCGCAAATACCGGATCGCCTGATTCAAACTGTCCGCGATCAGCAAACCGCCGTCAGGCGTTACGGCCAAGCCTTTAGGAAAATTAAACTTCGCTTTCAGCGCCTGTCCGTCCGCGTAGTCCCCCGCTGCATACAGCGCATCCTTCTCATACAAGGCACTGTCGCTCGCAGGTGTGGAAGTTCCCGCAATCGTCGTGACGGTGCCGGCGCTCAGATCGATATATCGGATGCGCTGATTGCCCGTATCGCTCACGTACAGGTTGCCTTTAGCGTCCAGGGCAAGACCCGACGGCTCGTTAAACTTGGCGGCGGACAGGCTTCCGTCCTGATAATCTCCCGCAAAGGAAGCTTCGCCCGGCCTGATCTGAAGCGTGCGCGCCGAGGCCGCATTCAGCGTTGTCACCGTGCCGTCCGGCGCGATTTTGCGGATCGCATGATTCAACGTGTCCACCACGTAGACAGTGCCGTCCGCAGCAGCAGCGATTCCGCCCGGCCGATTGAACTGCGCCTCTGCGCCTTTGCCGTCCTTGCTGCCGAGCGCCCCGCTGCCGGCCAAAGTCGTTACCTGGCCGTTCGTATCGATTTTACGAACGGCATTATTGCCGGCATCCGCTATGTACACATTCCCTTTCGCATCCACGGCTAAAGCCGCAGGTTCGCGAAAAAACGACTCGGACGCCTTGCCGTTCACGAACCCGCCTGTCGGAAAGCCTTGTCCGTCTTTCGTGACGACAAGCTCCGGACCGGCGAACGTTGTGACTTGCCCGTCTTTAATTTGACGGATCAAATGGTTGCGCGTATCCGCCACAAGAATGCTCCCGTCCGGAAGCTGCGCCACACCGCCGGGAGAACGAAATGCGGCCAAAGCCGCTTTGCCGTTATGATCCGCAAAATCGCCGATGCCCGCAAGGGTCGTCACGTCGGCCATGATGCGCCCGTTGTCGGCAGCGATAGCATCGGCGGGCCAGCCGTCCGCCCAAGCCGTGGTGCCCGTCAGAAGAGCGGCGACGGTTATGGATGTAATCATAATCTGTTTTAGGGGTTTCATAGGCTTCTCCTTATCCGTTCGAATAGTGAATCGTTATCTCGGAAACTCGTAGTCTCTGCCGGTACCGATAGGAATGTACAAAGGCTGAATGCTGATGTCCCTTACGGCATCCGTAGCGTCTTTTTTAACCACTTTAATGTATCCTACCGCAATTTTCGCCAGTTCGTTATTAGCTCCGAGCGGATCGCTTCCGTAATTGACCCCGCGGAAAGGTATGCTGACCAATGTTTTCGCGCCGTCGACCGAAATGTTGTCGGGACCGGTGCCGAAGTTGGTCACGGCATACACCAATTCTTTCGTATACGTATTCGTCGCCGAATCGAACTGAACATATTCTTTGGCCGATTCCGCGCTTGTCGCCGAATTAAAGATGCTGGTGCCAGCGGGATGTTCGACTGGCGAATTGCCGGATGAAATATAATGGATTCCGCTGTAGTCCTCCGATCCGGACGTGCTGACGGATTTGCTCTTATAGAGCAAATGCAGCTCTACCGCATAAATCGAATTCGTCCCGGTAAAATTGCTCATATCGACATTAACATTGAACAAACTAGGCACATTCGGATTGCTGACTTTCGTCAAAGTTACGGCAGGCGGGCTCGCGACAGGCGGCTTGACTTCTTTGGTTACCGGAGCGCTCGTATTGCCGGCTGCATCCGCTGCTGTCACAGAAACGATGTCCCCGGCGCTGAGCGTAAAGCCGGATAGCAGATACGCGTAGAAGTAACCGTTACTAGCCGCCGTGCCCTCGGCGATTTTAGTGCCGTCCCGTTTTACCGTAATCGTAGCGTTCGCCTCGGTTTTGCCGGAAATATAGGTCAGATTTGCATATACGTCATCGATCGATTCGATAACCGGCGGGGTCGTATCCGGGGTTTGCCCGCCTCCGCTGCTTCCGCCACTGCTTCCACCGCTGCCACTGCTTCCGGAGCTGTTCGATGGGCCGGACGAACCGTTCTTCGCATCGTCATACCGCTTGATTTCTTCGGTAGTTTTGTCTTTTTTCCATGCTGCCTCCGCGGCCGCCTTTTGCTCCGCCAAAGCTTTCTCATTCGCTTCTTTAATTGATTTGTTGGTCGCCTCGACCGTTTTCAAAATATCTTGCAGCTTCTGTAAAAGCTCTTTCATCCTTTCCGCTTCCTGCTGTTCTTTCAATTTCTGATTTTCCTCGGCCTGCTGCAAAGCAATCAGCTTTTTCTTCTCCAGCTCAGGATCGGTCCCGGCCGATTTATCGAGGTCTTTCACTTTCTCCAGATCGAGCTTGCGGATTTCCGTCGGAATTTTTTTGTTCGCCTCTTCGATGATTCCGTTCATCTCGTTCTTGAAAACTTTGTTATCCTGCACCGCTTTTTTCGCGAAGTTTCCTATTAGATTATCGAGGTTTTGAATCACCCTGGACAGTTCGTCGGCATTTTTGATGACGAAGCTTCCATCGTTTTCCACCGGCTTGCCCTGCTCAATCTCCTGCTTTTTCTTCGCTATGAATTCATCGTTCTCTTTGTCGATGCTTGCCTTGTCTTTAATGATAGCGGCAATGACGTTGTTCGAAGCCTGGGCGACGATGCTGTCGAGATTGACAAAATCGACTTTCACCGACAAATCGTCCACCTCGTCGCGCGAATCGAGCGAGATTTGCTGGGTCGGGTATAAGTAGGTCAGCTTTTTCGTTTGCGTGTTATCCTCATTCGTCGTTACGGTCGTAGCGGCGATTTTGCCCGCGGCTACCGCCATTGTCGTCTTGCCTGTTAGGGAATCCACATTGACAAAAAAATGAGTTCCGCGGACGCCCATGACGGCGGTCGGCGTTTCGACTTCGAATTCGTCATCGACGCCGGCGAGCGATTTGACTTTGACCCACATCGAGCCTGCCCATACCCGTAGTTTCGATTTCTTTTCGCCACTGGAGCCGCTCAAATCGGAAATATTCACTTCGGCGTTGCCGCCGATCGTGACTTCGCCGTCACCGCCACTCAGGTTTAAAGTTGCCGATGAATCGCTCCCCGTATACAGGGTGTCCCCTTCATTCAAGCTCATGTCCTGGTAGGCGTCGTACGTACTGGAGCCTCCGCCTTTCTTAACGGTTACATCGCCGCTAATGGACGTCACCACCGCAATGCGAACCGTTTTGGCTGCGGCGGGAATTGCCAGCGCCGATGAAACGAGCGCAAACACCATGCAAAAACTTACAAATAAAGCCATGAATGATTTCTTGTTCAACCGATTGCCCCGCATGTTCAACTCCACACTGATTTCCTCCTCAGTTCTCTAAATGACCCAGCACTTCATGCACCATTACAGGCTTTTCTTTGCCTTTCACTTTAATCTCGCCGACAGGCTCGATATGAAACAGGCTCTTGACTCTTTCATAAGTGTTCTCGCTGATCAAAATTTGACCGGGCTTGGCGTTCGACTCCAGCCGGGCGGACAAGTTCACGGTATCGCCGATAGCCGTGTAATCCAGCCGCAAATCTTCGGAACCGATGTTGCCGACGACGGCCGGGCCGCTGTTAATACCCAGTCCGAACTTGACGCCGATGCCGTACTTCTCGATCAGCTTCCGCTCGAGAATGTCCGCCTGCCCTTTCATCTCGATGGCTGCGCGGACGGCCATTTCCGGATGATTCCCGTATTCGATCGGTGCGCCGAACATAGCCATAACGCCGTCGCCTATGAACTTGTCAAGCGTCCCGTTGAATTTGAAAATCGCTTTGGTACATACGTCCAAATACTCGTTGAGCACCTGAATGACCTGCTCCGGCTCGAGCCGTTCCGACATCGGGGTAAACCCGCGTATGTCCACAAATATGAGCGTTATGTCTTTGCGGCTGCCGCCGAGCTTCACATCTTCACCGGACTGCAGCAGCTCGTCCACGACGGATTTGGAGACGAAGCGCCCGAAAATCCCGGTAACCCTGTTCCGCTCTTTGCGCTCAGCCAAATAGTGGCTCACTATCGAACCTATGTAAATAGTAACCAGGGCAAAAATCGGATAAATCATCGGCGCAAAAATCGAACCGATCGTATAGAGAGCAAACCACACTAAAATATACAAAATAAAGAGGCCGATAAAAATAAACAGCGCCGACTTCCCTCTGAATCTTTCAAATAAAACAATTGCCAGAATCGCCATGACGATAATGATAGCGACACCCGCAGACTTGCCGGTTTCCTTGTAAAACTTGCTCTCCAGCAAAGTCTGGATCATGTTGGCATGAATTTCGATTCCGAACATTTTGACGGAACTGACTGGGGTCGGGTACTCGTCCTGCATCGCGGTGACGTAAGGTCCGATCAGCACGATGGAGCCTTTCGGCAGCGGAATGCCGTTTTTGCTGTTCAGCAAGTCGATGAACGAAATCGTTTCGTATCCGGTATCCGTATCGATCGCCTGCCGCGGCTTCGAGTAATATTCCGTTGTCACCTGATTCCTTTCATTCGTCGGAATCACCTTATCGCCGCGCTTCCATTGCCCGGAAACGGCGTCTCTCTTGATTTTCTCGTTATCCGCAAGCACCAGATTGGCGAGCGCTGCGCTAAAGGCAGGTATGTATTGATTGTTCTCGTCAGGCAAGCCGACAGGCAGCATGCGCGCTTTTCCGTCTTTGTCCACGAAAACGTTAATATGTGCCATTTGAGTTTTGTTGGTAAATAAGGTGGCCGAGGGGTAATCGATCTTTTCCGGTACCAAATCTCCGGCGGATTGCTGTTTAGCGGGGTAATTAATTTGAATGGGCAGGATGACGTTATCGTATTTGGCGAGAACGTCGGCCAACGCTTTATCGTCAGCGGGGTTTTTGGAAGGTTCGGCCATGACGACGTCGACTCCGATTGCTGCTGCGCCGGACTGTTCCAGCTTCTCGATGGCCTGGGCGTATACGGAACGGTCCCACGGGAATTTCCCGATCGCTTTCAGCGATTTTTCATCGATTTTGACGATTTTGATCCGGTCGTCCGGTTCGCGTTCGTCCGTCGACTTCGTTTTTCGCAAGAAATCTTGCAAAGGCTCCTCAATGAATGCCAGCTTCCCGCCGGAACCGGCAGTATACAAATATGTCGATAATAGTATCAACACAAGACCCGCGGCCAGAGGCTGTATCCAATTCTTCTTGCGCATAAGTTCCTCCTGTAAGCGTACTAGCTTTATTGTAAGTTGCAGCCTCCGAATTGGCAATCAATTGTTAACGGCTTCTACAAAACGTATCATTAAAAAAACCCGATCCCATAACTGGAATCGAGTTTTTTTCGACATTTTATAAATTAGTTGAATGGAGAGTCGGCAACTTTAATGGAGTCCGTTGGGCATCCATCCTGTGCATCCTGCAGATCGTCGAACAGATCTTCCGGAATTTCCGTTACGCCTTTGTTGCCGTCGCCTTCAAAGATAACTTCAGCCAGACCTTCATCGTCGTAATCGTAGATGTCCGGTGCAGTTGCCCCGCAAGCGCCGCAAGCGATGCAGGTCTCTTTATCAACCCAAGTATACTTTCCCATATTTGAACTCCTCCTCAAAATATCCTCACAGTAAAATATAATATAAAACCTTCTAAAGTTCAAACCTTAATATTGCTCGTCTGAAAGTGGGCTACGATAAAATCCGTCACTTCTGCTGCGTCGTTCAGGTTCAATAGCGGCAAACCCGTTTGGATATCCGGCAAGTCAGTTGCTGCGGCAATAGGCTCAGGGTCCAGCTTCCCGACGATCCGGCTCTGCTCGGCCGTGCGGAAAACAGCGATCTTCCGATGCTTCTCCGTTTTGAATCCTTCTATTAAAATGTAGTCCACATCGGGCAAAGCCCCTATGATATCGCGCAAGCGGGGCTCCCGCTTTTTTTGGTACGTGTGCACCGCATCCGGCGATACGGTCACGACGGCATCGGCGCCCGCCCGGATAAAACGGCCCGAATCGGAACCTTCCGCTTCTTTATAATGTCCATGCGCGTCGTGTTTCAATACGGCCGCCGTATATCCGCGGCGCTGCAGCTCGCTCACCACTTTGGCGATCAAGGTCGTTTTCCCGCTGTTCGAATATCCGGCGAACCCGATAATATTGGCCATATGCCTAATCGCCCTCCTCCCGGTGAAGCGGATTGTTTTTCAAATGATCCATTTGCAGGGAAGTCCCGCGCCTCTTATGATTTCTGATTAGAGCGGAAGGATTGTCCCCGAGCATTCCCGCCGTCAAAATGGCGTCTTCGCCGTACTTGTCGCGCAGCTCGTCCATAATCCGGTTCAACTGGTCGCGGCGCGGCTGCTTCTCGTAATCGAACAAATCGAGCTGTATGGCCGTTTCTTCCTTGGCGGACAGACTTTGCAAAGTAATGCCGAGCAGACGGATCGGCCTGCCTTCCTCCCAATGGTGATCGAAAAGCTTGCACGCCGTCCGGTAAATATCGTCCATATGCTCGGTAGGCGTCTCCAACGTAACGGAACGCGTAATCGTCCTCATATCCGGATCGCGGATCGTAATCTGTATTGTGGATGAGACCAGCTTCTGCCTCCGCATCCGCCGCGCCACCTGGTCGGCGATGTTGAGAAATACGCGGTGCACCTCTTTGGGATCGGTAAAATCGCGCGGCAGCGTCGTCGTATGGCCGATCGACTTGCTCTGCTCCTGCTCCGGATTGACCGGGGAACGGTCTATCCCGCACGCCGCCTGCTTCAAATGCGGCCCCAAAATGCCGAAATGCTTGCTAAGCAGCTTCTCGTCCGCGCGCGCGAGCTGCCCGAGAGTGAGAATCCCCAGCTTCGTCAGCTTGTCCGCTGTCTTCCTCCCGATGCCGAACAAATAGTTGCACGGCTTGTCCCAGAGCACTTCGGGAACGTCGCGCAGCCTGATGACCGAAATCGCGTTCGGCTTTTTCAAGTCCGAGCCCATTTTGGCCAAAAGTTTGTTCGGAGCGACGCCGATCGAACACGGAAGCTGGAGCTCTTCCATAATGCGCCCCTGGATGCTCCGCGCTATCTCCATAGGAGTGCCGAACTGCTTGGAACCTGTTATATCTACAAAACACTCGTCGATCGACATCGACTCAACTAAGGGCGAATAGCTGTAGGCAATTTGCATAAACCGCCGCGAGAAGGCCCGGTACAAATCGAAGTCCGGCCGAATGAGCAGCAAATCCGGGCACAGCTTCAGCGCCTGTCCCACCAGCATGCCCGTTCTAACCCCTTGGGCCCGCGCCGCGTAAGAAGACGTCACAACGATGCCTTTGCGCAGCTCGACGCTGCCTGCCACGGCGATCGGCTTGCCTTTGTACAGCTCCGGCTCGACCGCTTCGTGAACCGAGCAGTAAAAAGCGTTCATATCGATATGCAGAATGACTCTGCCATTCTTGGGATAATGCTGATGAGGAGGAATACCGCTCATAATCGCCCAATCGCTCCCTCTTCCGCAAAATGGGGCATTTCCATTTTCTGCATTACAAAAAAAACAAATTTCGAAGCAAACGTAATTTTGTCAGGTTGTGTCCTAACTATAGGAATTATGCTATAATTGTACTATATATATTTAGCGCTTTAAAGCACATTCATTTGCTTGTAAAGCATCGTCAGCCAGCTTTCAGCTGTTTAAGGAGGAACCCATGTCAACTTCAGTTAAAATCTTCGATACCACGCTGCGGGACGGAACCCAAGGCGAGGGAGTCAGCCTGTCCGTCGAGGATAAAATCAAAATCGCCCGCAAACTTGACGAGCTGGGTGTTCACTATATTGAAGGCGGATGGCCGGGCAGCAACAGCAAAGACATCGAATTTTTCGACCGCGTGCGCAGCATGACGTTCACCAACGCCAAAATCACCGCTTTCGGCAGCACAAGACGCAAAGACTCCAGAGCCGAGGACGACGTCAACCTGAACAGGCTCGTGGAATCCGGCGTCTCCGTCGCGACGATTTTCGGCAAATCGTGGGATTTCCATGTGCATACGGCGATTCAAACGTCTCTTGAAGAAAACCTGGCGATGATTTTCGACTCCGTTCGTTTTTTGAAAAGCAAAGGCCTTGAAGTCATATATGACGCCGAGCACTTTTTTGACGGATACAAAAACAATCCGGATTACGCGCTGCAAACGATCCGCAAGGCGCAGGATGCCGGAGCTGACTGGATCGTGCTGTGCGATACGAACGGCGGCTCGCTGCCGGGCGAGATCACTGCGATCGTGACGGCGGTGCAGCAGGACATTACGGCGCCTGTCGGCATCCACGCCCACAACGACTGCGAGCTTGCCGTAGCCAACAGTCTCGCCGCCGTACAAGCCGGGGCCAGACAGGTGCAGGGCACGATCAACGGTTACGGCGAACGCTGCGGCAACGCCAACCTGAGCTCGGTCATCCCCAATCTTCAGCTGAAGCTGGGATACGAAGTCATTTCCGGCGATCAATTGAAATCGCTGACGCAAGTATCGCGTTACGTAAGCGAAATCGCCAACATGCATATGCCGGTCAACCAGCCGTTCGTCGGCAATGCGGCATTTGCTCACAAAGGCGGCATTCACGTTTCGGCGATTTTGAAGGCTGCCAGCACCTACGAGCACATTACGCCGGAGCTGGTAGGCAACAAACAGCGCGTGCTGGTATCCGAGCTTGCCGGACAAAGCAACGTGCTTGTGAAAGCCCAGGAGCTTAACCTCGATTTCAATAAAGAGAATCAAAAAACGAAAGAAGTCATAGAAAAGATTAAAGATCTTGAGCATCAAGGCTATCAATTCGAAGGCGCGGACGCTTCGCTTGAGCTGCTGCTGCGGGAAGCTTTCGAAGGGCTTGAGGAAATATTCACCCTCGAATCGTTCAAGATGCTCGTGGAAAAAACGGCCAACCAGGCCGTCGTCGCCGAGGCGATCGTCAAAGTGAAAGTGCACGGCGAAACGATCTACACCGCGGCGGAAGGCAACGGTCCCGTCAACGCCCTGGACAACGCGCTGCGCAAAGCGCTCGTGCAGTATTACCCGGACATCGAGCAAATTCATCTGTCCGACTACAAAGTGCGCGTCCTCGACGAAAAAGACGCGACAGCGGCCAAAGTTCGCGTGTTGATGGAATCCACCGACTTCAATTCGACCTGGAATACGCTCGGCGTATCCAGCAATATTATTGAAGCAAGCTGGTACGCTTTGGTCGACAGCTTGCGCTACGCGCTGCTGGGCCGAACAAGGGTCGAGCCGGTGAACAAAGAGCACCAGGAAAGACTCGGACTGGTCAATCACTAAAACAAGAAAGCTGCAAACAGCCTGATGATTCAGCGCTTTTTGCAGCTTTTTCTTTAGTTTTTGATCAGGCCTGCGATCTTTTGGTCCAGCTCTTTGGGCGATACGACATGGATCACCTCGCGAATAACGCCCTGCTTGTCGATCAAAAAGCTGGTCGGTATCGCAATAACCCCGTATGTATCCGCATTCGTCCCCTGCTTGTCGAGCAGCACCGGGAACGGAAATTTGTACTCCTCCACAAACTTCTTAATATTGTCCATCTTATCTCCGGGCGTTACGTTAACCGCATAAAGGTCGAACTGCCCCTTGTATTTGTTGTACACGTTCACCAAATCCGGCGCTTCTTCCTTGCAAGGCCCGCACCAGGATGCCCAAAAATTGACCAGCATTGGCTTGTCCCGTTGACCGCCGACCGTATATTCTTTGCCGTCAAGCCCGTTCAATGCGAACGGCGGTGCCAGAAAATTCGGTTTGGCCGCCTGTTCCGTAGGCAAAACCGTTTCCTGATTCGCATGATCTACGTTTTGATATACGGCAAATCCCGTCAGAAACACAACAATCGCGAGTATGAGCGCATTCCTTTTCAATGTTTGCACCTCCACTGTCTATATTATCTCCAATTGCGCCGAAATTCCAACATCTGAAAACGAAAAAAAAGAATGACATTGCCTGGACAAGGAGACAGTAAGATTACATTGTTGTACGGGAAGGAGTCGCATCATGGAAAAAACAAAAACAAGAAGGCTCAATATCGCATTCGAAAGCGAAGTTCCTGACCAACCGGTTCAGCGCGCCAAGCAGGACAGCGGAGGCGGCAAGCAAGCGCAGCAAATGAAAGGCATGATCTGGCAGTTCATCGCCATCGCGACGATCCCTTTAGTGCTCGTGCTCGGCAATTCCATGCTCGTCCCGATACTGCCGGAGCTGCAAAATCAGCTCGGTATCTCGCGCTTTCAAAGCAGTCTCGTCATTTCCCTGTTTTCCGTAACCGCCGGACTCATTATTCCGATTTCCGGTTATTTCTCGGATCGCTTCTCGCGCAAAGCCGTGATTATACCTTCGTTGATCATATACGGAGCTGCAGGCGTCCTGGCCGGCTTCGGAGCAATTTGGAAGTCATATACCGTACTTATTATCGCCAGGGCCATTCAAGGCTTGGGAGCCGCAGGAACAGCTCCTATCGCGATGGCTTTGGTCGGGGATCTGTTCAAAGGAGCAACCGAAAGCAAAGCCCTTGGCCTGACGGAAGCGTCCAACGGCGCCGGAAAAGTGTTAAGCCCGATTGCGGGATCGCTGCTCGCCCTGATCGTCTGGTACGCGCCTTTTTTCGCGTTTCCGGCGTTTTGCGCGTTATCTTTGCTTGCTGTCATTTTCATCATCAAAGAACCGAAAAAAACGAAAGAACCGCAAAAGCTAAAACCCTACATCGGGCAAATCGGCAGCATCCTCAAGCAAAAGGGCAGATGGCTCATCACTTCCTTTTTCGCCGGTTCATTAGCGTTGTTTATTTTGTTCGGCGTCCTGTTCTATTTATCCGACATCTTGGAAGGCGCGCCATACAACATTGACGGTGTGAAAAAAGGCCTTGTCCTCGCCATCCCGCTGCTGGGCATGGTCGTCACCTCGTACACAACCGGGGCGCTGATCAAAAAAAACGGCACCTTAATGCGCTGGCTGATGAACATCGGGCTTTTGATGATGACCGTATCGCTCGGCCTGACCATATTCTTTTTCTCCAACCTGTATGTATTTATCGGTTTATTGACCTTAAGCGCCGTAGGCACAGGCTTGCTGCTGCCCTGCCTGAACACGATGATTACCGGCTCGGTCGAAAAGGAGCAGCGCGGCATGATCACATCCATCTACAACAGCCTGCGGTTTATTGGTGTCGCTTTCGGGCCGCCGATTTTCGAATGGCTGATGAAAATATCGAATCAGACCGTTTTCATCACCGTTTCTTCACTCTCGCTGATCACGCTGGGCCTCGTCTTCTTCCTGATCAAACCGCAGGGCAAAATCAGCTAGGAGTATGCACAAAAGTAACTCCGTCGGACAGACTCCCAGTCAGGCTCCCCGCTCCCCCGGGAGTCTGTTTTTTTTGATGCCAACCTTGTATAATGCGTTGTATCAGGAAGGAGGGATAGCCGATGCACGTCCGCATCCAAAAAAGCTTATACGAACATCTGATCGCCACCTGCAAAAAAGCGCTTCCAAACGAAGCGTGCGGTTTCCTGACAGGCATTCGCTTGGCGCACGGCTTCGAAATTTCCTCCATCATTCCCGTCAGCAATCAAGCCCTGCAGCCTGAGCGCCGTTTTGAGATGAGTCCCGCGGAAATTATCCCCCTGCTGCTAAAACCGGATGCAAATGTTGTCGGCATCTATCACTCCCACCCCGCAGCTCCGGCCGCGCCTTCGCAAGAAGATCTGTCCACGCTATGGCATACCCTGCCTACGTATTGGATTATATCGCTGCAGGACGAACGCAAGCCCGAAATCGGCGTGTTTCAAATAAAAAAAGCCGCCCCGATCTCCTTTCACAAACTTGCGTTTGCGATCGATCAGTGATGGCTTAACAAAGCGTACAAATCTCCGAGCGTGTCGACATCTCTGGAGCGGATTTCTTCCATAAACCTGGACCACAGCTTCGCCGTCATCAAAGAATCCTCAAGCGCATGATGGCGCTGGGTAACCGGAATTTCGTACGCATCCAGCAGAGCGTCGAGGCTCAAATCTTTCCGCTTCGGCATCAGCCATTTGGCGATCATCATCGTATCCAGCACCCGGTGGGAAAGGCTGACTTTGGATGTTCTCCATAAAGCCGCATTCAAAAAGTTTTTATCATGGCCGGTCGCATGGGCGACGAGCACTTTTTGCCCGACAAACTCTAGAAAATCCCGCAAAACCTGGATCAAATCCGGCGCATCCGCGGCCATTTCATTCGTAATTCCGGTAAGCCGTATGATGTCATCCGGTATTTTTCTTTTGGGATTGACCACACTGTAAAAAGTTTGATCCTCCATAATTTGACCGCCAACTACGGATACCGCGCCAAAAGAAATAATTTCGTCCCCGTTATAGGGCGCAAAACCGGTCGTCTCCAAATCAAACACAACGAGCTCCATCGAATGAAGCGGCATATCAAAAAGAGAATTTTTCCGCTGCTCCTTGAGCATCGAGCGAATAAACGCCATCTGCTGCGCACTTTGCACATCAAACATGGACGTAATGGCAGGCGTCAGGCCTCCCATTTTATACAAATGCCACATACGACCCGCAGGGCGCATGTCCTTCATCGCAATTCACTCCTTTCCGCCTTATCCGATCCGTATATCTAACCCTTTTCTCTCTCTATTTGCGTTTCAACCGACTTTTTCACATATTTTTGCAATTCCATTCCGACCCGCAAGCACTGCTTCAGCTCCTGCTTACGCTCTTTGGTAAGCTGCTCCGCGCCCAGCTTGCTCCTTGTCGTATACAATCCGTTGTCGATTTGGAACGGCGTCAAATCCCGAAGCTTCAAAGCAATCGCAAAAGCTTCGCGCCATCCCTTGGCCGCTTCCTCCGTTACGACGCCCGCTTCCGTCAGCCGATCTATCCTCTCCAGCGTAGATGAGGGATGAACAGCGAATTGTATCGCTAACAAACGAATCCCGTTCACAATCGGAATATAGGCCCCGTATTTAATATCGAACCCGCCTGCATCTTCGCCGTAGCGCTCCGTAATTAAATGACCGAACACGCCTAACGAAATTTTGTGATGCAGCGTATTGGACAGCAAAAACCGAAGTATGGGCGGATGCGCCCCCACATAATCCAAAAACTCCGCCTTAAGCTTGTTCACCAGCGCCTCCGAGCCGTAAATGCAGCGCATATCCGCAACAATGAGCAAATACCGGACATGCTCCCAGGTCGGCTCTCCGAACCACCCGTTCAGCATGTTCACGTACTGGGACAGAGGCTTCCGCCACTGCTTGTTGCTTGACACGACATTTCCTTGACAAGGAGGATAGCCTAGCACATGCAAGCCTTGAAGGATGCAATCCACCAGTTGAGAAAAATACAGCTCCAACTCTTCCTCGGAATGTTCGGGGCTATCTTCGTAAATAAATCCGTTGTCCTGGTCGCTCCACAGCGTTTGCTCGCTTCTGCCGCCGCTGCCGAACAACATAAACGCATAAGGTACCGGAGGACGGCCCAACCCTTGATCTTCCAAAATTTGTTCAGCCAATTGAACGGTTCTGCAGATCAGGGCATCATGAACCCTGTTGATATCCATCCCCAACTGAGAGGAATAGGAGAAAAGGAGATGCTCCCGAAACATCTCATGTACCTGATCCCTGGTAATCCGCATCTCATCGAACTGTTCGGATTGATGAATGCGTTCCATGATCTGTTCCATTGAGAGATGTTTCATGTTGCATCCCCTTTGCCTAGTAAGTAATCGTTCTTTTTATACGGAAACACCGCTTTGGTTCGCTTTTTTCATTTGCTCCGGATAGCCGTAGGAACCGTGTTCCGACAAGTCCAGACCGATGATTTCTTCTTCTTCCGTTACGCGGAGGCCTACAGTGGCTTTCACGATACCCAGAATAATGAAGGAAAGTACGAGAACGAATATGAATGCGCCGAACACGCCGAGCGCTTGAACTCCCAATTGGTGGAATCCGCCGCCATAGAACAATCCGGGTCCGCCGACCGCAGCTTTTGCAGCCAGTTCCGGCGTAGCGAACAAGCCTGTGGACAGCGTTCCCCAAATACCTGCGATACCGTGTACGGAGAATGCGAAGATCGGATCGTCGATGCCTAATTTTTCAAACCATTGAGACGTGAAGAAAGTAATAATACCGGACAAGGCGCCAATTACGATAGCTGCCCAAGTATCAACGTAGGCACAAGCAGCCGTAATCGCTACAAGCGCTGCAAGAACACCGTTCAACATGCTTGGAATGTCGGCTTTTCCGAAGTACATCCAGGAGATAACCAAGGCTGCGACACCGCCTGCCGCGGCAGCCATATTCGTAGTCAGCGCTACATAGCCGAAAAAGCCGTCGCCCATTGCGCTTACAGTACTTCCTGCATTGAATCCAAACCAGCCGATCCAGAGAATAATAACGCCGAGTACGGACAAAACTTGGTTATGGCCTGGAATCAAATTGACCGTTTTATCTTTATTATATTTACCAATACGAGGTTTCAGCAAGATCGTGGCGACAAGAGCGGCAGTCGCGCCTTGAAGATGGACGACCGTCGAACCTGCAAAATCCTGCATGCCAAGTTGGGCCAACCAGCCGCCGCCCCATACCCAGTGAGCGACAATCGGATAAATGACGATCGTAAACAGGATACTAAAGATGAAGTAAACGGAAAGCTTCGCTCTTTCGGCAAAACCGCCCCAAGCGATCGCCAAAGATACGCCTGCAAAAGCTAATTGAAACAGGAACTTAATCGATACCGGAACATCGACAGCTGCCAGCGAGCCGAACGCCGCTTTCGCTTGATCTTCCAACCCGGAAACGAAAAATCCCGTTTCTCCGAAGAAGGCGTTGCCGTCGCCAAAGGCAAGACCGAACCCTACGGCCCAGAAGGCGATCGCGCAAATGCCGAAGGTCAAAATCGTTTTGCCGGCGACATGCCCCGCATTCTTCATTCGAGTCGAGCCTGCTTCAAGAAGCGCAAAACCCGCTTGCATGAAGATAACCAGAATAGCTGCCAGCATAACCCAAACTGCGTTCACCGCACTTTGCAGTTGAGGAGTAGTCGGATCTTCCGCAAATGCCAGAGTAGGGAACAACAATGCCATGATGCCAAAAGCTAACAAAAACTTCTTAACCACACGACCACTTCCTTTAATGTTAGATTAAATAACATATAATGAAATTCTTAATGTCATTATATACAGGAAGATACGGTTTGACAATAGGATTTTCTTTAAAAAAACAAAAAAAAACGAAAAATAACCTCACATCTGACATTCATAATTCGTGTTTTACCATAATATATAAAAATCAATGTTAGGGAATGTATCGAACAAGCTGTGCAGTTTTGTATATTTGATGAACTGAAGCATTACGTTTGACTGTATGGTTTGCAATCAGGTATCATATTTCTATATGGTAATTTCGAAGAAAACGTGGAGCAGAGGTGATTGATAGTGGGAAATAAGCTCTATAAAATCGGAGAATTAGCAAGACTGGCCAATGTCAGTCCCCGGACCATCGATTACTACACCAAGCTGGGATTGATCGAACCTGAAACAAGATCGGATACGAATTATCGACTATACAGCGATGAAACTTTGAACTTGCTCAAACGTATTGAAAAGATGAAGAGCGAGAAGTACAGCCTTGAGGAAATCAAAGCGAGCTTGCAGCAATTGAATAAAGTGTCTCAGGACGATACGGTGAGAGATAAGCTTACATCGATGCAGCTTCATTTGGAGCAAGTCGCCAAGGAAGCCAAAGAACTCGGACCGATCATTCAGCAGCTCAAACCGAATCAGCTGAAAAAACTTTATAAAATCTTAACGCAGCCAACTGCTGCCTGCATTGAAGCGCTTGTGATCCTGCTGGGCAAAAATCCATTCTCATAATTGAATATGGAGGAATGCGTATGTTTTTTCACCCGATGGATTTTCTCATTATAATTGCATTCGGACTTTCCTTGTGGGCTTCGTTTCGCGTAAGGGGGACGTTCAACAAGTGGTCGGAAGTTCCCGTATATTCCGGAATGACCGGCGCTCAAGCCGCCAGAAGGATGCTCGATGCCAACGGACTCTACGACGTGCCCGTAGAAGCGGTTCAGGGAACGCTCACCGACCATTACGACCCGATCGCCAGAGTAGTTCGGCTGTCGGAGCCCGTTTACTACGAAAGCTCGATCTCGGCCGTTTCCGTCGCCTGCCATGAAGTCGGCCATGCGATTCAGCACAAAGTCCACTACCCGATGCTCGTCATGAGACATCAGATGTTCCCTGTCGTCAACTTCGCTTCCGGAGTTGCGCCAATCCTGATCCTCGCCGGATTCTTCTTCCAGCAGATTCCTTGGCTTCTGGGAATCGGCATTTTGTTCTTCGCGGCAGCCGTAGCCTTCCAGTTGGTTACTTTGCCCGTCGAGTTCAATGCAAGCTCGCGAGCCCGCGAACTGATGGTTGCCGAAGGATTCATCTCCAACGAGGAAGAACACGGCGTAGCCAAAGTACTGAACGCCGCGGCGCTCACCTACGTAGCCGCAGCCCTGATCTCCGTGCTGGAGCTGCTCAAGTACATTATGATATTCAACAGCCGCAGCAATGACGATTAACAAAAAAGGACGAAGCAAAAGTTACAGCTGCTTCGTCCTTTTTTTGTGACTCCGCCGCTGGAGCTGAGCCCACCAGTTTGGCAGCACACGAAGAAATCCTGTAAGACTCCCCATGACGTCTAAGCACCACCCCGACAGTAGGCAAATAAACAGGTCTACTGCGTTCCATTTTCGTATAAAGAGCGCCCGTAGCGAAACATTTTTGCACATGTGAGACTGCCCAGCCCCCCACGTCAGAGCCGGTCGTACATTCCACCTGTTTGCACGAAAAAACCTGCAAAAGTACAGTTTTTGCTCGATGGATACGCTGCCCACGACATATTCCTGCAAATGTGCAGGCTTTTCGCGGCGAACATGGGCTCAGATCCATTTTCATTGAAAATTCCTGCACAATCGCAGGCTTTTCGCCCGAATGAACCATTTTCACGAAAAAACCTGCACTTTCGCAGTTTTTTCCTTACCAAGCCGCCCTATCCCCCCACTTCAGCTCCCGCAACCCATGCAGCAGGAAAGGTGGGTCGGAGAACAGCGGCTGCGCCTCTTCCGATTCCTCTACCCCGTCACTTTAGTAATCTCATTCTTGCGGGTGTTCTACGCGTTAATAGAGATGTGCCTCTCCAGCGTTGCGTTTTCTCAACAGCCTGGACTACGCAGGTTTTTCCGCTAATACATAGACTCAGCCCCATTCCAATTGGGGAATGCTACACCTTTATACGAAAATAAACACAGCAGGCCTGATTATTTTCATTTATGCGGGGTGACGTCCACGGCGTCTTGAGAGTTTTCGCAGGTTTTCTGTCGCAGGACGGTCATTTTGTCGCCAAAAAAAGACGCCTCCCCACAAATACGGTGGTTACGGAGACGCCTTTTGGGGCATGCTAGCGCTCTCAACAGGATAGCGCTTTATTATTTCTTGATCTGAAAATACTCGTTCAGAAACCGGCTGAACACATCGGCGACAAGCGGCAGCTTTTCCCCGCTGCGCTTTATTAAACCGACCGTCCGGGTGACCTGCGGGTCCGTAACGCGGATTTTCGCCGGCTGGAGCGCTCCGCCTTCGACCAGCGCCATGGCCGGCAGCAAGCTGACGCCCATGCCTGCAGCGACAAGACCGCGAATCGTGTCGGTCTCTTCCCCTTCAAAATCGATTTTCGGCGTAAAACCGGCTTTCAGGCACGCTTCCATTACAATCGACCTTAGCGTGTACTCTTCCTTGAACATGACGAACGATTCGTCCTTCAACTGCTCCAGCCGAATCGAGTTATATTCCGACAAAATATGGTTGGCCGGCAAAATGGCGTAAAGCTCCTCCGTCAGCAAAATTTCACCTGTTACCAGCTCGTGCGTTTCCGGGAAAGGTGAAATAAAAGCAAGATCCAGCTCGCCCTTCGTCACATCGCGAATCAGGCTGTTATATGTGCCCTGGCGCAGCCTGAACTTCACATTCGGATGATCCTTTTTAAAAGCCGCGATGACCGACGGCAGCAAATTGATAACCAGGCTGTGCGGAAAGCCGATGCGGATTTCCCCCGCTTCAGGATCGAGAAATTCGTGAATTTCCCCGACAGCGCGCTCCAAATCGGTCAAAATGCCTTCAACTCTGCTCAGAAACAACTGACCTACGGAAGTCAGATGCAGATTGCGGCCTTTTTGTACGAACAAACTTACACCCAGTTCCTGCTCAAGCAAATGAATTTGCCGGCTGACGGCAGACTGCGCCACGTGCAACTCCTCAGCGGCCTGGGTAACGTGCTGTTTTCTGGCAACTTTCACAAAATATTGCAGTTGTCTTAGCTCCACGATTTTGCTTCCCCCAAATGTAATGGCAGCATTCACTGCACGTTCCGTTCGCATACTCGGCTTTAATTATAGCCTTATAAAACCGATTGGACAACCTAACTTCAAAAAGCTTATAATGAAATAGTTGATACTTGGCATGGAAAATAAAGGAGGAAACAGTAATCATGGCACAAGAACGTACAGGTGTGGCTACCTTTAAAAGCAATCCGATTACATTGATCGGACCGGAAGTCAAAGCAGGCGACAAAGCGCCTGACTTCAAAGTCAACAAAGATCTGATGACACAAGTTTCCCTCGCGGATTATGCCGGCAAAGTGAAACTGATCAGCGTTGTTCCATCATTGGATACAGGCGTTTGCGACGCGCAAACCCGCCGTTTCAACGAAGAAGCAGCGAACCTTGGCGACAATGTTATCATTCTTACAGTCAGCGTTGACCTGCCATTTGCCCAATCCCGCTGGTGCGGAGCGGCAGGTGTAGATAAAGTAGTAACCCTGTCCGACTACAAATCCAAATCGTTCGGCGAAGCTTACGGCGTACTGATCAAGGAATTGCAGCTTGATATGCGTTCCATTTTCGTCATCGACGCTAACGACACGGTTCAATATGTAGAATACTTGAGCGAAATGACAGCTCACCCTAACTATGAAGCAGCTATCGACGCTGTGAAAAAACTTCTCTAATTTCAACATACGAAATAAATAAAAACAGCAAGGAGGCCAAGCTTCCCTGCTGTTTTTATTAACCGTCAATTTTATATGAAGCGAGCTTCCGGTCCAATTGTTTGTAAATATCAAGTATCGTACGATAGTTCGAACCGAGATCTCCCATAGAGCCGCGGGAGGCGGAATAAATATCAACAGCGGTTTTAACCGGGTTAATGGCAAACAGGGTCAGCGTAACATCCTGCGTCCTGCCGAGCATCGTTCTTCGTTCAGCGACGATCTCACCGACATTTTTCACTTCATGCAGCAGCTTGTATCCTGGCGTTTTCTTGAGCATTGCGGTAATCTCATCCCAAACCTGATCTTTGGGCAGCTTGTAATACCTTGTTTTGAGCAATGGATCTCTGGCTCTCTCTCCGGTCGTTTCGTGGCTGCGAACCAACCCAATTAAAGTTCTCTTTAGCAAAAGCCTGCTCCCCCTTCAATGAAGTGTATAGACCGCTTGCCATTTCTACACTAACCACTATCTTACCACTGATTAAGCCCAAGCAAAAGAGGAAAAATGAAAAGCAAATGAAAAAAGCAAGGATGCAAACACCCTTGCCCGATTTCTATAAATATGCGATTATCCGAAAAAAGTTCTGTAAAGCAGATAAGCATTTAGCCCTGCTATCACAATGGCTACGAACCAACTGAGCACGCGCATCCACACCGGAATGACGAGTTCGCCCATTTTCTTGCGGTCGGAAGTAAATTTGACAAGCGGGATGACGGCAAACGACAGCTGCAAAGAAAGAATAACCTGGCTAAGAACGAGCAAATCGGTAGCGCCTTTTTCGCCGGAAATGGCGATCACAATAACGGCGGGTACGATCGCGATCATGCGCGTAATCAAGCGGCGCAGCCATGGGGTTAGCCGAATATTCAGGAAGCCTTCCATCACAATTTGTCCGGCTAGCGTTCCGGTTAAGGTAGAGTTTTGCCCTGAAGCGAGCAGCGCGACTCCGAACAAAATGCTGGCGGCGCCGGTTCCAAGCATCGGGCCCAACAGCTTATAAGCGTCTTGAATTTCCGCCACTTCTTGGCCTGCCGAATGAAACGCCGCGGCGGACAAAATGAGAATAGCGGCATTCACGAACAAAGCGAGCATAAGAGCAACCGTCGAATCGATCGTTGCAAAACGAATGGCCGAGCGCTTTCCTTCCACAGTCCGTTCGTAGTCGCGGGTTTGGACAATGGAGGAGTGCAGGTACAAATTATGCGGCATCACGGTTGCGCCAAGAATGCCGAGCGCGATGTACAGCATCGCAGGATTCGTCACGATCTCGGTTGTCGGTATAAAACCGGCGGCGACGGCTTGAAACTCGGGTTTTGAGAAAATCATTTCAAATACAAAGCAGATCGTGATGACAGCCATCAGACTGATGACCATCGCTTCAATATAACGGAAGCCTTTTTTCTGAAGCATAAGTACGATCAAAACATCAACGGCAGTAATAATTACGCCGTATACGAGCGGGATGCCGAACAATAAGTTCAGGGCGATCGCCGCGCCGATCACTTCGGCCAAATCGCAGGCTGCAATAGCCAATTCGCATAAAATCCAAAGAACGAATGAAACAGGTTTGCTATAATGATCCCGGCATGCTTGCGCCAAATCCCTGCCCGTTACAATGCCCAGACGGCTGGATAAAGCCTGCAGCAAAATCGCCATCAAGTTCGATATTAAAATGACCGAAAGCAGCGTGTAGCCGAACTGCGATCCGCCGGCCAAATCGGTTGCCCAGTTGCCGGGGTCCATGTATCCGACGGCCACAAGATAGCCCGGTCCTATGAAAGCAAGCAGCTTACGAAAGAAGCCGGCCTTTTTCGGCACTGCCAAGCTTTGGTGCACTTCAGGCAAACTCGGCATAGGTGAATGTCGTTTCCATCCGCTTGACTCCTGTTTTTCAGTTTTGTAAGCCACTTCCATGTTGAATCCCTTCTTTCTCTCGACCAATAATGTTGTCCCCGGGAAACTTTCTATGGTCATTATACTACACATTTTCAAATTATGCTACAGGCAAAAACTTATGTGAATGCGAAAAAAAGTTTCCCTATGGAAACATTATTGATCTCGACAAAGGCGATCTCGGCAATGAAGCTCAATACGATCATATGAAAGGAACTGTGTTGATGTGCGAGCGGCAATTTCCTTCTTTCAAAAAGAAGGATTTCTGATGAAAAGTGCGAATATACTATACCAGTTATCTTTGTATATTCACTAAACAAACAAAGGTCGTGCAATTGAACATGACTGCACGCTTTTCCAGGAGGTATTGGCTATGCCGTATTTTTTAGGGTTGGATTTGGGAACTTCCGCGGTTAAATGCATTCTTGTCGATGACTCCGGCCGGGTTATCGCGAGCCACAGCGTCGAATATCCGCTGCAGCAGCCTCATCCGGGATGGGCCGAGCAGCATCCGGAGGATTGGTGGAACGGCACGGTGCAGGGCATCCGTGCCTTACTGGACAAGACCGGCATCCCCGGCAGCGAGGTGGCCGGAATCGGCTTCTCCGGCCAGATGCACGGGTCGGTGTTCCTTGACGAAGCGCAGCAGGTCATCCGGCCTGCGCTGCTGTGGTGCGACCAGCGCACGGCGGAGCAGTGCGCTTATATCGAAGAGGCGGTCGGCAAAGACGAGCTTGGCCGCCTCACCGGGAACCGGGCGCTGACCGGCTTTACAGCGCCCAAAGTCATTTGGCTCCGGCAGCATGAGCCGGAGCATTACGCGCGCGTGCGGCACCTGCTGCTGCCGAAGGACTACGTCCGGCTGCGCCTGACGGGCGAGTTCGGCATGGACGTCGCCGACGCCAGCGGCACGCTGCTGCTGGACGTGGCCGGCCGCCGCTGGTCGCAGACCGTGGCCGAGCGGCTCGCCATTCCGCTGGAATGGCTGCCGCCGCTCTTTGAGTCCGGCGACGTAGCCGGCCGGCTGCTGCCGGAGGCAGCCAGCCTGACCGGGCTGGCCGCAGGCACGCCGATCGTCGCCGGCGGCGGCGATCAGGCCTGCGGCGCCGTCGGCGTCGGCGTCGTGCGCCAAGGCATCGCGTCCGTGGCGCTCGGCACTTCCGGTGTCGTCTTCGTACACGACGACACCTATCAAGCCGATGAAACGTACCGGCTTCATTCGTTCTGCCACGGCGTGCCGGGCAAATGGCACCGCATGGGCGTTATGCTCGCCGCCGGGGGCTCGTTCCAGTGGTGGCGCAATCATTTTGCGCACGAGGAACTCGAACGGGCGCAGCAGGAAGGCAAGGACGTCTATGAAATTTTGACGTCCGAGGCCGCGACCGCTCCCCTTGGGAGCGAAGGGCTGATTTTCCTGCCCTACTTGTCCGGGGAGCGCACACCGCATCCCGATCCGAAAGCGCGCGGCGGCTTTATCGGTCTCAACATGCGGCACGGCAAAGCCCACCTGACCCGCGCCCTTCTCGAAGGCATTACCTTCGGGCTGTTGGATTCCATGCAGCTTATTAAGGAGTCCGGTATTGAAGTGACCGAGCTTCGCGTGAACGGCGGAGGCGCAAGAAGCCCTTTCTGGCGCCAAATGATCGCCGACATCTTCGGCATCCCCGTCGTCACCGTTAATTCGACCGACGGACCGGCTTACGGCGCCGCCATCATGGCCGCATCCGGCGTGCTCAACGAAGACATCACATCCCTTTGCGACAAATGGATCCAAATCGTCGACCGCGTCGAACCAAACGCCGAAAACCACCTGCAATACGAAGCTTACTACCAAATATACCGCAGTTTATACGGAACTTTGAAAAGCACTTTCCATCAATTAAGTGACTTGGTTCAGCAATAAGAATATCACAGCCCTTGCCTAATTTGAGCAAGGGCTTTTTTTACTAAATCTTCTTTTACAATTGTCTTGTTTCATGTACTATTAATAGATACACTCGTAAAATTAAGGAGAACTAGATGGTACAGGACGGAAAAAGAAATTACCTTATTATTTTAATTGTTTACATATGCGCAACCGTACCTACCTACTTCACTTTAAACAAGTTTATGGTCGTATATGTTCCGTTGTTTACGCTTACATTAACTATGTACCTTTTGCGTAATGAATATGTAAATCTGAGCATTAAAGAAGTTTTTTCGAAAAATTCCTTAGGCAAGTGGATACAAATAGGCATCTTAATCCCACTGACATTAGAAATTGCATTTAATTTGTTTATAACAAGCACACAAATATCTGTCCCCCATCAACTTATGCTCCAATACCCGATAATGTCTGTACATATGCTGCTAAATGCGCCAATTGTCGAGGAAGTTGTTTTTCGAAAAATTATATTTGGCCAACTCTCCAAAAGAACGAATTTCTACATTGGTTCTTCTGTCAGTTCATTACTTTTTGGCATGCTTCATAATGATTGGCAAGGTTTTATGCTTTATTTCATGATCGGCGTCATTTTCTGCCATATATACAAAAAAACAAATTCTATCATACCTTCACTGTTAGGCCATTTCGTACTGAATTTAATTTTCATATTGAACATATCTTCGCGTATGTAAACAATATGGTATTAAAATTAGTCGATTTTTGTCGTAATTTGTAGTATATTAGTACTATATTACTAATTCGTATATTAAGGCACACGTTTAGCAAAGAAAAATAGTTATTTGAAGCATCGAAACTTAATAAAACAAAATCAAATATTGAAATGACGGTGGGTGCCATTATGAATTTTGCGATAAATATCTTGTTTTCCTTTATCGAATTTTTGGCGGGTCTATCGTTCGCAGATGTTTTATTTAGATTGCCGATTGAAAAGAATAAAAGATTGAAGCATGTCATTATTTCACTTTTTCTTGCTGTAGAATCTGCTTATTTCTCTACATATTGGCACAATGCACTAATCACATTCATGTTCACGCTATTTTTATGGGTCATATCATTGGTTGTATTTTTTCAAATATCAATATGGTTCAGCATGCTGATCGGTATTATTTCAGGTCTTTTGGGCGTTGGCCTAGAGCTAGTCGGATTTATGATCGGTAATTTGATTACAACCGTAAATTTACATGAAATAACCGAGCTCACCAGAAATGTAGTTCTTTTCTCTGCCGCAGCTGCGCTTTACTTAGCTTCATTTTTTCTCAGCCGTAAAAAATTCGGATTTCTGATTCCGAACATATACAGCAACCCGCCTCTGAACAAATTATTTTTTATTGTTTCTTCTTGTATGCTAGCGTCACTAATGGTAGCTGTGTTTACTACATATTTGTATACTATGGATATAGGAATCTTCCATTTTATTATTGCAATTTGCCTGTTGATATGTATATTTTTTATTGTCTTCTATTCTTACAAATTTAATAAAAAATTGTTAAAAGACAAATACAACAGAAACGGAAATACTACATGGATATAGTGAACAAATGGATTTATCAAATTGCCGATTATTCTGTAAAAAACAATCCTCAGTCGCCTTCCAGAGAAGTAATTGTTTTTGTTTTTCAGGTGCTGGCTAACATTATTGTCAGCTTTATGGTGACTTTAATTGTTTGTAGTTTTACGGGTCATTTCAAGCAAGCACTTATTGTTATTGCTTCTACAATAATCATCAAGATGTTTATTGGAAGCTTGCACTTTAAATCTGTTGTTTTATGCATGATTTATTCGTCTGTTGTCATGATATCCTTATCACATATAGAAATTTCCAGTTTCACTTTGAAATGTGCACTATCTTTGATCGCTCTAATTTCAGTATATCTATATGCTCCCAAAAATGTTGTCGTATTTTTCAAATTTTCTCAAGAAAAAATTAAACATTTAAAGTGGATTGCAATAGTTCTCATTTTATTAAGCGTATTTTTTCCAACTCCTCTTGTTAATGCTACTTTTATTTATCATGCTATTTCTATCACTCCTTTATTTGATAAGTTATTTAAACTCGTGGAAAGGAGGACAAATATATGAAAAAACTCGCGTTAGGCGCAATCTCTCTCGTAGTCGCAGCTGTAGCTATGATCGTACCTTTGGCTGGACCTTTGAGTTGGACAGCAAACTCCCCAGAAATTCCACAAGAACTAAAAGACAAATGGAGCAACTAAAATTAAAAAGGACTATCTCCGGAAACAAGCTGGAGATGGTCCTTTTTACGTTCTCGTTTAAAATTCTTTCTGGTTCGCTTTTGCCCAGTCTGCCGTGAACTTCTCGATTCCTGCATCTGTCAGCGGATGCTTCATCATGCTCTCGATGATTTTGTAAGGCACTGTCGCGATGTCCGCTCCGAGCAGTGCTGCTTCGATGACGTGTGCGGAGTGGCGGACGCTTGCAGAAATGATTTGGGATTCGATTTTATGTACCTGGAAAATTTGGCTGATTTCTTGAATCAGATTCATTCCGATCTGGTTGATATCATCAAGCCGGCCGATAAACGGCGAAACGTAGGTGGCGCCTGCACGTGCAGCCAGCAATGCTTGCGTAGAGGAGAAAATGAGTGTCACGTTTGTCTTGATTCCCAGGCTTGTGAAGATCTTGGTTGCTTTCAGGCCTTCCGCTGTCATCGGAACTTTAATGACGATGCCTTCGCCTAATGCAGCAAGCTTTTTCCCCTGCTCGACCATCTCAGGCGCTTCAAGCGATACGACTTCCGCGCTGATCGGGATATTGCCTACAATTCCGATGATTTCTTTGAGCGTTTCAAAGAAATCTCTTCCTTCTTTTGCTACGAGCGATGGGTTTGTCGTAATCCCTGAAATGACGCCAAGTTCAAAGGCTTGTCTGATTTCACTTACGTTTGCTGTGTCGATAAACAATTTCACTGTTCTCCACCACCATTTTTCATAATATATAGGCACAAAAAAAACCCGCATATGCCGTCCGGTTTTGGCGTTTCAAACCCGCTCTCGCAGGTGGGTGACCGCAGAATCGTTTTTGAAGTCCCTTTTCGAGGGCATGACAGCCGCGCTTCTATATAGGTCTCCCTAGAAACAGTCATTGGTTCAAAACAACTTAAAACCGAGACGTACATCGCAGGATTCTTTTGTAGTTCTTATTATAGTCCCGTACCCGCGGTTTTTCAACTGGTAGGTTTACTATTTAGTCTTCTCATTTTTGTCAGGATTATGCATTTCTTCCGCTGCCGTATTTGAAAGGGCTTCCGGTCCCTCTTCATTCTCAGTCTGCTCCTGATTTTGCTGCTCTTTTTCCTCCAGCTCCTGCTGCTTCATTTGCAGCTTCGTAAAGCTGCGGTTAAACTGCCAAAAAGAGAAGGTCGCCATAACGCTGCCCATAAAAAATACGACAAGGAAAAAGTTCATCTTCGTTAAGCAAATATACAAGATAGCTCCGTTGCACAGGATCAGCACAATGGAATTGATCGGGCTGCCGATCGAAATCAGAATGGAGTTCTTCACGATTTGCAGCACTTTCATGTGAAGATGCACCATAATTGAAAAGAAATTGAAAATCGCGATGGCGATCACTACCGAGAAGGCAATGAACAGAACGGACAGCAGCCGAAGCGAACTGCCTTGTGTGATGTAAAAGCGGTAGTTCACGATAATGATCGCGATAACGATAATAAAAATAATTCCGCCAACCATGCTTTGCACATAGTTTTCTTTATAGCCGCGGAAAAATGTTTTTAGTAGAGGTACATCCTCTTCCCCGGTAACCCATTTCCGGGCCACAGTGAACATTGCAGCCGTAGCTGGAAATAAAGTAAACGGTGCCAAAATAGCTATTATGGGAAGAGTGGAAAACAATGCATCCGGAGATTGACTGATCAATCCCATAAATCCAAAAAAGAAAACCGGCACAGAGCACAAAATCCAGAGTATGTTGATCACCGATAGCCGCATGATCCATTCTGTTATTCTGTACAAACCACCCATAACTCCTCTAAACTCCAAAACTGCGCCCTCCTTAGCGGTTGTAATGATACCATTATAGCCTATTTTCGTGTGCATAGGTAGCCGTTTAGTCCCACTAGGCTTTATGACATATTATAGTATTGTCAAAGATATTTGCTCTAATCACCAGGCAAACTCAATTTTCCTTCAATTATGTAAAAGGCGAGGATCTATGAATGATCTTCGCCTTCCTTTGTTATCGTATTAAAAATTAGTTGTTAACAAGAGTTTCCTCGTTTTTGCGCGGAGTTTTAGAACGATCGCGGTTTCCGCTGTTGTTGTAGTCGCGTCCGCGGCCCGAAGAACTGCGTCCTTCACCGTTGTCGCGATAATCGCGTCCGCCGTCTCTGGAGCCGTAATCCCGGCCGCCGTCTTTACGCGGATAACGCGAGTTGGAGCCGTAGCCGCCGCCTTGACGGTCGTTTCTGCGGTCGCCGGAACCATATCCGCCGCCGCCAACGCGTCTGCCCGAGCTGCGCACGTCGAATTTTTTCTTTCTTGCGCGAATCGGTTCTTCCGGCGTAAGCTCGATATCCACTTCTTTCTTCTCGCCTGTCAGAAGCTTCATGGCTGCGGCAAGCAGATTGACGGAGTCGTATTGCTCCAGCATTTGAATTGCCAAACCTTTGAATTCGGAATGACCTTCATTTTGCATAATGTCAAGAATGCGCTCGGCCGTCATTTTTTGCTTGCCTTCGATTGCGTCAGCCAAGCTTGGAAGCGGCTTTTTGCTAATTTTATGACGAGTTACTTTCTCGATAAAATGAAGATGGTCGATTTCTCTAGGTGTTACGAAAGTCCATGCAGTACCTTCTTTACCTGCCCGTCCGGTACGGCCGATACGGTGAACGTAGCTTTCCGGATCTTGCGGAAGGTCAAAGTTAACGACATGCGTAACTCCGGATACGTCCAGGCCCCGTGCTGCCACGTCCGTAGCAACGAGGACATCGATGCTGCCGTCGCGGAATTTTCTCATGACGTTGTCGCGTTGGTTTTGGGACAAGTCGCCGTGCAAACCTTCTGCCGCGTAGCCTCTTTTTTGCAGCGCTTCGGCGAGTTCGTCGACTCTGCGTTTGGTTCTTCCGAAAATAATCGCCAGCTCCGGCGCTTCCATATCGAGCAAACGGCTAAGCGCTTCGAATTTTTGCTTTTCGTGCAATTCGATGTAGGCTTGATCGATAAGCGGCGCGCTGACTTGTTTTGGAATCACGGATACATGCTCAGGGTTGTTCAGGAACTGCTGCGCAAGCTTCTGAATGTTAGCAGGCATCGTTGCGGAGAACAGCATGGTATGACGCTCATCCGGCACCAGGCTCAAAATGGATTGGATATCTTCCATAAAGCCCATGTCGAGCATTTCGTCCGCTTCGTCCAGAATGACCGTTCTCACGTCGTCAAGCTTGATCGTTTTGCGGTTGATATGATCGAGCAGGCGTCCAGGCGTTCCGATAATAATTTGCGGTTTTTTCTTCAGCGCCCGGATTTGCTTGACGATATCCTGTCCGCCGTAAATCGGCAAAGATCGGATTCCTTTGAATCTTCCCAGCTTTTCGATCTCTTCGGCAACCTGGATCGCAAGCTCCCTTGTAGGGCACATGATCAATGCGGAAATGCGCTCTTCCGTGATGTTGATTTTGTTGACAAGCGGAATGCCGAAAGCGGCCGTTTTGCCCGTTCCGGTCTGTGCTTGACCGATTAAATCGCGGCCTTCCATTGCGAGAGGAATCGTTTTTTCCTGAATCGGGGTGGACTCTTCAAAGCCCATTTCGGTAATTGCGCGCAAAATTTTTGGCTCTAATCCAAATTCTTGAAATGTTTTCAATACATTCAATCTCCTTTTGTACAGGGCAGGCGAATGCCTTGTTTCTTTTTTACCCTTAAGTACGACTTCCTATCCGTGTCTATAGTTTTAAGTGGAATACACTTTCGATTCACATCATCCATGATCCAACCGGCCGCCCTTAAGAATATCTCGAATATTATATCACAGATTGCAAGAATATTTCCAGAGGATCTTTGCTGATGTTAACGAAACCTAACGCATACCCTAAACGTATAACATATAAGAACCTATACGATTAAGAGGAGCGTTTTCTTATGTCCATATTTAAACGAGTGAGCAACATTTTACGAAGCCAAAAACAAGAACCGGCGCCTGCCGCGTCAGCGAATCCCCTCGAAGACGCGCGCGTCGGCGATATTGTTAATGTAGATCTCGAAGAGTACGTAATTTCTGGAAAAGTTGTTTACTTTGACCGCGGATTTGCGCCTCACCGCTACGCATACTATTTACAAAGCGGCAAAAACATTCAATGCCTGATCGTGGAAAAAGGCCGCACTTACGATTGCTTTATTTGCAGCTTTATCGAGGGCGCGCTCGACGATCCGAACGATGTGCCTTCCCGTCTGGAACTTGACGGAGATGCCGTCTTTGAGCTTGAACATTACCGCGGCGATGTGTCCCGGACGGAAGGAAGCACCGATTTCCGGAGCGGCGACGACGTCATGTTCTGGCGCTATTTCGGACCTGACAACCGCTTTTTCTTCCTGCAGTGGCAGGACGGCAAATTCGTCGCCATGGAAGGCGAACGCACTCCGGGCAATCAGATCAAGTTCTTAAAATCGACGCCTTGATATTGCCGAGGCGCGGTTTAACTATACGGAAGGGAGGGATACCGGTATGAAAAAGTGGACGGCATGGGTCGCATTTGTGCTTATCATATCTCTTCTGACTGCCTGTGGAGACGCAGGAAAATACGTGAAAGACCAATATCCTCTTGTAAGTGCGGACGGTAAGGGAAGCAATCTGCAGAAGGTTTACTCGGTGGAAGGCAAGAACGTTCCCGCAGTCGCAGCCGAGCTGGCCGCTCAAGAGACCCCGAAAGAAAAGAGCAAGGAATCCGAAGATCAGATGTTCCTGCTCTATAACGATAAAGTGATTAACGTGCAAAAAGACCCGAAGGACAGCAACAACACGCTGGTTGAAGTCGACTCGGTTCAATACGCCAAGGAGCATTATGACTCCTCGTTTCTTCAGGGCTTTTTGACGGCGGCGCTGCTGCAGTCGGTAATGGGCGGCGGCTGGTTTAACAGCCACCGCGATTACGATTACCGCGGGTATACCCGGACCCCGACGTACAGCTCGGGAGGCGGCACGACTGCGAATCCGCCGACAACGGATAATTCGAAAGCGAAGCAGCCGACGACGTCAGACCGGACCGGGAGCTTCAAAACGGGTACGGGTTCTTCGGGAAGCACGTCCGGAGTGAACCCGGGCGGGGAGAACAGCGGCAGCAGCTCTACGTCGCGCAAGAACGACGGCTCGACTCAAAACAAGGTAACGAAGCCTTCCGGCAGCAAGCCGAGCACAAGCACGCGTTCAGGCTCTTTCAAAAGGCGTTGATTCATGTACCAAAGCTGCGTCTCTATTCTGAGACGCGGCTTTTTTGCGCAATGAATGATACTTGCTTGATGCCGCATACTATCGTAGAGGTGGTTGTTTTGAAAAAAGCGTTCGACGCTGTCGTCATCCTGCTCGGCGCGCTGCTGATCGCCGCGGGCTTTAACCTGTTTCTCATCCCTCACCAACTGCTGAGCGGCGGCGTATCCGGGGTAGCGATGCTGGTCGGATATGTGACGCACTGGAATATCGGGATGTTATACCTGCTGTTTAATATGCCGCTTATCATTTGGGGGCTGCTCGCGATCGGCAAAAGATTCATTGCAATCAGCGTCATCTCCGTCATTATGACGACCTTAATGATGCAGGCCGTGCCGACGAGCTCAATGGCGCAAGCGCCGATTCTCGGCGCTGTGTTCGGAGGCGTGCTGATCGGAATCGGCAGCGGCATCACGTTGAGAACCGGCGGATCCACCGGCGGCTTCGATATTATCGGCTCTATTTTGACCCGCAGATTTGATTTTCCTCTCGGTGCGGTCATCTCCTGCCTGAACGGTCTTGTCATCGTTGTGCTCGGTTATTTGAAGCAGGACTGGGATCTTGCGCTGTATTCGATGCTCGCCATTTATATCAGCGGCAAAGTCGTCGATACCATACATATCCGGTACGTTAAAGTAACTGCCTTTATCGTCACGATGCGAAAGGAAGAGCTTCTCAAACGGCTGCTGCTGCTGGCGCGGGGCGTTACACTGATTAAAACCGAAGGCGCTTATACCCATAAGCAGCACGACATGCTGATGACGGTCACGACGCGCTACGAGCTGGTTGAACTGAAACGGATCGTCAAGGAAACCGATCCGAAAGCTTTTGTCAACATCGTTGAAACGGTCGGCGTTCTTGGAGAATTCCGCAAACCCGGGTAGTTTTTTGAAACCATTGTGAAAGCAGCCTCTATCTACAAACGCAATTTTCGTGCTATAATATGAATTGTAATTTCATATAGTTCTGGTTTGATCACAACGATTCAGGCGTAAGTCATTTTCTAATCTTCTGATTGGAAGGGTGATGCTTGTGGAGACTGTCAAGTTGTCCAGGATTGTGATGAAATTAACGCCCGAGTTGTACCCCTTTCTCACCAGCAATGAGCTGGAATCCGAGATCGTACTGCGGTACGGATTAGAGGCGCTCGACGCGGAAGATGTGATGGAAATTATTCAATTCAGCATTACGGAACACCACAAAGACGCCTTTTACCACTAAGGGGCGTCTTTTTTTGCGCAATGTGCTGCGGATGTTCGAAGAAAATTTGATTTTTGCAATAAATAAAGTGTATAGTTTCCGGCAAGATCGTGGTATGATAGGATCAGACGAAATTTGGAGGTGTTATCATGGGTGCTTTTTCTCCATGGCACGTCATATTGATTGCAATTGTAGCACTGCTTCTGTTCGGGCCTAACAAGCTGCCTGAGCTCGGTCGCGGTTTCGGTAAAATGTTTCGGGAGTTCAAAGACGCAACGAGCGGAAATAACGGCAACTCTTCAGAAGAGCAGCAGCCTCGCAAAGAGATCAACCCCGCTGAAGTATCGCATTCGCAATCGCAACCCGAATCGGGACAAGTTCAAAAGTAAAGACAAACACCCGGCTTTTCTGCTATCCGGGTGTTTTTGTTTTTTTAGCGCATGTTTCTCCAAAGCTCTACAAATTTCCTCTGTGCGGAAAATCTTGCTTGCATTATAATAGTAACTAGATTGATAGATGGGAGAGGACTTATTCTTCATGGAAATTTTACTCGCTTCGCTAGTGATGCTCTGGGGCAATGTAGCAACCGCAAACCCGAATGCCGACTTTGAACAACTGGTTCAGGCTTCTCTTGATGCCAAGAACGCTGTCGTTCAAACCGCGCCGCAGCAAGGAACCGATCCCTTAATTCCCGTCAACAAGCAAGATCCGCAAAAAAACGCGCCGAAAGTAAAAGGCATTTACGCTACCGCTCACAGCGCCGGAGGCAGCCGCCTGAATACGCTCGTCAAATTGTTGGATGACACCGAACTAAATTCTCTCGTCATTGATCTGAAAGATGATTGGGGCTACATAACCTGGGAAACCGGCAATCCCGATCTGGATGCCATGGGCACAACGCAAAAGATTATTCCCGATATGCCGAAGCTGATGGGCACCCTGAACGAACATAACATTTATCCGATCGGACGCATCGTCGTCTTCAAAGACACCTTGCTGGCCAAGAAAAAACCGGAGCTTTCTTTCGTCAATCCTGACGGAACGCTATGGGGCAACGGCAAAAATCCGCCGGACAGCTTTGTCAATCCTTACATGAAAGAAGTATGGGATTACAATATTGCCGTTGCAAAGGAAGCCGTGAAAGCCGGATTTAAAGAAATTCAATTCGATTACGTGCGCTTCCCGGAAGGTTTTGAGAAAAGAGCTGATACTCTCAAGTACACGAAAGATGACCGGCAGCGCATCGAAGCTGTCGCATCCTTTGTCAAGTATGCCAAAGAACAGCTGCAGCCGTTAGGCGTCAGAGTTTCCGTAGACATATTCGGCTATGCGGCTTCCGTTCCCGCAGCGGAAGGCATCGGCCAGGATTTCGAGAAAATTTCGCAAAATGTCGATGTCATCAGCCCGATGATTTATCCAAGCCATTACAGCACCGGCTGGTTCGGAAGCAAGGTTCCGGACGCGGCGCCTTACGCCACCATCAACGGCGCTTCCATCGATACGAACAAGAAGCTGGAAGCTATCGACAAGCTCGGCCTGAAGCCGATCATCCGGCCATGGATTCAGGATTTTACCGCTTCATGGGTTCCGGGCCATATCAAATACGGCAAAAAAGAGGTGGAAGAACAGATTCGCGCCCTTAAAGACAACGGCGTCGATGAATTCCTCCTGTGGAACGCCAATAACAACTACACGCCTGACGTTAATTACTAAACGTCCAATATCAAACACCCTGAACGGCTCGCTAAAGCTTTCAGGGTGTTTTTTGCGCATTATTTCATATTGCCGGGATTCGCGATGCGACGGACGCCTCTCATATAAGGCCTAAGCGCCTCGGGCACATGCAGCGAGCCATCGGCCTGCTGATGATTCTCGATAAGCGGGATCAGAATGCGGGGCGAAGCCACCGCCGTATTGTTGAGCGTATAGGCGTACTGCAACGCGCCGTCGCGATCCCTGTAACGGATGCCACTCCGTCTTGCCTGATAGTCAAGCAAGCTGGAGGCCGAATGTGTTTCTCCGTAATGTTGGCGGCTCGGCATCCACGTCTCGATATCGAATTGCTTATAATTTTTTGCCGCCAAATCCCCTGCGCATACGGCCACGATGCGGTAAGGGAGCTCCAGCAGCCGCAGAATTTCTTCCGCGTGCCCGACCAATTGCGCCAACATTTCTTCGGCGGCGTCCAAATCATGTTCGCAGAACACCACCTGCTCCACTTTGGCGAATTGATGAACCCGGTATAAACCGCGGACATCTTTGCCCGCCGAGCCGGCTTCCTTTCGAAAGCAATTGGAAACTGCTGCCAGGCGAATCGGTCCACCGGACAAGTCGATCACTTCCCCCGCAAAATAGGAAATGAGCGGAGCTTCCGAAGTTCCTGCGAGCCATTTATTTTCATCCTTCAGCTCGTACGTCTGATCTTTGCCCGCCGGGAAAAAGCCGGTGCCCACCAGCATCTCCTCGCGAACCATCAACGGAACGTCCATAACCGTGTACCCGCGGTCCGCCAAATAATCCAGCGCCAGCTGCTGAACGGCTCTGTGCAAATACAGTCCCATCCCCTTCAAATAATAATTGCGCGTACCGGCCGTCTTTACACCGCGGGGAATATCGAACAGATCCAGTTCCTCACCAAGCCGGACATGATCTTTCGGTTCAAAATCAAAAGCCGGGAGACTGCCGACAACTTTGACGACCGTATTATCCGCATCGGATGCCCCATCCGGCGTATCTGCGGATATGACGTTCGGCGCCGTAAGCAGCCGCTCCCGCAACTCTTGCTCCAGGCTGCCCAGTCTCGCCTCATAACCGGCTAAAGTCATGTTCAGCTCCTTGACCTGCGCCTTGGCGAGCTCAGCCGGCCCGGTTTGCTTCCCGGCGAGCAAGCCCGCTATGTCGGCCGACAGCTTGTTGCGCCTGGCGCGAAGCTCTTCCACATGGACGAGCAGCTCTCTCCGCTCGTCATCCAGGGCAAGCAAAGGCTTGATCGGGAAGTCCATTCCCCTGCGCTTCGCAGAAGCCGACAATTCCTCCCGATGTTTGCGAATCCATTTCATGTCCGTCATGTACACCGCTCCTTTTCTAAAAAAGACAAAGAACGCTCCTCTCCGATTGGGACGAGGAGCGTTCTGCTCGCGGTGCCACCCAACTTGATGAACAGAATCGCGTTCTGTCATCCGCTTGGTTTCCGCGATAACGGGCGGTACCGGCTTATTTAGAGAACGGCATGAATGCGGCTGCCGTTCCGGTCATGAGCGTCTCCGAGTTGGAAGCTCTTCATTGACATAATGTCGATTTAAAAATGATTAGATTATTATAGCGGAACGCTGCCTTATTTTCAAGCTTGCTGTTGCTTATTAGTCAGTCGTTTATTGGGACAAACGTTGAGCCAACTCGTACAATTCCGTATTAAACTGCCGTTTCGTATTGACTACAAGATCGATGTCCGTCGCTACCAGTTCGCCCTTGATGACGCCGCATGCTTTGGACGAGTCGCCTTCCATCAGCTTACGGACGGCAAAGTCGCCGAGCTGGCTGGCCAAAATGCGGTCGTTATGCGTAGGCGTGCCGCCGCGTTGAATATGACCGAGCACCGTCACGCGCGGTTCGATGCCGTTGCGGTCCGTAATTTGCCGGGCGATGCCTTCACCGGTTCCGGCGCCTTCCGCAACGAGGATGATGCTGTGTCGCTTGCCGTGGGAGAAGTTCTCCTTCATCCGGCTCGCCACTTCATCGATGTCGAATGGCACTTCCGGAACGAGAATCGTCTCCGCTCCGCTGGCAAGACCCGCATACAGCGCGATCTCTCCGCAATGACGGCCCATTACCTCGACGACCGAAGAACGCTCGTGGGAAGTCATCGTGTCGCGCAGCTTGTTGATCGCGTCAACAACGATGCTGACAGCCGTATCGAATCCGATCGTGAAATCGGTGAACGGAATGTCGTTGTCAATCGTTCCGGGCAGCCCCATCGTTTTGATGCCGAGCTTGCTGAGCTTGTTCGCTCCTTGATAAGAACCGTCTCCGCCGATGACCACCAGACCGTCGATGCCCCGCTTGCGCAAGTTTTCGGCGCCGACCTGTTGGCCTTCCAGCGTCAAAAACTCCTTGCAGCGGGCCGTTTGCAATATCGTTCCTCCGCGCTGGATAATGTCGCCGACACTGCGCAAATCCATTTTGCGGATGTCATCGTTGATGAGTCCGCTGTACCCGCGCTGGACGGCATATACATCGAGCCCGTGGAACAGTGCGCTCCTGACGACGGCGCGAACGGCCGCATTCATCCCCTGTGAGTCGCCTCCGCTTGTTAATACTGCTATCGATTTTACTGCTGACATTTCTTTTCCTCCTCCGAATTATCCATCTTTCATGATGTCGTTCTTATATACATGCTATTTAGCCAGAAAAATAACCGAGTGAGCGGACTATTTTTCATAAGACGCCTGGATATTTGTTGCACTTGCCGCTGGCTCCTAACCTTCGGATCAGACAAATAGAGGGCAAGCAAGCCCTCAATTATCATACGATGAAATCGCGGATGTTCCAAGCACAAAATTTTATCCCTCGCTTCCTGGGCAATGAACGCAATGCGCTCCACAGTTGCGTCCATCGAAGCGTAATAGCTGCAGAAGTTCAGGTCCCCGCCTGCCAGATCCTCTTCCTGATCGATCAAATAATCGAGCAAAATGTGCAGCCCGCACACATAAGGAAAGTACGCCTCGCGAATATGTACGACCTCTTCCCGCTTCAAGTGAGGCTCGCAGGCAGCCAGAAAAAACATAAATACGCCGAGCGTAGATCCGGTTGCGGCGGCAAATTCATTCCAGTCCAATTGTCCGTAATCGGCCCGGTGCTTGTCCCACCAGCCCAGCAGCTCGGACTCCCGAAGATCTTTGCGAATATGCTTGTACACCTGCAAATCGCAATACAGCCCGACGAGCAGCCGAATTTGATCGGCGGCAAGCGAATAGGAAGGCAGCAGGCAAATGCACGATTGGCACGTCTTGACCAGTTCGGACAAGTATCCCCCGTCTTCTTTCTCCTTGCGGAAAGCATAGTAGTCGTGAAGCGGTGCCGACGGGTCAATCGCATCCAGCATCGACTGGTGCAGCTGCCGGAAGTCTTGGGGATCGAGCGATGTGCTGCGGTCGCACAAATTGTCCAAATAATCGCTGATCGTCTGGAAAGCGACAATTAAAGGAATTAAAATATGCCGCATCGGCAGGTTGGCTGCAGCGTACACGGCTCCGCCCTGACAGTGAAACCGCTTGGCGGCAATGCTGGCCATAGCTTGAGTACGCAGTTCCTGATCGGGAATTTGCCCGGCGGCTTGCCGCCAAATCGCGAGCTGGCCTTCCACCTCGGGCAAGATGTACCTGTACACCCTGGTCATCAGTTTGAACGGCCCTTGCGGAACTTTCCTCTTATTTCTGTCCAATTGCTTCAAGCAAACTTCCTCCACAAATTTGTTCATAGCCATACTGCAGCAGCAGCTGCATTTCGTAACGCTGGATGTGCCTTAGCCAATCTTCGACAGTCGGGTTCTGCACATGCGCCACCTGAAGCTCGACCGCGTCGGTGAACACATACGGATTCCATACCGGCGAAGTAATGAGCACTTCCAGCTTGCTTCGCAGCGCCTCATTTTCCATTTCCGCCAAATCTTTCAAAGCCAGATGATTCCTTACACAATTCGTAAGCTGGGTAAAAATAGGATGATGGCCGGCATCGTTGAACCAGTACTTCGCATTGCTGTAATCGCCTTCCATACGGTGCATCAAGCCGTGCCAGTAGCTTCCGGTAGCGTTCGTAATTTCCTGGGCAATATCGTGCGATTTGTCGAGACTTTCATTCAGCAGATGAAGGCCGGCTTTGATCGCCGGTGCGTATGAATCCTTATCTATGTGTCCTTTGGTAATTTTGTCCAATAATAACGCTTCAATACGCGTATCCAGCTCCGCATCCCACATTTCTGTCGGATAAAGAGATGGGAGATGCTCCAGCAACGGCTTCGCAATCGAGTCCAGCCAATCTTCTTCCGCTTTTTTGCTATGCATGTAAGCTACTCCTTCCTAGAACCAGCCTTGTATGAGAGGAAGTTTGCCAAATCCTGCTTCGCGGAAATGATTGGTAAATATTTCCAATTCCACAAACAAAATAGGCAAACATGAGCTTGGTAAACATAAATCCGCAGATGGGCACGCCCGGGCGATCGTCCGCCGCCATTTTGGCCGTTACAAGTGCACTTTCGTTTCCAGATCCTGATTGACCCTGAACCAGAGGTGCAGATCGTTGATCGTGCTGGCTAGCTCCGCGATCTCCGAATTCAGCCGGCAGGATGCGGGAAAATCGTCTTCCTGATCCAGCTTGTTTTGCTTCACAATAATGACCGCCTCCAGCTTATGGATCCGGTCAGGAATATAACCTCGAATCTGCTCCCATCGAAGCAATATGTGCGAGCGCTCCTCCGGCGTATAGGTCTCCCACTCGCTCTCAAGCGCAGGGATTTCAATACCCAGCCGCTCATCGTATCGAAAAAAGCAATCCATCGTCGGTCAAACCCTCCTTGCAGAAAAACTGGCAGTATATCGCTGTTCACGTTCTTATCTTTAACTGTAACACTTCAAGCTCCCGGCTTCCAGTCAAATTTGTGTGTCAACCGGATTTCATTTTCTGCTATACTAGAATAACGTTTACAAAGGGAACATATGGTTAGGAGAGATCAAAGATGTCAGCTACGTCGCAAAGCAATTCGGTCACATGGAAACAGCTCAGCTTCTTTTTTTTGCCGCTCGGCCTTTCTGCAACGCTCGTTACCCTTTCGCACGTCATCATTAACAGCACGCTGGCAAGAGCCGCCAACCCGGAATTTATCATTGCCAGTTATGCCCTGCCTTTGAGCCTGCTGGGCTTGACGGAAAAGCCCGTCGTACTGCTCAGACAGACCTGCTCTGCCCTGGTGCGCGACAGAGTCTCGTTCCGCGCCATGAGTGCGGTGAGCGCGTACGTATTTGCCGGCATCCTTATAATCGGATTGTTCATTTGCTACACACCTATTGGGGAATGGGTGTTTCTTTATTTATTCGGGGTCGAAAACGAATTGCTCGGGCCTATCATCAGCGTGTACCGGATTTTGATGTATGTGAGCATTTTCTCCGGCTTGCGCTGCTTGTTTCACGGCATCATCATTTTCAATATGCGGACCAAATGGCTGACGATCGGAATGGGGGTCAGACTGCTCGCCATGTACTTGCTGTCGCTGTATTTTATCGCCACCGATCAAGTGACCAGCGGCCGGGTCGGCGCCATCATTTTCCTCGTCGGCATGATGATCGAAGCGGCGGTCAGCATCTGGGAAGGCGGCTCCCTCCTGAAAAAAGTAATACCCGAGAAGGCGCCGCAGCATCAAATCGAAACGAAAAAGCAAATTTTCGGCTTCTATAGACCGCTCTTGTATTCATCGTGCATCGCCGTCATTATCGGCCCCGCCATCAATGCGATGCTGGGGAAAACGACTCATATTCATTTGGCTATCGCCTCGTTCGCCATTGCAAGCAGTCTGTGCCAGCTTGTGATGAGCTTTTTTTCTTATATCCATCAAATCGTGTTGAACTTTTACCGGAAAGATCCGGCAACCGTTTTTCAATTTTCGCTCGTGCTCAGCTTTATACCCGCTTCGTTAATTGCCGTGCTTGGCTACACGCCTCTCGGGCCTTGGTTTATGACCCATATCATGGGGGTTAACGCCGAGCTGATGGAGGCAAGCCTTAGCGCGCTGCGCGTTTTTATGATCATGACGCTCGTATTTCCCTGGCTGGATTACGGGAACGGGATTATTATGCTGAGGGGGCAGACGAAAGTTATGGTCGCCTCCCAATCCGCCAACGCAATCATTACCGTGCTGACCTTGATCGCGGCGATATTGTTCACTCCGGAGTGGAACGGCGTGATCGGCGCTTTGGCACAGTCCGTCGGCATGCTGGCGGAGCTTGCGGTCGTTTTGTACATGCTCAAGAAAACGGCTCCCGGCGATACGCCCTTGGGCAAAAAAAATATTTTAACGAAATCGAGTGATTTGCGTCTATGATTACGTCTATGTCTATGAAGTCCAATAATTTACTGTTAAAATTGTTCACGTTTTCCTTCTTTATGACGATGGGGATTGTCGTCACGTTTTTTCCGCTGTACTTCGATTATAAAGGCTACAGCAAAATCCAGATCGGCGTGCTCTATTCGATCGGCCCGATGATCGGCATCGCAGCCAACCTGCTGTGGGGATTCGTGAGCGACAAGTATCAGACCGTCAAGAAAATCATGATCATTCTGATCGTCGGACAACTTCTCGCCTCCGTATTCGTCTTCACTTCGGAATGGTTCGCGCTGTTGTACGTATGCCTGGCCTTGTTTTTCTTTTTCCAGCAGCCTGTGAACTCCCTCAACGACAGCCAGTTGATGCTTCACGTTCAAACGAACGGGGCAAGCTATGCTTCGTTTCGGATTTGGGGGTCCATCGGGTTCGCTTTTGCCGCGTGCTTTTTCGGCTTGCTGCTGAAAACTTACGGTTCGGGCCTGATGCCTGCGCTCTGCGTAATGACGATCATCGCTTCTCTCGTACTTGCCATCCTGCTCAAAGATGTCCGGAGAAACGGCAAAAAGATGGAGTTCGGCGGGATGGTCCGCATCATCCGTTCGCGGAGATTCGTCTGGTTCCTGACGCTCATTGTCGTGATGTCGGTCGCGCATCGCTTTAACGACGGATTTTTGGCGCTGTATATGCGGCAGCTCGGAGCTTCCGATTCGATTATCGGCTATGCATGGACGGCGTCGGCGCTGAGCGAAATTCCCGTTTTCTTCTTTCTCAGCAAGCACGGGCACAGGTTCAAGGAACTGCCACTGCTCGCTTTCGCGGGCATCGTGTATACGATTCGCTTCCTGATGATGGGCTTTGTGCACAATCCGACATGGATTATCGGCATACAGGTGCTTCACAGCCTGACATTCGGCATTTTTCTGTTTACGGCCATCCGCTACTTGCAGCAAATAATCCCAGACGAATACCGCGCTTCCGGCCAGGCGATCTTTGCAACTACATGGTCGAGTGTCGCAGGGATCATCAGCGGAACGTTCGGCGGCTGGATATTCGGGCAATGGGGCGGAAGCACCCTTTATATCGCGGGAGCGTGCATGTCGTTTTTGGCGGGAATCGGATTTCTGGGCACGCATTTGCTGCAAAACGACAACATCCCCTCTGACGGTAACATGGCTTCGCAGTAAGTACCGGGGCCGGATTCGTCCGGCATCCAATCACGTAGGAGGTTGATCAAGTGTTAGCCGTTGAACGGTTGTCTCACAGCTTTCGGACCGGTATGGAGGAAACGGCGGTTCTTCACGAGCTTAACTTTCGGGTGCAAAAAGGGGAAATGGTCGCGCTTCTCGGCAGTTCGGGCTCGGGCAAATCGACGCTGCTGAATCTCATGGCAGGGCTGATGAAACCGACCAAAGGAAGCATTCTCATAGCCGGACAAGCGATTGAGCGAATGAACGAAAACCGCTTGGCGGAATTCCGCAGAACTCATATCGGTTTTATTTTCCAATCTTATGAATTAATTCCGCATTTAACCGTGAGAGAAAATGTCGAGCTTCCGCTTGTCTTTCAAAGCTTCGCGCCCAAGGCCAGAAAAGAAAGAGCGATGGAACTGCTGCATCACGTCGGCATCGGCGACAAATCCGAGCTGTTCCCTTCGCAGTTGTCCGGCGGCCAGCAGCAGCGCGTCAGTATCGCCCGGTCGCTTATTACGAGTCCGGCGATCGTATTTGCGGACGAGCCTACCGGCAATCTGGATACGAAGACGGAGACGGAAATCATCGATCTGCTGATCCGCTTAAACCGGGATTCGGGCATCACTTTCGTCATCGTCACGCACGAGCACGAGGTCGCCAGCCGGACGCAGCGCATTTTGCAGCTCCGCGACGGGTATATGATTGAGGACGGTCAGGACGGTGCGGACGGATGAAAATGAAAGATTATGTTCGTCTCGGCTGGGATCAGTTGCAGCGGCGCAAGGTAGTTACCGCCCTGTGCGCGGTCGGCATCGCGATCGGGTCCGCGTCCATTATGGTCGCCCTCGCTTTCGGCGAGTCGATCCAGCATTACAGCCAGAAACAGATGAGCTATTATTTGAAAACGGACGAAATTACGGTTACCGACCAGTCCGACGATCCGAACAGCCCGGCCAAAATTACGAAAGCGAAGCTCGATCTGATCCGCACGTTTCCGCATGTAAAATCGGTGGCAAGCTTTCAGGACTTGCAGCAGTTTCAATTTACGGTCGATGACGGCAAGCAGGGCTGGAATCTGACAATCGTCGCTACGGAGCTCGATACGCTGCAAGATTTTGACGCCAAGTTTCAACAGGGCGGCGTGTCCGACCGCGATAACGGCATCATCCTGGGCTACAGCGCCACGCTTGGCGTTTTGGATGAAAAAGCGCAAAAAGCCCGCGCTAAGCTTTTGCAGCAAAATCCTTCGCAGGAAACGTTCGATACAATAAGAAAAATGGAGACTATTCCGTACCCGCTTTATCAAAAGCAAATCGTCATCAAAAATACGAATTTCCAAAACGACAGCCAGGGCAATACGGGAGCGGCCGCCAAACCTGCCGTCGAAATACCATTGCGCGTAGCCGGGGTGCTGAAAAAACCGGAAGGGCTGCCCGATTACATTCTGTTAGGCGAAAAGTTGGCCTATGTTTCGCCTGAAATGGGCCGCAAAATTTTGCAGATGACCGGAAAAACTTCCGTGAGCAACGCTTACTCCTATTCCAAGGTTAAGGTAAAAGTCGACAGCAGCTCCAATGTCAAAGAAGTGGAAGATCTGATCAAGAAGCTGCGCCTGCAAACCCAATCCAATTTGTACCAGGAAGACCGCATGAAGGGCCAATTCGCGATCATCCGGCTGCTTTTGACCGGTGTCGGCTTATTTGTGCTGCTGGTAGCCTCCATTTCCATCGTTGTCGCCATGACAATGTCTACGCACCAGCGACGCCGTCAGATCGGCATCATGAAAGTGCTCGGAGCAAACTTAAAACAGATCCGCAACATGTTCATCGTGGAGTCGTCTCTGCTCGGCATGCTTGGGGGCACGGTCGGCATCGTGCTGTCGTACTGGGTCATCTGGGGGATCAATCTGATCATAATCAAATTCCAGAGTGGGGGATCGCCCGAACAGGCGGAAATTTTGTTTATCAATTTTTGGATTTTGCCTGTGGGGATGTTTTTCGCCATTTTGACCGGGGTTCTTTCCGGGTTGTACCCTGCCGTTAAAGCGTCGCGGACCGATGCTTTGACTGCGATTAAACGAGAATAGGAAAATAGGAGAATGACCGCAATGAAAAAAAAGAAAATCGGCGCGCTGATCGTCGCCGCCGTCGTGATCTGCGGGATCAGCGGCTTTTTATACATATCCAGCCATCCCGGATCGGCGCCAAACGGCGGAGCCGGCCAGGCCGCTGCCGGCACTCAGCTGCAATTCAAGGTGACTAAAGAAGATTTGAGCAACAGCATCGAAGTAAAAGGGAAATCTTCTTACCAGAAAGAAACCCGAATCTACGCGCCTTTTACCGGCGAAATTAAAACCTGGAACGTATCGGAGGGATCGCAGATAAAAAAGGGCGAGCAAATGTTCGAGCTTGACGCGACGCCGCTCCTGAGCGAAATTTCCTCTCTGCAATCGAGCATCAAAAAACAGCAGCTGGAGTCGGAGCTCGCCAACTTCAAAGCTTCCGGCGACCCGGCTTCCGCAGCTTCTACGGTCAGCGAGGCTGAAGCCAGACAGCGCTACGCCGACGCCGAAAGCCTCAAAATACAAAACCGGCTTAACGCGGTAAGCACGGAATCGGCGCAGCTTCAACTGAACAAAAAGCTGGAGAAAGTGAAGCAGGCGGCATTCATGGCCCCGGAAGACGGTATTTTCCTGTTCGACGATTCGGCCAAAATCCCGCAGTCGGTCGAGGAAAGCGTCCGCATCGGCAAAATCGTCGACATCACCAAGCTGCAGCTTGTGAGCACGATCGGCGAGTTTGATGTGTTTCGCATTAAACCCGGCATGCCGGTTCAAGTGAAAGTCGACGCGTTGAAGCAGACGAAGCTGCAAGGAAAAGTGGAAAAAGTGTCCAAGTTCGCCAAATCCGGAACCGATCAAGGCACAGGTTCGGCGCAGTTCGAAGTCACGATTTCGCTGGAGCCTCACGATCAGTTGATCGCCGGGCTCAGCTTATCGGGCACGATTGAAACCGAGAAAAAGCTCGGCGCTATCGTAGTACCGACGCTGGCCATCCAGCAGGAAAAAGATACATACTACGTCATGCTGCAAACTGCGCAAGGAATCGAACGGCGCGACATCGCGATCGGCATGGAGACGCCGGAGAAGACGGAAGTTCTGCAAGGGCTTGGCGAAGGCGACACGGTTGTGCTCCAGTAGCTGCTGCCTTATAATAAGATATAGTCTTAGTACCAAGTAATAAAATTCAAAGGCGGTTGCACTTTTTATGAGCTATGATGATTTCAAGAAAATTGTTGTGGAAAGACGGAGCATTCGGAACTTTACTGACCAGGAGGTCGCTGTCTCCGATATCCTGGAAATTATTGACTGCGCGCGCTTTGCGCCGAGCGATACGAATTCGCAGACGTGGAAATTCATTGCGATTCGCAATAAAGAAAAGATCAAACATATTGAGCAGCTCACTTGGGACCAACTGCATCTCAAAGCGGCGGAAGCCGAGCAAAAAGGACTGAGCCGCGAAGCCCGGATGCTGGTCAGATCTTTCGGCCCTTACGCTACGGCGTTTGCCGACGCGCCTGTTCTTATTATTTGCCTTGCTACACCGTACGCGTCCAAGTTTCGCGACAAAATTTTCGATCCGATCGCATTGGTCGGCGAAGAAGTGTGGGCTGAGGAAGGCATCAAAAGCTCCTGCCTCGCTGCCCAGAATCTCATGCTGGCCGCTCATGCCAAAGGGCTCGCTACATGCCCGATGACCGGGCCGGTACTGCTCGCACAGGAGCAGCTTCGTACTTATTTGGATATTCCGCAGGAATTCCAAATCAACATGGTCATTTCGCTCGGCTACCCCAAAGAGCAGCCAGGCAAAATGCCGCGAAAAGAAGTCGACGAGATTTTGCAAATCATCGACTAAGCCGATCCGGCTTCAGCGTCGACAGCATGAAAAACGCGAACAGGGAGCTTCACCGCATTGTGCGAGTGAAGCTCCCCGTTTGCGGTACGGCGCTGCTTGACGGCGGTCGGTCGACCACACGGTATGCGGACCCTTGTTTCGCACCGTGTGTGCGTGAAGCTCCCCGTACGCGGCTCGCTGCTGCATGACGGCGGTCGGTCTCGAGCACATAACACGTACTTGAGGCAGCACATCCGCTTGACCATGCGTAGAAAACCTGCACACCCACTCTTCCCCAGCCAACGCCTTTCCTGCACGGTGCGCAGCTGATGTGGGGGGACACAAGGCGACTTGGTAGCGAGAAAGCCTGCAAAAGTGCAGGCTTTTTCCTTAAAAAGGGTTCATTTTGGAGAAATTCCTGCAATTGTGCAGGAATTTTCGATGAAAATGAACCTAAGCCCCAGTCCACGGCGAAAAGCCTGCACAATTGCAGGAATTTTTCGTGGCCAGCGTAACAGCCGAGAAAAAAACTGTACTTTTGCAGGTTTTCCTCGCGCAACCTGTGCAACCAGCTCTGGATTGTGGCCGTTGGGGATTCTGGGCAGCCTGCACAATCGCAGGCTTTTCCGCCAAACGGATCGCTCATACGAAAACCTGCGCTTTCGCTCACTTTGCAGGTTTTTCGTCTATCTGAACCGCTTATTTTATGGCACCTACTTCAAAGTAAAGACCTCCTACCGGCTAACCGAACAGAGTGTCCTGCGATTTTCTCAACACTCTGATTGCAAAACGCCGTTCTGCCACGCTACGGTTTCTTCCCCAAGCCGGATGACGATGGATTCACTTCCGTTCAGCAGGTGAACCGTCACTTCTTTGCCCGCTTGATCCACTTGACAAGCCTGAAGCTTGACGGCTCGTTCCTCCTCGACCTCCGCCGCCGGGATGAATACGGCCGCTATCGCCAAATCTCCCTTCATCGTCCCATTGAAGGAAAGTACTGTCGAGCTTGTTTTGGAACCGTAACATTCGGAAATCCACCCCTCCTCGGCGCAAGCAGCAAAACCGGCTCCCTGCGAGCCGCCGGCGGCCGCTGCAGTCCAGCCGATTTGCAGGCGCGCTTTGGACAGCGTGTCCGTAATTTCGGCGCTGTTGGCGTCGTCCCCGATGTGCAGGCGCGCTTCGGGATGAAGCTGGAACCTCTGCTCGATACGGTGCTCGCCCTCGCCTTCCAGCCAATCGACGACGATCAGCACGTCTGATCGTTTGCCTAGCAGCAGCCATCTGCGGTGGCGAACCGGCGCCGCCAAACGCTCGTACCCGTTATGCGAAGCATCGATCAAATGATAATGCTCCGTCTCCGCCCAACGATGCAGCATCGGCTCTGCCGCAGGGCTTCCCCATTGCTGCGTGGCCAGATAAGGCGTTTGGTCCTCACCGTCCACCGTCACCGTATTATGAGCCCTCGTGCTTTTGAAATAATGCCGCCAATAACCTTCTTCATACGTATAGCGCCCCGGATCGACGAACCAGAGACACTGCTTCCACATCCATTCAAAAGCAAGCACATCGGCATGACCGTGTGCGCCACCCATGGAAGCCGCGTCGAAAAACAAGTAGTTCCGCTCGTTTTTCATCACATAGTAACCTGTCTCGGGAAACGCCTTCGATTCCGTACCGGGTGCCGAATGGGCGAACTTTTGCTCAAGCTCCGTAAACTTGTCGGCCCCGATCAACCAAAGCAGTTCCTCGCCGCACCGTCCCATCCGGATGAACCGTTCCTCCTCAAGCAGTACGCCCAGAAACCCAAGTTCCTCCGCCGCATAACCGATCCAGTCCGAATCCCCTGCAGCTGTAGAAGCCAAATCCGGGCGTATGAGTGCTTCGGTAAAATCCCCCATTTTGCCCAGCTTTTCTGCATACCATTCACTTACCGGGTAACCCGTGCGCTGCGCCAGCAAAAAAGGCGTGCCCAGCATGCTGATGCTGCCGTTATGATAATGCGTGGTCAGCTCCTTCTGAATCCCGTCGTTGCCGAATTGATGAAGGATGCATAGCTCAAGCCGCTCCATCGCAATTTGCCGCCAGGACGGGGCATCCGGATGCTCATGGCAAAACGTTCCGATCATGAACAAGCCCTGCATATGCATCGTCGCATGATTGATCTCCGTGCTGCCCCAATAACGGGTTAAATAAGCGGCATGCTCGCTTAGCCCCTGTCGCAGCTCGTCCCGAAAATCTTGGGTCATCGCTTCGCAGCCCTCCATCAGCTTGGCGGCCCAAATCCAGGACTGCACGCGAAGCCCCACCTCCAAAAGCCTCCACGGCCCAGGCTGCTGAAAATAAGTCGCCACCTCATAGCTTAATCCTGCGGGAACCGGATTTTGCTTGCGCCAAGAGCGGATATGCCTCATAAATGTACGGACATACCGCTCATCGCCGGTCAGCAAGTAGGCGATCCCCAACTTTTTCATATACCAATGGCGATTGAGCTCCCATGTGAACTCAAGATCCGCCGTAGGGTTGTGCAGCCAATCTACGGGATCGCCCATATCGACAAAACGATCCGCCACCATGGTGAACGGCACCTTAAAGCGGTTGCGGCAAGCTTCTTCCGCATACTCCAGCGTTTCGGCCGCAAGCAGCGGGAATCGGGTTCCGTACAACTCCGCTGCTGCCTGCAGCTCTTCTAAAGTCAAATAAAAATTTCTCATGCCGCTCTCCATCCTCTTCCGGAAAATTGGTCAGGCCAAAGTACAAGTTCATCCAAAATATTACAATCCATGCGCCATCCACTTGTCCGGATAGCTTGATTTTCATTATAAAGGAATGAATGGAACAGGCAGGAGCGGCAATCCGATTTTTCAGGATGGGTTATTCGGCTTAATTATGCCATACGGGCGCAAACGAAAAGAACCGCCAGAGAACACTCTGACGGCTCAAAAAAGACAGCCCCGGGAAAACCCGAGAACTGTCTTTATTGTTTGTGCTATGACACTATTTATAAGTGGGATACCCCATTAATCTTATAATTTGGTGACGTTAGCTGCTTGAGGACCACGGTTTCCTTGAGTAATATCGAACTCAACTTCTTGGCCTTCTTCTAAAGTTTTGAATCCTTCGCCTTGGATAGCGGAGAAATGTACGAATACGTCGTCTCCACCGTCAACTTGAATGAATCCGTAGCCTTTTTCTGCGTTGAACCATTTTACTGTACCTTTCAAGTGAACAACCTCCTAAAAATATCGCCATCTGTGACGAATACCATAATTATATCACCATCGGTTTTATAAATCAACTTGCAAACCGAGTCTGATCCAACAAAAATGTTTGTTTTATCTACAGTTTGTACTTATACGGCCGCAGGTTTGACGATCGACAAAAGGTGCGTTGAATTCGGTAAAAAGGGAAGGTAAGACGGCTTTCGCCGGACATCGCACCCTGCTTGCGCAAGCTCCGCCATGAGTTCTTCCATCCTGCCGTATTCTTTGGTCTGAAAATTCAACAGCGGATAAATGCGCACTTCGCCTCCGGGCTTGCACACGCGAACCAGCTCTTTGACCGCGGCTAGGTGAAACGCGAAATCGAACTGCGCTTCATACAAAAATAAAAAATGGCTGCATAGCACAAGATCGAATGCCCCGTCCTCAAAAGGAAGCTGCGGCAGCATTGCCGCGCGATACTTGGCTCTGGCTGCCGGATCCGCGTAGTCGGCGAGAAAAAGCTCAAGCGCTTTCTCCCGGATTGCCTTATGCTTGTCAACAGACCCGTAATAGTCCCAGTTGTAAACGTCAATGAGCTTTGCCATTTTGGCCGCAACCGTGTGAACTTCATCTCTTCCGACAGCTGCGATCGCTTCAAGGGGCTCGGCGTACATGGGATCTGCCGCTTCCGACAAAATTCCCAGCCCCCCGGACTCCGCAGTAAAAGACGAAGCCCCTCCGGACACATCCAGGACGCGTTTGCCCCGCAACTGCTCCGTTTCCAAGCCGAACATCTTCTCGTACTCCGCGTACGAGCGCGAGGTCACAGCAACCCCTGTCTGCTCATAATAATTGCGCTCTTGCATATTCATCTCTCCTCTGCTCTGCTCAACTCATCTCGACTGACTGCTCCGCTCCTCCCTCTATGGAAGGGCTTGGAAGGATTTTATCATCCTTTCCGCGCTCTTGCAAGCCGCAATTCTTGATTTCGCAACCGCCTTAAGGTATGATGGCATCAACTTATACGATTAGGGAGCAGGGTCATGATAAAAAAACATACGATATACAAGAAAGATAAATGGAACATGATGAATGTCGAAGTTCAAGGGACCAAAATCGTCCTCACGGAAATTTCCGATCAATGGGGGGAAGAATGCCATACCTTTATCGGCAGACCCGCCATGATGCATTGGGCCAAGGAACGGTTTGCGAAAGAGCGGTTTGACGGTACGGAGGAAGAATGGGACGCTATCATGAAGGCGTTTGAGGAAGTGTAACTGTCCGGGCCGATTCCTTTTACGGAAAAAAATGCCTTGACTTCAGGCTTGTCTTCCTTTTATAATGAGCGTATAAATTCATAGTTTCCACTCCAAAGGGGAGTAGCTGCTACAGTAAAGTCGTCAATTCGGGTTCTCATCAAACCCCGGCTTTATTGGCAACGTTCACGTTGTTAGCAAGACCTTTGCCATTTATCTGGTAAAGGTCTTTTTTTGATGGAAGAAGAGCCTTCACCAGATCCGTGGTGCTGGGCTCTATTTATTTTCATCAGAGAAAGCGTCGGCAGACGAGTTATTCTCAAAACTTTCAAAGGAGTGTTTCGTATGGATTGGTTGTCAGTCGGATTTTTGACCTCATTAATCAGCATCGTCCTCATTGACTTGGTGCTCGCGGGGGACAACGCCATCGTCATCGGTATGGTCGCCCGCAATCTGAAGAAAGAAACGCAGAAAAAAGTGATTATTTGGGGAACCGTCGGCGCAGTCGCCATTCGCGCTCTGGCAACCCTCGCCGTCGTAAGCCTGTTGAAAATTCCCGGCCTGCTGCTGGCCGGAGGAATCGTGTTGCTGTGGATCGCCTACAAGCTGCTTGCCGACAAAAAAAATCATGAAGACATCAAAGCCAAAGATAGCATATGGGCGGCCATTCGCACGATCATTATAGCGGACGCCGTCATGGGGCTGGACAATGTCATCGCCGTCGCCGGAGCCGCTCACGGCAGCTTCGCCCTTGTCGTTATCGGACTCTTGGTCAGCGTCCCGATCGTCGTCTGGGGCAGCACATTGTTCATCACCTGGGTTGAAAAATATCCGTCCATCATATACATCGGTTCCGGCGTGCTCGCCTTGACCGCCGGCAAAATGATTACCGGCGAATCGTTCCTCGCCCCGTATTTTGCAGCGAATCCGCTCAGCAAATGGCTGCTCATCGCACTTCTGATCGCTGCGGTGCTTGCCGCCGGGAAATGGTCCAAGGTGGCTGGCTATCTCGTTGAAGTGGGAGACCGCGGACAGCTCAAGCTGCCGAAGGAATTGAGCGAACAAGCCCAGATCGAGCCGGAAGACCGGTTCACGGTAAAGATGGACGCCCGCGGCAAGCTGGTGCTCGTCAAAACCGGCTCCGTCCAAGAACCCGACGACGGCATGCCGCATGCAGGCTAGAACATAACAGCCCCCTCGGTCCCGCTGTCAACCTTTTGCTTCTCTCAAAACGGCTGAGGCTATCCGGCGAGAAGCGGCCTTTAATGGAATCCGCTGCGTCTTGAGCAAGCCTCCGCCGCCCCCATGGGCTTGACGTATTGCTCCGTGCTGCTCATATCACCGGGCTGAAAAAGGAATTTGCCTGCGGACAGCGAACATACTTTAAGGAAAAGATATCCTTATTACATTCCAATTACAGACAAGGATGATTCCTTATGACCGAATCAGGCTCGATCCTCACTTTTGTGATCGTTTCCTTCTGCCTGGCGATTATATTGATTATGACAAAAGATACGCTGCCGGCCCGGATGAAAAGAGCCCTGGCGCTGCTTGCGATCGTCATGGTGTCCGCATCGTTCGTGCTCATCATGCTAAGTTTTTTTGGCGTCGGCATGTAAATTTACATCTTTCCAGCTTTTTCTTATAATCATATTTACATAGGCTAACGGTCATACTAGGTGAAAACCATCTTATGGGAATTTGCGTAAGGCAATCCTGAAGGTGGAACTATCCCGGGAGCGTGACCGCTATGCGCTGGATTTGTGTGACTGCGGCCGTGGGGCTCCTTTTGGGCGCCGTGCCTGCAGCCGATTCACCCGCTTATGCTCTGGATTTACCCCATTTTTTACATAAGGACAGGAGGGCTCCGATGAATCAAGTACTGGAACGTAAAGATGTGCCGGCCGAGCACCGATGGAATTTGGAGGATTTATTCCCTAATCAGCAGGCCTGGGATCAGGAATTTCAAAAAGTGAAGGATTCTCTTGGCAAAATCAGCGCCTTCCAAGGCAAATTAAACGATTCGTCGGCTGTGAAGCAATGCTTTGAGCTGGAAGACGAAGTTTCTTTAATGACGGAAAGGCTGTACGTATACGCCAACATGAAGCATCATGAAGATACGGCAGAGCCTACCTATCAGGCTTTATCCGATAAAGCGAAAAAAATCAGCGTCGAAGTGGGAGAAGCGCTTTCGTTCATTTCGCCGGAGATTTTAAGCTTAAGCGAAGATCAGTTGAAAAAGCTGGTCAATGATCCGGCCCTCGCTTTTTACAAAGACACGCTCGATGAAATGATCCGTCAAAAGCCGCACACGCTTTCCAAAGAGCAGGAAGCTCTGCTTGCCCAAGCGGGCAATATGGCCGGCGCGCCGAGCACGATTTTTGGCATGCTGAACAATGCGGATATGAAATTCCCGAAAATCAAAAACGAAAACGGCCAGGAAGTCGAACTGACCCACGGCAGTTACATCCAATTCCTGGAAAATCGCAACCGCGACGTGCGAAAAAACGCTTTTGAGGCCGTATACTCGACCTACCGCAGCCAAAAGAACACGATTGCCGCGACGCTCAGCGCGAACATCAATAAAAACATTTTTTACGCAAAAGCCCGCAAATACCCTTCCGTACTGGAATCGTCCTTGTTTGGCGACAACATCAAGAAGGAAGTTTACACGAACCTGATCAGCACGATCCACGACTCCCTGCCGCAGCTGCACCGTTACCTGAAACTGCGCAAAAAGCTGCTGAAAGTCGATGAGCTGCACATGTACGACTTGTTCGCCCCTCTGGTCGAAGAGTTCAAGATGGACATCACGTACCAGCAGGCGAAGGAAGAAATCATGAAAAGCCTGGCTCCGCTCGGCGACAATTATTTGCGCATCCTGCAGGACGGCTTCGACAACCATTGGATCGACGTGTACGAGAACAAAAATAAACGCAACGGCGCTTACAGTTGGGGCGCATTCGGCACGCATCCTTACGTTTTGCTGAATCATAAGGATAACCTGAACAGCATGTTCACATTGACGCATGAGATGGGGCACGCGATTCATTCGTATCTGTCGGATGAGAACCAGGCTTACCGTTATGCGCAGTACACGATTTTCCTCGCGGAAGTCGCATCTACGCTGAACGAAGCGCTGCTGATGGACTATTTGCTGAAAAAAGTAACCGATCCGAAGGAAAAGCTGTACCTGCTCACCTATTATGCCGATCAGTTCCGGACGACCGTGTTCCGTCAGACGATGTTTGCCGAATTCGAAATGATTACACACGATAAGGCGGAGCAAGGCGAATCGCTCACTCCGCAGGAATTCAGCGAAATTTATTACGGCCTCAACAAGCTGTATCACGGCAGCGACATGGTCGTCGATCAGGACATCGAGATGGAATGGGCCCGCATCCCGCATTTCTATAACAGCTTCTACGTATACAAATACGCGACGGGCTTTTCTGCGGCGACGAGCTTTGCCAAGCAAATTTTGGATGAAGGGCAGCCTGCCGTAGATCGCTACCTCGGTTTCCTGAAAAGCGGAGGCAGCGACTACTCCTTGAATATTTTGAAGCGCGCGGGCGTCGATATGTCGACTCCGGAGCCGATCAAGCAGGCTATGAGCGTATTCAGCTCCCTCCTCGATCAAATGGAAGAACTGACCAAATAATAATTAAAAAGGTTGAAGGCAGCAGCTTTCAGCCTTTTTCTCTACGGAGAGGAAGAGAAGCCGATGAAAACGCAGTGGGTACTGATTTGCATGCTCATTTTTGCCCTTATTACGGCTATTTTTGCCGTAATCAATGTAGGTTCGGTCGAAGTGAACTTTTTGTTCGCCCAGACGAGCGTACCTTTGATCATTGTTATTTTAACGTCCACTCTGCTTGGCGGCTTTATCGTCGGCCTGTTCGGCATCATCCGCCAATACAAGCTGCAGCGGAAAGTCAAGCAGTTGGAGAAGCAGTTGCTGGAAAGCACGGCGATTGCAGCCGCACCCGCAGCGGGAGAAGCACTGCCGGAACAAGCGCTGCCGGAAAGCGCCAGTCCGACGATTCATTAGGAGTCTGCCCGACGGACGCGGAGTTCATCGGACAGACCTCCGAACACAAACAACCCTGCCTCCGGATGCGGAAAATAGGGTTGTTTTGTTTGTATGCGTGAATTACAATGTACAAAGGAACGATGCCCACTTTTGGAAAGCGAGGAAACTCATGACTGCCGTCATTGTCGTATCTATTCTAATCGTATTAGGGATGCTGGGCCTGCTCATCTGGGTCCTGAATAAAGCCTACTCCCGCAAGGACGAATAAATATCGCACCTTCACCATAGCGCAAATAACACCAGAGAAACGGCTCCTCCAGCTAACGAACTGATGGCATTCACAGCATCGTTCGTCATCCAGCGTATGCCGCGGGCATGATCGGCTTTTCGCTCGCAGTGGATATGTTTTTCCATAACTTGTCCGCAGACGGTGCAGCGATACATCACTTGCAGTACTGCACCAAGCCAAGAGTCAGCTAGCGAACCGAGCAGCCCGGAGACGGCGCCGATCCCCGACAAAGCCAGCAGCGGACCTGCGCTGCCGCCCGGCAAGTGATGCTGCCCGCCGTACGGCTCGCCGAATCCCGCCAGCAGCGCGGCAACCGCCCCAATGAACAAGCCTCCCAATACGGAAGCGCCCAGCCCAAGTCCTGTAATGCCGCCCGAAGTGCCTGCCGCAACCCGTTTGCCGGTAATGATCGAACGCGGCCGTGCACGGCTTAACCCTCCGATTTCCGTCGCCCAAGTATCGGCGTTGACGGTCGCCATCACACCGACGAACAAAGCCCACCACATCGGATCAGGCCAAATCGCGTTGGCCATGCAAAGCAGCAAGCCCAGCCCTCCGTTGGCCGCAACCTGCCCGGCGTCTCTGCGGCCGCTTTTGGCATAGCCGCTCTCTGCCGCTGCTTTGCGGGCCCGCTTCAGCTTGGACAGCAGCGTGGAAGAGAGGAAAAATGCGATCAGCGTCCCAAACCACGCCGCGTTCCCGAGCGCATACATTACGGTTCCGAGCGCAACCGCAGCCAGGAAGCCGGAGGCGGACAAGGAACGCTTCCAGTAAGCCGCCCCCGCTATAACAAAGCTGCCGGCAAGCCCCAACGCCCACTCCACAATCATGTGCGAATCTCCTTTATTTTCAATATCCATTAATTCATTTACACACATTGTAGCATACGCGCTCATCATTCTGCATGCCAAGAGAGCGCAACCTGTTATTCGACAAAATCTTTCCAAACTTATTGAAACGACGGCAGGAAGTTCGCTGCCCTATGAGGAATATATGTTAGACGACGAAGGGGATGGCAAGGAGGTCACCATGGAACACGAACGATTCGATTCGGGAACCCGTTTGAAAAGAGATTTGGAGCCGCAGGAGATGCTCCGCGTTATTTTTGATTATGCGGCCAAAATAGCGAACGAAAGAAGCCTGGACAATATGCTGATGCTGATGGCGGATATGGGCCGTGAGATGATCGTCTCCGACCGCTGTACGGTATGGCTTCTCGATAAAAATAAAGATGAGCTGTGGTCCAAAGTCGCCCACGGCGTCGACGAAATTCGCGTTCCCGGAACGGCGGGACTCGTCGGCTACGCGGTTACATACGGCAAAGCGGTATTCATCGACGATGCTTATACGAACGAAGAATACAAACAATTTCTTGTGAACGGCGCCCTGCGTACGGACAAACAAACGGGGTACCGGACTAAAGCGCTTATGGTTATCCCTTTCCGGAATAACGATGGCGAGATTATGGGCGCTTACCAAGCGATCAACAAGCTGACGCCCAGCGAGCAATTTTCCGATAAAGACATGGAATATTTGACGCTCGCCGCCTCGTACGCCGGCAAATCCCTGGAATCTGCGCTGCTTGCGCACGAAATCGAGGAGACGCAAAAGGAAATCATTTTCACGATGGGCGAAATCGGCGAAAGCCGTTCCAAAGAAACGGGCAACCATGTCAAACGGGTCGCGGAATATTCCTATATTCTCGCGCAGGGGCTCGGAATGAGCACGCTTGAAGCCGAGCTGCTGAAAATGGCATCCCCGATGCACGATATCGGCAAAGTGGCCATCCCGGACGAGGTGCTCAAAAAACCGGGAAAGCTGACGGACGAAGAGTTCAAGATCATGCAATCGCACACTAACATCGGCTATAACCTGCTGAGAAACTCCAAGCGGCCTATTCTGCAAACGGCTGCGATCGTCGCTTACGAGCATCACGAAAAATGGAACGGAGCCGGTTATCCGCAAGGGTTGAAGGGCGAGGACATTCACATCTACGGCAGAATTACCGCGGTTGCGGACGTCTTCGACGCTTTGGGGAGCGAAAGGGTCTACAAAAAAGCGTGGGATTTGGAGCAGATTTTAAATCTGTTTAAAGAGGAGCGCGGCAAACATTTCGATCCGCTGCTCGTAGACGTTTTATTCGAGCAGCTGCCTTCCATTTTGCACATCCGCGCTCTTTATTCGGACACCAATCCGGTTAACGGATCGGATTAATCGCGGTGGCGGCGCACCAAGTCAGGTCCCGTGCGTACACGCATGCGGCTTGGCAGCACCTGGCAGCCCGGAAACGCGCGAAAAACAACTCGGTCGCCGAGAGCTGACGAATCTGCTTCTACTTGGCATCGTGGAACAGCTGCCTTCACGCAGTGCAGTACTACGCGCTGGGCGCTACGCGCGGTGCGTCGCAGAAAAGACTGCAAAAGTCAGCGTGTTGAAAAAGCCGCCCGGCGGAGCGGGTGTATCCGCGTCAACGTGTGAGAAAACCTGCAAAATACATCTTTTTGCCGCTTGATGCCCGCATTCGGAAAATTCCCGCAAATCTGCAGTTTTTTCAGCCAACACTTAGGGTTTAGCCGCCCTATGGTGGAAAATTCCTGCACTTTTGCAGGCTTTACCCTAAAACGAAGCGATATCGCCGAAAAAGCCTGCACTTTTGCAGGCTTTTTGAACATTATTAGTGATGTGGGAGCCCCAACAGGCTTTCTAAACGTTATCAGAAATGTGGGGGGCACAGCAGACTTTCTAAACGTTATCAGCGATGTGGGAACCCCAGCAGGCTTTCTAAACGTTATCAATGATGTGGAACCCCAGCAGGCTTTCTAAACGTTATCAACGATGTGGAGCCCCAGCCGGTGGTGGTCCGGATCGATGGACAGACTGCAGCGGTGGTATTGAGACCGTCGATTGTCGAATCACGAAAATTTTGCCGTTTTGCCGCTCTGAGTGATTCGAAAGTCTCCAAAATGCCGCTGCACCCGCGTCCCCGAGCCCAAGCCCTTCCGCCAAATTGCAATCGGACTCTATTCCTTTGTCGTTACTGTAATGGCGCCGAACGATTCTTCTCCCCACAGCAGCTCCAGGCGGTCGCCGTTATGTACGGGGCCGACGCCCTCCGGCGTGCCTGTGTAAATAATGTCGCCCTCTCCGAGCCCGAAGTTCCGGGCGATGAAATCGACGATCGTCTGCAGATCGAAAATCATTCTGTTTATATTGCCGTTTTGCACGGTGCTGCCGTTGATCCGAAGCTGGAAATTCGTTTCCCGCAACGCGCCGACTCCCGGAAACGGTCTGAATTCGCTGATCGGCGCAGATCCGAGGAACCCTTTTGCAGGCAGCCATGGGGCTCCTTTTTTCTTGATCACGCTCTGCACGTCTCGGAGTGTAAAATCGATGCCCAAAGCGTAACCGTCCACAAGCTCGTCCACGGTGATCCCCTGCACGTACGGCTTGCCGATATGTATGACCAATTCCGCCTCGTAATGAATTTCCCCTTGATTGCCCGGAAGCTGAACTTCGCCTGCGGACAGTTCGACCAAAGCATGCGTCGGCTTCGTAAAAATCATCGGCTGATCGGGAATGTCGTTGCCCAGCTCAGCTGCGTGCGCTACATAATTGCGCCCGACACAGTATACATTGCGGACCGTATTTTTCATCTTGCATGCTCCTCTTTCTATTTTTGGATCACATTGCCCTGCTCGTCAACTTTGGTTCGCAGCGTCTTCGATATTTGCGTAAGCCGCTCGAACAGCTTGGCCCCGTCCATGGCATTCATCGGAGTGGGCAGCGCGCCTTTCGTAAGCACCGGCACCAAATGGACGTCGCACTGCTTGTCTTTGGAGCAAGACGCTTCAAGAATCGCGGTTTCCCACGTTTTTGAAATATCGTTGGTCGTAAAAACAAAATTGCCCAAGCTGTAAGCGATCCACTTGCCATTGTAATTCTCAAAGCCCTGCATAACGTGCGGGTGGCTGCCGACGACCAGATCGGCCCCGGCATCGATGTAGCGATGGGCCAGATCCTTTTGATTTTTGTCCGGGTTGTCCGCCCGTTCTACGCCCCAATGCGCGACGACGACGACCAGATCCGCCTGTTCCTTGGCCTTTTGAATGGCTTCCACAGGCAGCGTGTAGCTGTAGGTTTCAGCGACGCCCGCATGATCGGACCCGGCTTTCCATGAAGCCTCCGGAACGACACGGCTAAAACCGAGAAATGCGATTTTCATTCCCTGCTTTTCGACAATGACCGGCGCGTATGCTTCCTCTGCGTTTTTGCCCGCTCCGACGCGCTTCAAGCCTGTCTGGTCCAACGCATCCAGTGTGTCGAGCAAGCCTTCTTGCCCGTAATCCATGACGTGGTTGTTCGCCAAGTTGACGAGGTCGACGCCCGAATCCTTAAGCGCAGGGAGCGCGTCCGGAGACGACCGGTATACGAAATCTTTGGACTGAGCGGTGCCTCGGATCGTAACGGGCGTTTCCAGATTGGCAATCGTATAATCGGCTTTGCTCAAATAGTCCTTTACGTTCGTATATGGATAATTATAGCCATTTTGCTTTAAAATCTCTTCCACATTGCCGGCCATCATCACATCGCCGACGAAGGCGAGCTTTACACCCGAGCCTGCCGAAGAATCGTCCGGCTTGACGGAGGCGGCGGCAGAAGGAGCAGCGGAAGCCGCAGGAGACGGAGATGCGGCATCGGCCTTCTGCGCAGGCTGCGCTTTCGGCGCTGCGCTTGCCGCCGTATCGGCAGCAGTTCGTGGCGCAGCCGTACTCACGGGCGTAGAAGCCGCTTCCAATTGCTGCTCGTGAGACGTTCGCGAGGTAATGTAGGCCGCCCCTACGCCGACAGCCAAACAGGCCACAGCGACGAGCGTTAATCCGGCGATCATTTTCACCGGTATCGGTTTGCGTTCAGACGGCCGCTGCTTTTGTTTACGGTGACGTTCTGATCTGGGTATCAAATGAGCATTCTCCTTTCCCATTACAAATTATATCAGAACAAGCCCGCTCTGGGTACCGACAACAGCTTGCACTACCACATCGGCGCTCCGATATGTTATAACAGAAAGAGTGGAATCGATCAGAACGGATAAGCGGAAAGGAACCATGACACTTGGAAAAAATTGCAATCGTATCGGACATTCATGGAAATATGCCTGCACTGGAAGCCGTACTGAGCGATATCGAAAAGCGCGGCATCAACAGAATCATTTGTCTCGGGGATCTAGTAGGCAAGGGACCGGACTCGGCGGACGTGGTCGACCGCATCCGGGAAACGTGCGAGACGGTCATCCAGGGGAATTGGGACCTCGGCATCACGTATACGCAGGATTCGGAAATCGGGCTGTGGCAGCAGCGCCAGCTGGGCGCTCAGCGGCTCGCTTATTTGGAGCAGCTGCCTTTTTCCGTTGACCTGCCGTTAAGCGGCAAGCTGCTGCGTCTGTTCCACGCTTCCTCGAAGAGCATCTTTCACAGAATAAAGCGGAAATCGTCCAAGGAAGAGCGTCTGGCCATGTTTCAAAATACGGAAGCGACCGGAGCTCCGTCCGGTTCCAGAACGCCGGACATCGTCGGTTACGGAGATATCCACGTACCGTATTTGCTGACGATGAAAAACCCTTCCGAGGAACAATCCGCCGGACGGACGGATGATGGGCTGCTGCTGTTCAATATCGGCAGCGTGGGATGCCCCTATGACGGCATACCGCAGGCCAGCTATGCGGTCGTAGAAGGCCAGGGAAGCGGATCGGACGAGCAAACGGGCAGCGCCGCCGGATTTTCCATACAGTTTATAAGAGTACCCTACGATATCGAACGTGCTGTGCGGCTAGCCTATGCGGCGGAGATGCCGGGCGTGCGGAGATACGAGCTTGAGCTCTCCACAGCCTTGGTTCATAAGGACGTCGACAAATGAAATAACCCATCGGACTTCCGCTGCCGGCAGGAGTCTGATGGGTTTTATGCTTTATGCAAAAGCAGTCTACATGTAGCCCGCCTGCTGCTGGACAGGCTGAAACGTATGCAGCAGCGTTTTGGCCGTATGGTCGTTCATCGTCGGCACCTGGTACTGACCCTGCTGATTCATCAGCAGGAACGTGTCGTATGCGTGCTGATTCGCTGCAATCGCCCCATTCAGCAGCATTTGCCGCACGTTCGGGTCGGCGCATTCGAGCGATGCCTGCATGCCGTTTTTGGCGCAGTTTTTATGGCAGACGAGCACCGCGCTCAAAATCTGCTGATCGTTCAACCGCCCCTGCATGCCGGGAGCCGTCTGCGCCGGTTGATGCAGCCCGTACTGGATCTGCTGGGGCGTGGCGCCGCCGAAAGCCTGCATGCCCTGCGCTGCGCCGCCCTGACGGTTAGCCGCACTGTAGTCGTGCGTATAGGCGACCAATTGATCGTAGTGCTGGATCTCCGATTGCAAATGGTTCTGGATCAGATTGCGGACCTGCGGATGCTGAGCCTGCTCTGCATACAGCGAGAAATGATTGATCGTATTGATTTTTTCACACAAAATTTCATGAACTTCAACAGCTTCATGCGCACCGAACGGCATAATTTGATTTCTCCTTTGAGTTGGGGTAGTTTCTAAGGGACGAATAATCGCCAACCGTAACTTCCCCACAATTTGGAAATTATATACATGCTCAGTCACAATTACAGCTTGAAAAGAGGGATTTTTATGGTTCGCTGGCAAGTCAATTTAACCGTGCTTTGGCTAGGTCAATTTTTGGTTATGGGCGGAATGACGATGATTATGCCGTTCCTCCCTCTGTATTTGCAGGAAATGGGGATGCAGGACCCGCACCAGGTGGCGACTTGGGCCGGCATTATTTTCGCAGGCAATTTTGTCACCTCGTTCCTGTTCCAACCGATTTGGGGCGGTTTGGCGGACCGTTACGGCCGTAAGGTCATGCTGCTCCGTTCCGGCTTCGGCATGGCCGTCGTCATGACTTTGATGGGCTTTGCCACCAGCGCCTGGCAGCTGTTGATTTTGCGGATGCTGAACGGAACGATCTCCGGGTATGCGCCGGCCGCCGTCGCACTGATGTCCACCAATACGCCCAAAGATAAAATGGGCTTTGCCATGGGAACTTTGCAATCCGGGGCCGTCGCAGGAACGATTCTGGGACCGTTCATTGGCGGGCTGCTGGCGGAGTGGATCGGCTACAGATACATTTTTTATATAACCGGGATTTTGCTTTTTGCCGCTTCGCTGTTGACATCCTGGCTGGTGAAAGAAAAATTCGACGTCAAGAGCGCTTCCGCCAAGCCGAAAGTTTCCGTTATCCAAGGCTTCGGACAGCTCAAACATATCAAACAGCTGCCCGCCCTTTACGCCGTCACCTTCGTCATTCAATTCGCCATGCTCAGCACGATGCCGCTTATGCCTTTATTCGTTGCAGAGCTGCACGGACAAACGGAAGGGCTGGCCTTCTTCGCCGGATTGGTCAGCTCCATCACCGGCTTTTCCAATATGGTCGCCTCGCCGGTGCTCGGCAAGCTGTCGGACAGGATCGGTCCGGAACGCATTTTGGCCATATGCCTTGTCGGAGCAGCCGTTCTCTTCGTACCGCAAGCGATCGTGCACAATGTATGGCAGCTGTTTGCCGCACGGTTCGGGCTCGGCATTTTCATGGGCGGCCTGCTCCCGACCGTCAATGCGCTTATCCGCAAGTATACGCCCGACGGCATGGAAAGCCGCTCCTACAGCTTCAATACAAGCGCCTTAAGCCTCGGCAATATGACGGGGCCGGTGATAGGCGGCGCGCTCTCCGGGCTGCTGAATATCCGCGAAATTTTCATCGCTTCGGCAATTGTGCTGTTCCTGAATGCTTTGTGGGTGTATAAAACGCTCTACAGTACGCAAAAAGGCTTAAAAAACGATAGCCTTTGATTCCACATTATGGTAAAATGAATTGACTGTATATTTTAGAAAGGAAGCCGTCAATGAAGCTGAACTGGCGAAAAATCGTATTTATTGTACTTTTCGCGGAACTGCTGATGGTTTACTGGAACAGCCTCGGCGGGGTTCAGACGAAAAAGCTGCCGTCTGTCAAACCCGTCGCAACCCGGCAACCCGCTCCCAATTTTACAAAAATCGAACCATGGAGTCCGAACGACCAAACCGATACAGAAATGAAACAAGCGTCTTAAAATGAAAAAAGCGCCTCTTGCAGTGGAAATTCCATAGCTGCCAAAAGGTGCTTTTTTTATTCGCAAAACCTATGATATCTCCCAGTCCGTCCGCCAGACTCCTCGACAGACTCCCGGGCGCTGGCCTATCTCATTTAACTCTTGCCAAGGCAAGGCCGTCATAAGCCGGCAAAATCGTACTCTCCAAACGCGAATCCGTTGCGATCAGCCGGTTGAATTCGCGCATCGCCTGAACGGAGGCTTTGTTCTCGTTCGGATTGACCACTTTGCCGCGCATCAGCGTATTGTCGCCGGCAATAATCGCCCCCGGGTTGGCAAGCGCAATCGCCTGCTCCAAATAATTCGGATAATTGACCTTATCCGCATCGATAAAGAAAAAATCAAATCGCGAGCCTTCCTCGCGCAGCTGCGCCAAATGGTGCAGCGCCTCGCCGATCCGATACTCCACCTGCCCGCCAAAACCCGCCTCTTCGACATGCCGCTTCGCCACATCCGCAAACTCCTGTTTCAGCTCCAAAGAAACGAGCTTTCCGTCAGCTCCCAAGCCTCTGGCCAGACAAATGCCGCTGTATCCTCCCAGCGCCCCGATTTCCAGCACGCGCTTTGCACCGGTAATGTTGACCAGCATGGTAAGCAGTCTTCCGTAACCCGGAGCGATCGAGATTTCAGGCATATTGTGCGAACGGATCCCCTCTTTTACCCGCTCCAGCTGCGCATCTTCTTCGTACAAAGCCTCCATGTAATGTTCGGCTGCGTTCGTTTCCATTGGGTGGTCCTCCTTTTGCAAGCGGGAGCTGCTCGCTTCCCACTTCTCGCCGTGTGTGCATTTTTTGCGTTTGTAAGTATGTACCGTTTGCCCTATACTTGATAATTGTATGAGTTTTTTAGCCAATATACAACTTGCCCCCGAATCTGTCCGTTTGCGGCTCCGCTCGGCAGACCCGCGGCCGGCATTCAAGAATAGAAAGGAATAACCGCATGTCACAACTACAACTTATTGCCACTTGCCCGATGGGGCTTGAAGCCATTGTCGCACGGGAAGTCCGCGATCTCGGCTATAACGAGGTGACGATCGAAAACGGCCGTGTACTGTTCAAGGGGGACGCGCTCGCGATTTGCCGGGCCAATCTGTGGCTGCGCACCGCCGACCGCATTCTCGTGCTGATGGGCCAATTTCCCGCGCTCACCTTTGACGAGCTGTTCGAAGGCACCAAAGCGCTGCCTTGGCCGGATTTCATCCCCGGCGACGCGGAGTTTCCGGTCGAAGGCCGCTCGCATAAATCCCAGCTTTCCAGTGTGCCCGCCTGCCAAGGAATCGCGAAAAAAGCGGTCGTGGAAAAAATGAAGCAGCGCTACGGCACCGAATGGTTTGCCGAAACCGGCGCGCGCTACGTGATCGAGGTCGCGCTGCTGAACGACGTGGCGACGCTGACTATCGACACGACCGGCCCAAGCCTCCACAAGCGCGGCTACCGCAAGCTTGTGACCGAGGCGCCGCTCAAGGAGACGATGGCTGCAGCGATGGTGCTGCTGAGCCGCTGGCGGCCTGAGCGGCCGCTCTACGACCCGTTCTGCGGGTCGGGCACGATCCCGATCGAGGCTGCGATGATCGGCTGGAACATTGCGCCGGGCCTCAGGCGCAGCTTTCCCAGCGAGGCGTGGGACATCGTCCCGCCCGAACTGTGGGAGCAGGCCCGCGACGAGGCCTACGACGCTGTCCGCGACGATGTCCCGCTGGACATCGTCGGCAGCGACATCGACGGCGCAGCCATCGATGTCGCCCTGGCCGCCGCCAAGGCGGCCGGGCTGGCCAAGGAGCTCCGCTTGCGCGTGGAGCCTGTGGCCAAAGCCCGCCCGCGCGGCGACTATGGCTGCGTGATCACCAACCCTCCCTACGGGGAGAGGCTTGGTGATCCGAAAGAAGTCGAGCTGGCGCTGCGCCAGCTCGGCTCGATCACGGGGCAGCTGCCCACGTGGAGCGTGTTCGTGCTGAGCCCGAGCCAGCAGCTCGAGCACTACATGAGCCGCCGCGCCGACAAAAAGCGCAAGCTGTTCAACGGCCGGATCGAGTGCAACCTGTTCCAGTATCTGGGGCCGCTACCGCCGCGAANGCAGCTGCCCACGTGGAGCGTGTTCGTGCTGAGCCCGAGCCAGCAGCTCGAGCACTACATGAGCCGCCGCGCCGACAAAAAGCGCAAGCTGTTCAACGGCCGGATCGAGTGCAACCTGTTCCAGTATCTGGGGCCGCTACCGCCGCGAAAACCCGCCGGATCGTTGTAACCGCCGCCGGACACGATGCAAGCCGGCGCTTGCAAAAAGACGCCTCCAAAGCGCAACCGTGCACGCAGTTCCTAGCGCTCAGATTTGCGCTGCATGACGGCGGTCGGCCGACCACCAAGTCTGCGGCGATGGGGCGTCTTTCCAGCGGATATGCCCAGCTTCGCTTTCCCGGCAATCCGCACCCGTGCTGCTGCACCGCAAGCACAATCGGGCCGCTGGCTTGCCGGCAGCGTGCGCAGGCTTTTCTCAGCCGAAATGCAGCTCCTGCTGTTCGTTGAAAATAAAGTTCTAGACTGGAGTTGTTGATCTAATGTGGTTTTTCAATTATTAATTTGGCAGCCTTCGCAAAATAAGTTTTAGACTGTTCCAATAAAGTAAGCAGCGGCGGACTAAGACGTGAAAATAAAGTCTTAGACTGCCGCTGCTGTTTCAGCCTGATATTGAACTAACATTCCCCAGTTTGCGTAACGATTAGTTAATCGAACTCTCAGTTAACATTTGATTTCGACGGAAAGTGATTGTTCCTAATGTTAAGTCAACAGAAACTCTACTACTTCAGCCTTCAGCGTTTCGTGAAATTGCACGCGATCAAAGCCGGGAGGGTCTTGCGAGGGGGGAAAGGCTGGTGAAATCATCTCAGCTGGGAAAGGAGTCAGGAAGGAATAATGTCCGGCATTCTCCACCGTCCGATAGCGAATCATTTGCGGTTCAGCAACACCATTCATGATGATCTGCGCGTGAAAAGGAAGTGCGTAAGGGTCTCGCTCGGCATCCAACATGAGAATGGGGAGCCGAACGTTGTTTAATGCTCCCTCATTACGGAACCAAACGGACGCCGGGGCTAGCAAAATCAGGGACCGGATGCGTGAATCATGAGGGATATCGATCTGCTGCGGCTTCCCATCCGGGCTCTCAGTAGGGAAGGAGGTCGGGATACCGCCAGCTGCTGCAAGCGCGGTGTAGCCCCCCATGGAATGCCCGATGACCGAATAGCCTCCCGGCTGTAGAAGACCCTTAAACCTCTCATCTTCAAAAAACCAGTCGGCTGCCATGCGAAGGTGCCGGGGGCGATAGGTGAGGTTTTGGACAGTACCTTCCAAACTATTATCATTGCGGTTATTAAATGGATGTTCGAGAAGGCCAACGATAAAGCCGCTGCGCGCCAAATGCCGAGCGAGCGACCGGTACACAAGCGGTGAACCGCCTGTACCGTGTGAAATGAGGACTAGTCTAAACTTTCCCTCCAGCGGCGCTGCGTCTCTGGCCACCTCCAACGAGTACGGCCCTAACCTATCAGTCTGTTCCGGTGCATCTGTCGGATACATCACGATCATGGGAACGGTCACCTTCAATGCGTTGTCGGTAATTTGTACCTCACAGCAACCTGCATATCCTTCAACAATGTCTTCTATTTTGTTCATCTTGATTTCTTCCTCTCCTTGAGCTACATACTCCTAATATGGCGAGCCTACGGGAATATAGATGTCTAATACCGAATCCTCGTTCATCGGTCCTAGATATCGATGGTCGTAACGCACAAACTCCGGGTAATTCGTACGAACGCTGCCTGAATGGGGTAACCAGGTTTCATAAATGTACTGGAACGTATCGTTGAGTCTCGATAATGTCCCCTTATGAGTAAAAACCGCATAAGTTACAGCTGGGAGCAGCTTAGCGACCATTCCCAAGGGAACTACACTCTCCTCGCTAGCCACCTCGACACAAGCGATATACGTGACTTCCCATTGCCTACCTGTAAGTTCAATGACCGCATAAAATATGTCTTCCGTATCCGGCTTTCGCTCAATTTCAAACAAACGCTGCCTAAAGCTCCGCCATAGCTTTCCGACTTCGTCCGAATTGACACCCGGTATCGACATGCCGACCAGATGCAGCTTATTCAGGCAGACAATAGCTGGCACGAGGGAGACGCTCTCATTCAAATGCTGTAGCCCCACTTCATCCAAAGGAAGCTTCTCCATTGCCCGGAACAGCGTGTCCTTCATGTCCCTTTGCTTTCGAAATTGTCCAGGCGAGATGGAGAACATTTTCCCAAAGGCTCGGGCGAAGGATTCCTGAGACTCGAACCGGTACAGGATGGCAATATCTATGATCCTTTGGTTGGTATAAAATAAATCGTATGCTGCTTGTGTCAATCTCCGCTTGCGTATGTACTCCGAGACGGAGTTTCTCGTAACCGATAGGAAGATCCGGTGAAAATGGTACGGCGAATAGCCCGCAGCCTCCATAACCTTGGTGCTTAATCTCTCATCGGTCAGATGATCCTCAATATAGGTAATGGCCTTGATTACCAAATCCTTGTAATTCACTTTAATGCCTCCATATCGATATACTCACTTTACGACAGATGGAACGCTCTGTTTTGATATTTTTTGCGGAATTTCACTTTACTCAACAGCTAACATTACTTTCCAAGCGCAGATAGTTTCCTGATCAGCCACACTCTTCGGTTCGCCAAAAGAGCGATCTCTGGAAATTGCTCAGTCTCGCTGGTTTTAAACAAATCTGCCCGTCCCTCGGTTAATGATGCATCGTTAGTCTAAGACTTTATTTTCCTGGTCTACATCTTTATTTTCTTAGTCTACAACTTTATTTTTCAGTCTAATACTTTATTTTCTTTCTACACCTGCGCGATTTTTCGCCGTCCGAATGAGCGCAGAGCAGAACTCGCCGGACCGGTGCACGACGGTTCACATTCCAGCCGTTCGTTAACTGGAGTTGCTGCTGTAAAAACTGCAAATGTGCAGGTTTTTTCGGCGAAAACCGCCAGTTTTGGAGAAAAACCTGCAAATGTGCAGGAATTATCCGCTCTGAGAGGGCTCAACCCGCAACGGTGGCGGAAAAAACTGCAGATTTGCAGGAATTACACGTGGGCAGCATATTTAGCAGCAAAAAGATGCACTTTTGCAGGTTTTCTCCACACATTGCCAATGATGCTCGAACTCTGACAGCCGAGTCTTCCTTTTTAGCTCCGATGCATCGATTTTCATCCTCTTGTCCGCGGGGATGCCTCACGTTCCGCCCCGCTCCCGCGAGTCTGCAAAAAAATCCCGCGACGACCTGTCCAGGAAGCTGCATGCGGCAGCTTTTGGCGCAAATCGACGGGGATTTTTTATTTTAGCCACCACCAAATCAGCAAACCCCACACCAGCGCCGACAGCAGCACGCTCCACAAGCAGCCTTTGGCAAAACTCAGCTTGGATTTGTGCTCCGTTTCCCGATTCGGATTATTCGGCATATTCGACGAGCTCCAACGGCAGGCCATCCGGATCTGCAAAGAACGTGAATTTGTTTCCCGTAATCGGATCGATTCGGACCGGTTCTACTGAAATGCCTTTGCTTTCAAGCTCTTCGACGCTCTGGGCCATGTCGGCTACGGCGAATGCAAGATGTCTGAGTCCGCGCGCTTCCGGGCGGTTGACGCGTTCCGGCGGATCGGGAAAAGAAAACAGTTCGATCTGCCCGTCAACACCGATCTGCAAATCGAGCTTGTAAGACTTTCTCTCCTCACGATAAGATTCGTGAATGATCTTGAGCCCAAGCAGCTCGACATAAAAACGTTTCGATGTTTCATAATTCGAGCAAATGACCGCTACATGATGAATTCGCTGCAAATTCACGTCCTATCCCTCCGTTTTCTCTATTTATCTACACCTATCTCCTATTATCATAACGTCAGCGCATTCACCTGCGCAATAACATCACTGAAAAAAGCCGCTCTCCGGGATTTCCCCTTCCTGCGGCTGCAAGTTAATTCTTAACCGTCATTTCTCATCGTGGCGATAATTTGCTCCAGCACCTCGTTCGCGTTTTCGTAAGGAACTTGGCACGTCCCAGCCACATGATGCCCGCCACCGCCGTTTTTGAGCATGAGCGTGCCTATATTCGTTTTCGAAGTGCGGTTGACGATGCTGTGCCCGCAGGCGATCACGCAGTTTTGTTTGTTGCGCCCGTCGACGACCCAGATTGAAATATTTTGCTCCGGATAGAGCGCATAGACCATGAAGCGGTTGCCTGGATAAATCGTTTCCACGTCTCTGAGATCCGTTACGATGACATTGCCCTCCGTACGCGTGTACTTGCCGAGCATTTCGCGGTATAAAGCATCCAGCTCAAAATAACGGTTAACCCGCTCTTTGACATCAGGCAGTTCCATGATTTCATGGACAGACATCGTTGCGCAGTGCTCCACGAGGTCCTCCATCAACTGGTAGTTGCTGATCCGGTAATCGCGGTAGCGTCCGAGCCCGGTGCGGGCATCCATAATGAACGAAAGAAGATCCCAGCCCTGCGGCTTCAAAATATCCTCTTGGCTGAACTGGGCGGAATCCGCTTTGTCCACGCCTTTCATAATATCGTCGATATTGCCGAAAACGGCTTTGCCCCCGTAGTAGTCGTATACGACTCTGGCCGCGCTCGGCGCGATCCGCGTCTCTCCCTCGAACTCGACCCTCTTCCCCATCCGCTCCAACTCGCTGGAATGATGATCGAACCAAAGGCCGCAACCCGGCACATAAGGAACGTTCGCCAAAATATCGTTAGACGTCACTTCGATCAGGCCGTCCTGCACATCTTTGGGATGTACGAATTTCATTTCGTCTACCATGTTCAATTTTTTGAACAGCATCGCGCAAACAAGCCCGTCAAAATCCGAACGAGTGATCAACCTCATGTTATGTATCCTCCAATTAGTCCTGCAGAACTACTTTATTTTCCATCTATTATAGCGTCACTGTCAACAAGTGACAACGATTTTTGACAAATCCAACAAATCTTTAGAATGCCCCGCAGGCAAAAGAAAAGAACGGTAAGCCTAAACAGGCTGAACCGTCCTCATTTTGAATGTTAGACATTGGAATAGTCTGGAAAGGAACGCTTCCACTTGAGATAACGGCGGAAATTTCACGGAAAGCTTTACTTCACCCTTCCAGTAAAAGATCAAAATGCTGCTGCTCCGGCCGTGAAACATTTCTATATCCCAGCAAGTTTCTTTCAGCGCGTATTCTTCACGGTTAATCATCAACTTCGGTCCATCCGAGGATGGTACCAGACGGGCAACATGGTTACCACACAGCGAAGTAATTACTTCTTCTTCATTTTGCATCCATTCAGGCTGCATGCTGCTGGATCCTCCCTTTGTTTTATTGTTTCATAAGCAAAACCCCACCTACGTCTGAAAAGGAGGGGGAACTGTTATCGTCGCCCTGACTTTCGGCTGCTGGCTGGCATCGTGTCCCCTGACGAACAAGGAAGCCCCTGTAGCTTTGCGTCGCTGGCTTTCGCCAGGTTTGCTATTATCGAGCCATATCGAAAGCTGTCAAATCATCGCTTTTTACTACTATCAAGGATAAGGTATGTTTTGGCGAATTCGAATACTCTGTTATACCTATTTTACAATATTATATTAGGTAATTAGAACCATTTTTCAAAGTTGTTCTTTTTTAGACACATTCCCGACCCGGTGAAAGCGCTGAGATCCGCGCGTATAAAACAAATTTCCGCCGATTGTCACGACAGCCATAACGAGGAACAATACGTGCCCTCCGTAATAAACCAGCAGCAATCCGCCCACCCACGGCCCTATAAAATGGCCCAAATTCGTAAACGTCTGCGCGCCGAAATACGTTCCTTTCATATGCTCGGGAGCCAGCTTATCGATTAGCAGGCTGGCGGCGGGATAGTTCAAAATTTCCCCCATCGTAAAAACGACCATGGAGACGACCAGAAGAAAAGTCGTATGCGACAAGGCAAAGCCGACATCTCCGAGCGCGAACATGACGTTGCCAACCGTTACCGCCATAAGCGGGCTGTATTTTTCCGCCCAGCGGGTCAGCGGAATTTGCATCGCGATCACCGCTATCGCGTTCACGCTCATGAGCAGCGCGAACATTTGCACGCCGTCGGCGAAGCTTTTTTGCATATACTGGGACAGCGTCACCATCACCTGCGAATAGCCGATTGCTCCGATAATCCCGCCGATCGTGTAGTACCTGAAAGAAATGTCGCTGCGGATAACGGTCCAGGCCGAGGCGAAAGTCACCGGGGCTTTCTTCTCCCCTTCAATTTGCTTGATGCCGAAAACCGACAGCAGCACGTACAAAGTCACCAGGTAAATAAAATATACGATGCCCGTAAGAAGAAAAGGCAGCGAACCGTCCAGCGTCGCGAAATACGCCCCCAGCAAAGGGCCCACGGCTACGCCGACGTTAATCGCCATGTAGCGCATGGAAAAAACTTTGAACCTTTTGTCCGGTTCCGTGAGGTCGGCCATTAAAGCCTGCGATACGGGCTCATAAAAGGAGCGGCATAAGCCGTTGACCATGTTCAGCAGCATGAACAGCAGCGGCAGCTTGACGAAGGCAAAGCCCGTAAAGACGACGGCCCAGCCCAAAAGCGCCGCAAGCATAATCACTCTGCGCCCGAATCTGTCGGAAAGCGCGCCTCCGATGAACCCCCCCGCCGTCCCCGCCAGTGAACCCATGCCGATGACGACGCCGATCGCCACCTCGCTCATGGAAGTATGCTTGGCCAAATATATCGCCAAAAACGGCAGGCTCATCGAAGAAGCCGCCCGGGCCATGACGGTTCCAAGAATCAAAGTATGTACAATAGGATGATAAGATGCAAAGAAACTTCGCAGCCGATTCATGGAAGATGACTCCTGTTCTCACAATTATTAACCACAGGTCAACAAACCCTAAAATCCTATTATACACAAAATTAGCAATCGTGCATCTCTTTTATATGAAAAAAACCTTCCCCATTTTCATAGGAAAAGTGTACTTACGCCGAAAACCGGACGGTCCCGCATATGCAGATGCACCAAAGCAACTCCCGACTAACTAGCGTTGCACTATTTTCATCTTCATAGGTTCCGCCGCCCAGCGTCATGGAGGGGCTTTTGCAAGGATGTTTCGCTGCAAGCGTATCTGCGGCTGCCCAGAAACCCGCACACCGGAGTCCGTCGCATAATCTCGCCCGGGTGCGCGAAGAAAACCTGCAAAAGTACATCTTTTGCCCGGTTGATACGCTGACCGCAAAATATTCCTGCAAATGTGCAGGCTTTTCGCCGTGAACATGGGCTCAGATTCATTTTCGTCGAAAATTCCTGCATAATCGCAGGCTTTTCGCCAAAATGAACCCGTTGCATAGAAAAAACCTGGTCGAGTAGGCGGGGCCTTTCCTTCTCGGATTGTGCCCCATACCCCTCTCAGATCCGTACGTGCGCAATTCACGCATACGGCTCCTCACTTCG